>NZ_CANCLE010000048.1 GCF_947378715.1 Phenylobacterium aquaticum
GGGGCGCCGGATCATGCGGCCGCCGGGGTCTGGAGATCGAGCACGGCCGTGCGGATCAGCTCCGCGAGGCGCGCGATGGTGGGATGCGGCTTGGCCCGCACGTGGCGCACATAGGCGACGCCGGGCAGGTCGGGCAGGCTGGCCGCCTCGGCCTCGCCGAGCCGCCGCGTGCTGAAGAGCTCGGTTCGGCAGGTGATGCCCAGGCCCGAGTTCACGGCGGCGCGCAGGACCGACAGGCTGGGGGTCTCCAGCACCACCCGATAGGGACGCCCCGACGCGTCGAGCGCCGACAGCGCCGCGTCGCGGAACCGGCAGGGGCGTTCGAGCACGGCGATCGGCAGGACCTCCTGCGCCAGCAGGGCGTCATCCCCCAGCCAGATGGTCGGCGCCGTGCGGATCGCGGCCTGGTCGTCGCTGGCCCCCATGCAGAGCACGATATCGAGACGGTCGGTGTTCAGCAGGTCGATCAGCTCCTGGGAGCCGCCGACCCGGATCTGCAGCTGGGCGTCGGGGTTCAGCTGGGCGAACTGCGACAGCACCCCCGACAGCAGGGTTTCGGCGAAGTCCTGGACGAGACCCACCCGAGCCGGGCCGGCCAGGGCGTCGCCGGTGACCGCCGCCACCGCGCGGTCATTCATCGCCAGGATGTCGCGCGCAAAGGCCAGCAGGGTCTCGCCGGTGGGGGTCAGGACCAGCCGGCGGCCGTCGCGGTGGAACAGCGGCGTCTGCACCGTCTCCTCCAGGCGCTTCATCTGCAGGCTGAGGGCCGACTGGGTGACGAACACCCGCTCCGTCGCCCGCAGCATGGAGCCGGAGTCGACGATCGCGGCAAAGCTGCGCAGCAGCTCGGTGGGTAGATTCACGGCCATACGGGCATGTCCAACTATGAGAACCTCTAATGGGTCGCTTCAAGATAACTCTATTGAGTTGATAGGAATTAGAAGGCTTTCTCCGGAAAGGCAAAGCGCAATTTTCCTTGGCGCGCAAAGGCTCGGAGGTCTTGCAGTGTCCCTATTGACGATAGATAGAAAACCTATCGGACCGAGACTGCCCCGCCTTCAGTTGAGCCGGGCGCGGTGGCTGTCGCCCGTCCTGCTGTTGCTGCTGTGGGAACTGGGCTCGCGCACCGTGGCCATTCCGCCCCGGATCCTGGCCGCGCCCTCGACCGTGCTGGCCACCCTGTGGGAGATGACGATCAGCGGCGAGCTGCCGCGCAATCTGGTGGTCTCGCTGGCGCGAGCCTCGGCGGGTCTCGCCATCGGCCTGATCGTCGGCGTGACGCTCGCCCTGGCGGCCGGTCTGTCCCGGCAGGGCGAGACCGCCATCGACCCGCTGATGCAGATCAAGCGCACCATCCCCAGTCTCGCGCTTACCCCCCTGTTCATCGTCTGGTTCGGCATCGGCGAGGCGCCGAAGATCACCCTGATCGCGGTGGGGACCACCTTCCCGATCTACCTGAACCTGTTCGCTGGCGTGCGCGGCGTCGACGCCCGGCTGATAGAGGCGGCCCGCAGCTTCGGCCTCAAGGGTCTGGACCTGATCCTCCATGTGATCCTGCCGGGCGCCCTGCCCTCGTTCCTGGTCGGCCTGCGCTACGCCATGGGCGTAGCCCTGCTGGTGCTGGTGGTCGCCGAGCAGATCAACGCCCAGGCGGGCCTGGGCTATCTGATCAACAACGCCCGCGACTTCATGCGCACCGACATCATCGTCGTCTGCCTGATCGTCTACGCCGCCCTGGGGCTCGCCGCCGACCAGATCGTGCGCAGCCTCGAGACCCGGGCGCTCGCCTGGCGTCCTTCCTTCATCACGTCCTGAATCTCGGAAAGGCCGACCCCGTGTCGCAACCCCTCCACGTCACCCCGCACCCGCCAGCCGCCTCGCCCCCACCGGCGGTCCGGATCCGCGACTTCACGCGGCGCTTCGGCCAGACCACCGTCCTGCGTGACCTGGACATCGACATCGGCCAGGGCGAGTTCGTCGCCTTGCTGGGCCGCAGCGGGTCGGGCAAGACCACCCTGCTGCGCACCCTGGCGGGCCTGGATCCGGCTGACGGCCAGACGGTGGTCACGCCGGCGGCCAAGGCCATCGTCTTCCAGGACCCGCGGCTGCTGCCCTGGAAGACGGTCTGGCGCAATGTCGCCCTGGGCCTGTCCGGCGCCAATGTCCGCGACCGCGCCGAGGCGGCCCTGGCTGAGGTGCAGCTGAGCCACCGGCTCGACGCCTGGCCTGCGACGCTGTCCGGCGGCGAGGCCCAGCGCGTGGCCCTGGCCCGGGCCCTGGTCCGCGAACCTGGCCTGCTGCTGCTCGACGAGCCCTTCGCCGCGCTCGACGCCCTGACCCGCATCCGCATGCATGGCCTGGTCCTGGCCCTGTGGCGCAAGCACACCCCGGCCGTCCTGCTGGTCACCCACGACGTGGACGAGGCCATCACCCTGGCCGACCGGGTGCTGGTGCTGAACGAGGGCCGCATCGCGGCCGAGGAGCGGATCGACCTGCCCCGGCCCCGTGACCCCGACGCCGCCTTCCACGCCATCCGCACCCGGCTGCTCGGCCATCTGGGCGTTGAGGTTCCGGTCCGAAGACCGGCGCCGACCGAGGGCGCCCTGGTCGCCTTTCCGAGCGGGGAGATGGTGGCGTGAACCCTTCAGCCCTGCGCGCCGTCACGGCGCCCGCCCAACCCGACCTCGACCTGATCCTGCCGCAGCTGACCGAAGCCTTCGCGGCCACGGCCGCCGACCATGACCGCGACGCCAGCTTCCCGTTCGAGAACTTCCAGGCCCTGCATCGTCACGGCCTCATGGCCCTGACCGCGCCCGCGCGGCTGGGCGGGCTGGAGGCGGACCTGCCCACCACCTTGCGAGTGATCCAGGCTGTGGCCCGGGGCGAGCCGGCCACGGCCCTGGTCCTGCTGATGCAGTACCTGTTCCATGCCTCGCTTGAGGGCCGCGGCGGCTTCACCGAGGCGCTCAAGGTCCAGGTGGTGCGCGACGCCATCGCCGACGGCGCCTTGATCAACGCCCTTCGGGTCGAGCCCGAGCTCGGCACCCCGGCCCGGGGCGGCCTGCCTGCCACGGTCGCGCGCCGCACAGCCGAGGGCTGGAGCCTGTCGGGCCGCAAGATCTATTCGACCGGCTCTCCGGCCCTGACCTGGATGATCGTCTGGGCCCGGACCGACGAGGCGACGCCCCGGGTGGGCGGCTTCCTGGTGCACAAGGACGCGCCCGGTCGGCGGATCGAGGAGACCTGGGACCACACCGGCCTACGCGCCTCCGGCAGCCACGACGTGGTGTTCGAGAACACCCCGATCCCGGCCCATCACGCCCTGGACCCCAAGCCGCCGGGCGCGCCGCAGGCGCCCGACCCGGCCATGGCGGTGTGGTCGCCGGTGCTGACGGCGGCGATCTATGACGCGGTGGCCCATGCGGCCCGCGACTGGTTCGTCCGCTGGCTGATCGCGCGCAAGCCGGCCAATCTGGGCGCCTCGCTCTCGACCTTGCCCCGGTTCCAGGAGCTGGTCGGCGAGATCGACGGCCTGCTGCTGCAGAACAAGGTGCTGCTCGACGGCGCCGCTGCCGGCCGGCTGGGCCCGGCCCAGGGGGGACTGGTCAAGCATCTGGTCACCGAGAACGCCATCGCCGCCGTGGAGAAGGCGATCGCCGCCTCCGGCAATCCCGGACTGTCGCGGCACAATCCGCTGCAGCGCCACTATCGCGACGTGCTCTGCGGCCGCATCCATACGCCCCAGGCCGACATGGTGCTGACCGGCGCCGGCAAGGCCGCCTTCGCCAGTCTGGCGGCGGCCGATCCGGCGGTGACCCGTCTGGCGGAAGACTGACCATGGGT
Organism: Phenylobacterium aquaticum; assembly: GCF_947378715.1. Lineage (GTDB taxonomy): Bacteria > Pseudomonadota > Alphaproteobacteria > Caulobacterales > Caulobacteraceae > Phenylobacterium > Phenylobacterium aquaticum_A. The sequence continues at coordinate 3,844 of NZ_CANCLE010000048.1, forward strand.
CGGATCATCGTCGCCAGCCAGCTGAACGAGACCTTCAACACCGCCTTCGCCGAACGGCTGTCGGAGGTGGAGATCGTCGGCGTGCCACCCGGACCGCCGTCGGGCCTGCCGCGCGAGACCGAGGTGCTGATCGCCGCGCCCTTCCGCAAGGCTGGCGGATTCCTGCCCCTGCGGCCGCCGCCCGGCTGGCCGTTCGACGTCAAGTGGGTGCAGCTGGTCTCGGTCGGCATCGACTTCTATCCGGACTGGCTGTTCGAGGGGCCGGTGGTCACCTCGGCGCGCGGCGCGTCCGCCGTGGCCCTGGCCGAGTTCGCGCTCGCCGCCATCTTCGCCCAGGCCAAGCGCCTGCCGGAGATCTGGATCGACAGGCTCGAGCAGTGGGCGCCGATGCCGATCAGCCTGGTCGCCGGCCGCACCCTGGGCCTGGTGGGCTTCGGCTCCATTGGCGAGGCCCTGGCGCCCCGGGCCCGCGCCCTGGGCCTGAACGTCCTGGCCGTGCGGCGGTCCAGGACACCGATTGAGGAACCCGGCGTCGAGCAGCTGGACGACCTGGAGGAGCTGTTCGCCCGTTCGGACTATGTGGTGCTGGCCGCCCCGGCGACGCGCGAGACTGAGCGCTTGGTCAACGCCGCCTTGCTGGCCAAGGCCAAGCCCGGCCTGCACCTGATCAATATCGCCCGCGGCGTCCTGATCGATGACGACGCCCTGCTCGCGGCCCTGGATAGCGGTCGGGTGGCGCTCGCCAGCCTCGACGTCACCCATCCCGAGCCCCTGCCCCTCGACCACCGGTACTACAGCCATCCCAGGGTGCGGCTCTCGCCCCACACCTCGGTCCACACCCCCGACACCCGCCAGAACCTCGCCGCCCGGTTCGCCGAGAATCTCGCCCGCTTCCGCCAGGGCGCGCCCCTGGTCGACGTGGTCGACACCGCGCGCGGCTACTGACCCCCGGAGATATCCATGACCGTCCAACCCCTCGCCCGCCCTCACGGCCGCCCTGCGCCGCATCCCTCCAAGCTCGAAACCCTGCTGCCTGAGCGGACGACGGCTCAGCCCGCCACGATCCCTCAGCGCGCGACGGTCGAGGAGGAGCGCCTGCACCGCAAGCAGCGGCTGGCCGCCGGCTATCGGCTGTTCGCCCGCAACGGCTTCGACATGGGCGGCGCCGGCCACATCACCGCCCGCGACCCCGAGTTCCCCGACCAGTTCTGGGTCAATCCGGCAGGCGTACATTTCAGCCGGATCACGGTTTCGGACCTGATGCTGGTCAGCCATGAGGGCGAGATCGTCCAGCCGCCGGCCCACGCCAAGCCACGCCTGAACCGCGCCGCCTTCGCCATCCATTCGGAACTGCACAAGGCCCGCCCGGACGTGGTCGCCGCCGCCCATTCCCATTCGCTCTATGGCAAGGCCTGGTCGGCGCTCGGCCGCCTGCTCGATCCGATCACCCAGGACTCGGCCGCCTTCTATGACGACCACGCGCTGTTCACGGAGTTCTCCGGCGTGGTGCTCGACACCAGCGAGGGCGAAAAGATCGCCGAGGCGCTGGGCCATCGCAAGGCGGTGATCCTGCAGAACCACGGCCTGCTCACCGTCGCCCATTCGGTCGAGGCCGCCGTCTGGCGTTACCTCGCCATGGAGAATGCCTGCCAGGCCCAATTGCTGGCCGAGGCCGCCGGCCAGACCCGGCCCATGCAGCACCACATCGCCAAGCTGACCGCTGGCCAGATGGGCAGCGAGATCGGCGGAATCTACGCCTTCGAACCCTACTGGGACGTGGTGTCCGAGGAAGAACCGGACCTGTTCGACTGATGGGCTCGATAATCGATGTCTCCCGGCGCGGCGTGCTCCTGGGCGCTGCGGCCCTGGCCGCCTGCGCGCCCCGCGCCAAGAGCCCCGGCGCGGGCGTCACTTTGCGGGTGGGGACCTACAAGGGCGGCGTGCAGAACCTGCTGCCGGCGGCGGGCCTCGCCGACACGCCCTACAAGGTCGCCTATTCCGAGTTCGCGGGCGGCAACCTGATCACCGAGGCGATCAGCGCGCGGGCGATCGACATCGGGTCCATGAGCGAGATCCCGCCGATCTTCGCGGCGGGCAAGGCGCCGCTGCTGCGGTTGGCCGCCGTCCAGCGGGCTGACGTCAATTCCCAGGTGGTGCTGGTTCCTGACGGCTCGGCGATCCGCACCGGCGCGGACCTGAAGGGCCGGCGGGTGGGCTTCGTGAAGGCCACCACCTCGCATTACTTCCTGCTGCGGCTGCTGGCCGAGAGCCGGCTGACCTTCGCCGACATCCAGCCCGTGGCCTTGAGCCCCCAGGATGGTCTGGCCGCCTTCGGGCGCGGGGCGATCGACGCCTGGGTGATCTATGGGGTGCAGGGCAATATCGCGCGGGCCCGGCTCAACGCGCGGGTCCTGACCACGGGACTGGGCCGACTGTCGGGCAATTTCGTGCATGCGGCGCTCAGCGAGGCCCTGGATGACGCCGCGCGCCGCGCGGCGATCGTCGACTATCTGGGCCGGCTGCAGAAGGCCTACCAGTGGGGCGAGGCCAACGCCGAGACCTGGGCCGCCGCCCAGTCCAAGGCCACCGGCGTGCCGGCCGAAATCTATCTGCAGCAACACCGGGAGCGCAGCGGCCCGACCCAGCTGGGGCCGGTGACCGAAGAGGCGATCGCCTCCCAACAGCAGGTCGCGGACACCTTCGCCAAGGCCGGCGTCATTCCCGCCGCCGCCGATGTGCGACCGTTGTGGACGACCACCCTGGATGCTGATCTGAAATCGATCTCATTTCTACAGTAAATATTCGCCTTGATCATCGCTTCGATGACTCATCTCGATAATAGTTATGCTGCGCAAGACGATAAATAATGTCGATTGTTACGGGCATGCCCGTGCGGTTCATGGCCTCAACTAAACACGGGGATAGACCATGAAATATTCAATCACTACGAGCCGACGCGATATTCAAAAGCGCGCGATGCTCACCGCCGCCTCCACGCTCACGCTGTTGACTTCGGTCGGCCAGGCCTGGGCTGCCGACGCCGCTGCGGACTCGGCCACGGTGGAGGAGCTGGTGGTCACCGCCGAGCGGCGGGAGACCAACCTGCAAGCGACGCCGATCGCCATCTCGGCCTTTGCCGCCCAGAGCCTCGCCGACCGCAAGATCGACAACATCCGCGACCTGGCCGGCCAGATTCCGAACCTGTCGATCGGGCGGGTGACCATCAGCCACACGACCCAGACCTATTCCCTGCGCGGCGTCGGAGAGAGCGATCCGATCCAGGAACCGGTGCTCGCCGTCTATGTCGACGACGTCTACATCCCCCGCCAGATCGGCTCGATGGTCGAGTTCAACGATCTGGAGCGGATCGAGGTGCTGCGCGGGCCGCAGGGCACGCTCTATGGCCGCAATTCCAGCGCCGGCGCCCTGCGGATCATCACCCGCGACCCGGGTCGCGATGTCCGGCTGAAGGCCGAGGTGGGGGCGGGAAACTATGGCGCCCTCGACGTCCGCGCCCTAGCCGAAGGACCGCTCAGCGACACCCTGTCGGGAAGCCTGTCCTATATCCACCACCAGCGCGACGGGGTGACCGAGGACCCGACGCTCGGCCACGACGTCAACCGCATCAATCTGGACGCCTATCGCGGCAAGCTGCGCTGGACGCCTACGGATCGCCTCGACGCCCAGTTCACCTTGAACGCCCTGCGCGACCGCTCCGACAGCCGATCCTATATCCCGGTGCGCCAGCCGGGCGGCGGCTTCGACCCCCAGAAATCCTATTCCGAGGTCGAGCCCAAGCAGGACCTCGACCAGATCTCCGGTTCGCTACGGATCAAATACAAGCTGACCGACAAGCTCGAACTGAAGTCCATCAGCGCCTATGGCGGCTTCGACCTCAACCCCGTCGCCTATGACAATGACGGCGAGGCGGCGCTGATCCAGAAGAACCTGATCCACTACAATGACCAGTACGCCACCCAGGAACTGCAGCTGAACGGCGACTATGGCCGGGCGACCTTCACCACCGGCCTGTTCTATCTGCATGAGCGCTTCTTCGTGCAGCGCGACGGCTACAGCCGCAGGAACGCCCTGGCGACCAATCCCGCCGTCACCCCCGCCAACTACAACTTCCTGCGCGCCCACAATGTCACCGACACCGACGCCTATGCGGTGTTCGGCGAGGCGACCTGGTCCCTGACCGACCGGCTGAAGCTGACCACCGGCCTGCGCTGGACCAATGAGGACAAGACCTTCACCTTCGACAACGGGGTGTTGAACCTGGCCGGCCAGGTCACCGCCCAATCGATCAAGGGCCAGGCCAGCAAGACCTGGGCGGCGATCACCCCCAAGCTGTCGGTGCAGTATCAGTGGACGTCTGACGTCCTCGGCTATCTGACCTATTCCAAGGGCTTCAAGTCGGGCGGCTTCGACAACCGCGCCACCCGGCTCGACCTCGCCACCCTGCCCTTCGCGCCGGAAGAGGTGATCACCTACGAAGGCGGGCTGAAGAGCGAGCTGTTTGACCGCCGGCTGCGCGCCAATCTGGCGGCCTTCTACAACGACTATCAGAACCTGCAGGTCTCGTTCTACGACCCCGCCTATGTCGGCAGTCGGCGCGGCAACGCCGGCCAGGCCCACAGCTATGGGGTCGAGCTGGAGACCGACGCCGCCCTCACCGACAACCTCGCGGCCCAGGTCTCCGCCGGCTACCTGTTCGCGGTCTATGACGAATACAAGGGCGCGGGCGGGGCCGGCGTCAACGCCGACGGCCACCGCCTGACCAACTCCCCGCGCTGGAACCTGTCGGGTGGGCTGAACTGGACCGTGCCGCTGAACATCCCGGGCTCCCTGCGCCTGGGGCTGAACGCCCAGTGGCAGAGCTCGATCGTCACCAGCGCCACCCCGGCGGCGGGCGGCCAGAACCTGATCCCGGCCCAGGGCTTCCTCAACGCGGTCGCCACCTGGACCGCACCCGATCCGCATTGGCAGGTGGTGCTGTCGGGGCGCAACCTGCTGGACTCTGACAAGCCGGTCAGCTCGACCTACACCCCGAGCACCGGGGTCTATTATCTGAACTTCCCCGATCCTCGGACCGTCCTCGTCACCATCCGGTACGCCCTATGACCCAGCCGCCCAACCTCCCGCGCCTACGCGACTTCGTGCTCAACCTGGCCGGACTGCTCGACGCCACGGACGAGGAAGCCCGGGTGCTGGAGGCGGGCGGCGCCCTTCTGAAGGATCTGGTGTCCCACGACGACTGGCTGCCGGAGGAATATGCGGTCCCCGACCCGGCCCGCTATCGCCAGTACCTGCTGCATTGCGACAGCCTGCAACGGTTCTCGGTGGTCAGCTTCGTCTGGGGGCCGGGCCAGGCCACGCCGGTCCATGACCATACCGTCTGGGGGCTGGTGGGCGTGCTGCGCGGGGCCGAGTTGTCCCAGGCCTATGAGGTCGCGCCCGGCCGGCTCACCCCGATCGGCAAGGCCCATCGCCTGTCCCCGGGCGAAGTCGAGGCGGTCTCTCCCACGGTCGGCGACGTCCACCAGGTCGCCAACGCCCATGACGACCGGACCTCGGTCTCGATCCATGTCTATGGGGCCAATATCGGGGCGGTCAGCCGCCACACCTTTGGTCCTACGGGCGAGCCCAAGACCTTCATCTCCGGCTATTCCAACACCCACGTCCCCAATCTCTGGGACGCCTCGCAAAAGACCGCGTCATGATTTCCGAGACCGCCCCGGCCGATGTCCGCCTGGCCTGGATCACCCGCCAGGAAATCGCCCTGATCGACCTGCGCGAGGAGGACCCCTTCGCCAAGGACCACCCGCTGTTCGCCAGCCAGCTGCCGCTCAGCCGGCTGGAGCTGGAGATCCTCGACCGGGTTCCCCGCCGCGACACCAAGATCGTGCTCTATGACAACGGTGAGGGGCTGGTTGCCCGCGCGGCGGAACGCCTGGCCCGCCTGGGCTACCGCGCGGTGACCGCCCTGGCCGGCGGGCTGGAAGGCTGGCGCCGCGCCGGTCTGGAGCTGTTCCAGGACGTCAATTCGGCCAGCAAGGCGTTCGGCGAACTGGTGGAGTCGCGGCGGCATACGCCGTCGGTGCCGGCCCCCGACGCCAAGGCCCTGATCGAGACCGAGCCGAACCTGGTGGTGCTCGACGCCCGTCGGTTCGAGGAATACCAGACCATGAGCATCCCGCGCGGGGTCAGCGTGCCCGGCGCCGAACTGGTGCTCCGCGCCCGCGAGATCGCGCCGGATCCCTCGACCACCATCATCGTCAACTGCGCCGGCCGCACGCGCAGCATCATCGGGGCCCAGTCCCTGATCAATGCCGGCCTGCCCAACAAGGTCTACGCCCTGCGCAACGGCACCATTGGCTGGACCCTGGCCGGCCAGGACCTGGAGCATGGGCGCGACGGGCGCTTCCCCCAGACCTCTCCCGACCGCGAGACCGAGGCGCGCCAGTCCGCCCGCGCCGTCTCCTACCGGGCAGGCGTCAAGCACATCGATCCGCGTGGGCTGGACATCCTGGGCCGCGACGCGGGCCGCACCCTCTATCGCTTCGACGTCCGCACGCCGGAGGAATACGCCGCCGGCCATATACCCGGCTTCCGCTCCGCCCCGGGCGGCCAGCTTGTGCAGGAGACCGACGTCTTCGCTCCGGTGCGCGGGGCCCGCATCGTGCTGGCCGACGACAAGGGCGCGCGGGCCGACATGAGCGCCTCCTGGCTCGCCCAGATGGGCTGGGAGGTCTACGTCCTCGATGGCGGCTTCGACCGGGACCTTGAGCCGGGCCCGTGGCGCCCCACGCGCCCCCCCCTGCCGGACGCTCCCAGCCTGACGGCGGCGGAGCTGATCGCCGGCGGTGGGGACCTGATCGTCATCGATGTCGCCACCAGCGCCCAGCACCGCAAGGGCCATGTCCCGGGCGCCTGGTTCGCCGTGCGCGCCAGCCTCGCCCAGGCCCTGATCGTCCTGCCGGAAGGCCTGGACATCGTCTTCACCTCGCCCGATGGCGACCTCGCCCGCCTGGCCGCGGCTGACTTCGCGCCACTGACCCGCCAGCGGGTCTCGGCGCTCGCGGGCGGCACGGCGGCCTGGATCGCCGCCGGCGGCCCGCTTGAGACCGGCCTGCCCAAGGCGGCGACCTTCGTCGATGACATCTATCGCCGGCCCTATGAGGGCACGGACAACGCCGCCGAGGCCATGCAGGCCTATCTCGACTGGGAATATGGCCTGGTCGACCAGCTGGCCCGCGACGGCGCCCACGGCTTCTATGTGATCTGAGCGCCTCTCGGAGACTCTGACCGATCAGGGCTCCTGATAGGCCGAATGAGAAGAACTCGCTGCCCCGTTTTAATTCCTAGTCGTATTGTCGTCTTTAAGCACAGACCGCGACCTAGGAGATTGGAATGCCTGTCGAATTCATCGGCTTCATCGGGGCTCAACACACCTCTGAAACCCATCCGCCCAAGGGCCCGGCCCTGGACGTCGACTATGTGGAGAAGGTCGCTAAGGCGCACGACGCCGGCGGCTTCGACCGCGCCTTGGTGGCCTTCGGCTCGACCTCGCCGGAGAGCATACTGGTGGTGGCCCACGCGGCGAGCGTCACTGAGAAACTGGGCTTCATGATCGCCCACCGCCCGGGCTTCACGGCGCCGACCATTGCGGCGCGCCAGCTGGCCACCCTGGACCATTTCAGCAAGGGCCGGATCGCGGTCCACATCATCACCGGCGGCTCGGACGCCGAGATGGCCAAGGACGGCGACCACACCAACAAGGCCGAGCGCTACGCTCGCACCGACGAGTATCTGGACATCGTCAAGCAGGAATGGACCAGCGCCAAGCCGTTTGACTACAAGGGAAATTACTACAACGTCATCCAGGGCTTCGGCTCGGTGAAGCCGCTGCAGCAGCCCCACATCCCGATCTATTTCGGCGGCTCGTCCGACGAAGCCATCCCGGTCGCCGGCAAGCACGCCGACATCTTCGCCCTGTGGGGCGAGACCCAGGCCCAGGTGCGCGAAACCATCGCCCGGGTCCGCGCCGCCGCCGCCAAGCACGGGCGCGACGTGAAGTTCTCGCTCTCCCTGCGCCCGGTCATCGCCGACACGGAAGACGCCGCCTGGAAGCGCGCCGACGACATCGTCGCCCGCACCCTGGAGGTCCGCAAGGCCGCCGGCCTGCCCACCGAGAACCACGCCCCGGTCAATGCCGGCTCGCAGCGCCTGCTGCAGGCCGCCGCCCAGGGCACGCGCCTGGACAAGCGCCTATGGACCGGCGTCGCCGCCGTCACCGGCGCCTCGGGCAACTCCACCGGTCTGGTCGGCACGCCGGACCAGGTGGCCGAGGCTTTGCTCGACTACTACGACTTGGGGGTCTCGACCTTCCTGATCCGCGGCTTCGATCCACTCGACGACGCCATCGGCTATGGCCGCGACCTGATCCCCCGGGTGCGCGAGCTGGTCGCCCAGCGCGACGCCCATCCGATCGCGGCGGCGGGCTGAGGGAGGCGGTCATGGCGGACGGCGCGCTCCAGGCTCACACTCCGGCGGACCTTGAGGTCTGCGACGTCGTCCGCCTGTGGCCGCCGGCCGATGCGGCGGTCTTCAAGGACGGGTTGGCCCGGCTGGCCTCCGGCGTGGCCGTGGTCGCCTGCTGGTCCGGCGACCAGCCGAGGGGGCTGCTGGTCAGCTCCCTGACCGGCCTGTCCACCGAGCCGCCCCGGGTGCTGTTCTGCATCCGCAAGGCGGCCTCGGCGCACGCAGCCCTGCTGGCCGCGCCCTCGATCAGCCTGTCCATCCTGGCGGCCGACCAGGGCGGCGAGGCGGCGCGGTTCTCCCGCGCCGATCTCGCCCATGAGCGGTTCGGGGACGGTTGGCGAACCTTGCCGCTGGAGCCGCCCGTGCTGAAGGACGCCCTGGTCTCGTTCTGCGGCCCGGTCCATTGCCGGATCGACGCCGGCAGCCACACCATCTTCGTCCTGGACATCAGTCAGGCGGCGGCTCGCGACGGCCAGCCCCTGGTCTATTTCGACCGACAGTTCGGCGATATCGCGGTGAAGGCTTAGGCCTTCGCCGCCTCCGCCCCGCGCCAGGCTCGCAGAAAATTGCCGCCCCAGATCTTGCCGACCTGGCCTTGCGAATAGCCCCGGCGCACCAGTTCCCGGGTGACCCCGAACGCCTCGCCGGCGTTGCGCCAGCCGGTCACCCCGCCGCCGTGGTTGAAGTCCGATCCCACCCCGACATGGTCGATGCCGATCCGCTTGACGGCATAGTCGATGGAGTCCGCCAGGTCGGCGACCGTGGCGTCGCGCAGCAGGCCGCCCAGCCTGTGGGTGTAGTCGGCGCGGACATCGGCCGGCAGGCCGGCGGCGCCATCCGCAGGTTTCACAAACGCCGCAGGCAGGCCCACCTCGGTGCGTAGCGCGCGGACCTTGTCGGCATAGTCGGCGCCCGGCCGCACCAGATAGCTCTTGAAGGCCACGATCTGCACGACTCCGCCCTTGGCGGCGATGGCGTCGAGCTCGCGGTCGGAGAGGTTGCGCGGAACATCCACCACGCCCCTGACGCCGGAATGGGTGGCCACCACCGGCGCGCGGCTCAGCGCCAGGGTCTGCAGCACCCCGTCCGGGGTCAGCTGCGAGACATCGATCAGCACGCCGAGCGCGTTGAGGCGACCCACCGCCGCCTTGCCCAGGGGCGACAGGCCTCCATGCTCCACGGCGGGCTCACCGCTCGGCCGGGAGGAATCGGCGAGGTCGTTATTGCCCGCATGGACGAAGCCCAGCACCCGAACACCGCGCGCGACGAAGCTGTCGATGGCTGAGAGATCGGTCCCCAGCGAATAGGCGTTGAGGAAGCTCGGGATCACCGCGACCTTGCCGGCCTTCCGGGCCGCCAGCACCTGGTCTGGCGAGAGTGCGAGCGCTGCACGCAGGGGATAGCGCTCGGCGATTCCGCGAATGGCGGCCAGCTTGGTCTCGGCCTGGACCCGGGCGGCGGCGAAGCCCTCGGGCGTCCTGGGGCCTTGGGGCACGAAGACCGCGAAGGCCGCCGCGCCCACCCCGCCCCGCTCCAGCTTGGGCAGATCGACCTGGGTGTCGCCATCGACCGCCGGATCATGCCCCCCGGTCCCGTAGTCGAGCGGGATATCCAGATGGCTGTCGAGCACCAGGGTCGCGGCGTGGATGCGCCGGGCGCGAGCCTCGAGATCGTCGGCCAGGGCCGGACTGGAGGCCCCGGCGGCGAGCCCCGCCAGGACAGCGCGGCGGTCAGTCAGGACGGGGTTCATCGGGCGGTTTCCAGGTTGAGCGCGCGGACCGCCTCCAGGATCGGCTCGGCCTCAGTGCGGACCAGCCAGTCGGGACTGACATCGACAAAGCCTACCACTCCGTCGGCGCCGATCACCACCACAGTCGGCTGGGGCAGCTCCCAAGTCCCGGTTCCGGTGGTGTCGCCGATGAAGCCGCCCTTGGCCCTGGCGGCGGCCTGATTGGCCGGGTCGGCGGTGTAGAGGACGCCGAAGCGGCGGCCGAGCGCATTGTTCCGGTCGGTGGCCACCTCGAAGCTGAGATCGTGCCGCCGCTTGATGTCGACCAACCGCTCCGGGACCTGCGGGCTCACCGCGACCAGCCGCGCACCCAGCGCCTTCAGGCCCGGCGCCAGGTGCTGCTCATAATAGGGCAAGGCGATATTGCAGGCCGGGCAACCGGCGAAGCGGAAGAAGATCAGCACCACCGGCCCGGTCAGGGTCAGGCTCTCCAGGGTGAGCGACTCCCCGTCGACTTCCTCCAGGGCGAAGGGCGCCAGGCGGTCGCCGGCCTTGACCCAGAGCGACGGGTCGGCGGTCTCCACCAGGATTCGCCTCTGGTCGACATTGAGCTTCAGCTGGGCAGGGTCCCAGGTCCGCTCGCGCTCGGCATGCAGGTCGGCGAGTCGTCGGCGAAGGGTTTCGGTCTGGGCCATGATGCTCTCCTGAAAATTGACCACGGCGCGCGGAGCCGCAGGCGAGACGAAGGACGTCAGGCGCCGAAACGGCGATGCAAAATTTCTGAATTCTGGCCGGAGGTTTTTCTATAGCACCGCGCCAAATCGAACCGATTAGCGCTCGAACGACCTGGGAAGCTGATCCGCGTCGGACGCACCGACGACCTCGACCCGGAACGCATATGGGTCATAGTCGGGCGAGGCGAGCCGATTTGACGGCGGTCTTGGGAGCGGACGCGGATGGCGATGACGGACAGGCGCACGCTGATGGCCCTTGCCGCCACAGCCCTGCTTCCCGCCGGGCTCGCGCGAGCCGCGATCAATCCGTCCGAGACGGACAATCTTGGCTTCACGCCGGATGAGCCGTTTCTGGCCCAGGCCCGCCGCCTGCTGGCCAAGGTCCCGGCGATCGATCTTCACGCCCACCCTGGCCGGACCTTCGGCCGTGGCGCGGTCGGCCTGTCGGCGGCCGCCGCCTCGATCATAGCCGGAGGGCCGTTCGAGGATCGGGCCATCGCCGACATGCGGGCCGGCGGGATTTCCGGGGCCAGCTTCGCCGCCGTCGCCGACCTGCAGATCCTGGACGCCAGGGGGACCGCGCTCGCGGCCACCCGGGAGTTCGCGCCCGGCGAGGCCCGCGCGACCTATGGGCGACAGATCGCCAATCTGAAGACCTATGTCGTGGCCGCTGGCGCGCAGCTGGTGCGCCAACCCTCCGACTTCACGACCTTCAAGCGGCGGGGCGAGATCGGCGCCCTGCTCGCCGTCGAGGGCGCGGACTTCCTGGCCGGTGACCTGTCTGGCCTCCGCGCCGCCTTCGACGACAGCGTCCGCTCCATCACCCTGGTGCACTACCACTCCAACGAACTGGGCGAGACCCAGACCGCGCCTGGCCCCAGTCAGGGCCTCACCGGCTTCGGACGCGATGTGGTCACGGAGATGGGACGCCTGGGCATGATCGTCGATGTGGCCCATGCCGCCGAGCCGGTGGTGCGGGGCGTGCTCGCGGCCACCGACCGACCCGTGATGTGCTCTCACACCTTCATCCTCGGCCACGGGACCAACAACGCGCGCTTCATCAGTGAAGCCCTGGCGCGGGAGATCGCCGCCCATGGCGGGGTGATCGGCGTCTGGCCGGCCGGCATCGGGGCCACGACCCTGAACGACTATGTCGACCGTATCTTCCAGCTGGCGGATGTGGTCGGGCCTGACCACGTCGCGCTCGGCACTGACATGGACGCCAACTACAGGCCGGTGATGACCAGCTATCGCCAGCTTCCCCTGGTGGTCTCCGAGCTGCTGCGCCGGGGCTATGGCGAGGGCCATGTCAGGGCCTTCCTGGGCGGGAACTTCCTGCGGGTCTTCAAGACCGTGTGGGCGGGACGCATCCGCTGAGCCCGCAGTTCTCCGCTTCGCCCCGCGCGCTGCTCGTCTAAGCTCCCTGCCCGGGTCGACAGAGCCCGGCACGACAGGATTCGGGAGCGGGACGATGGCGGGACGGGTAGCGGGCAAGGTGGCGCTGATCACAGGCGCGGCGTCAGGGATCGGGGCCGAGAGCGCGAGGCGGTTGGCGCGTGAGGGCGCATCGCTCGTCCTGACCGACATGGCGGCGGAAGCCGGGGCGGCGCTCGCCGCCGAAATCGGATCCCAGGCCCTGTTCATCGCCCATGACGTCACCGACGAGGCCGGCTGGGCGGCCGTGGTTCAAACCGCGCGCGGACGGTTCGGCCGCATCGACGTGCTGATCAACAGCGCCGGGGTGGCCAGCGAGGGCGGGCCCCTGCTGGAGATCAGCTTTGAATCCTGGCGGCGTATCCTGTCGATCAATCTCGACGGGACCTTCCTGGGCATGCGGGCGGTCGCGCCCGCGATGGTCGAGACCGGTGGCGGATCGATCATCAATCTGTCCTCGATCCTGGGAAAGGTCGGCCTGCCGGGGGCTCCGGCCTATTGCGCCTCGAAAGGCGGCGTGTTGATGCTGACCAAGTCGTCGGCGCTGGAGCTCGCGCCGCTGGGGGTGCGGGTCAATTCGGTGCATCCGGGGTTCATCGACACCCCGATGGTCGCGGGCGCCCTGCATGCAGCCGAGAACGGCAACGAGATGCGCGACATGTTGATCTCCCGCCACGCCCTGGGCCGGCTGGGTCTGCCCAGGGAGATCGCCGACGGGATCGTGTTCCTGGCCTCCGACGAATCCAGCTTCATGACCGGGGCGGAGCTGGTGATCGATGGCGGCTACACCGCCATCTGACCAGGGCGTCTGATCAGGCGTCCGCCATCTCGGCCGCGATGTGCCGCAGCGCTTTCTCGAACGCCGCCGCGGGCTGGCCGCCGGAGATCAGGTAGCGCTCGTTGATCACCACCGCCGGCACCGCCGATATGCCCTCCGAGCGCCACTTCCAGGCCGCCGCCCGCACGTCGTCGGCGTAGCGGCCGCTGGTCAGCACCTCGCGGGCCTCAGTCCCGTCCAGGCCTGCGGCCTCGGCGGCGGCGACCAGGTCGTCATGGTCGCTGGGATTGCGGCCGTGGGTGAAATAGGCGTCGAACAGGGCGCGCTTCAGGGCCGCCTGGCCGCCGACCACCCCGGCCCAGTGCAGCAGGCGATGGGCGTCGAAGGTGTTGTAGATTCGGCTCTGCGCGCCGGTGGTCATGGTGAAACCGACCTCGGCGGCGCGGGCGTGGATCGCCGCGCGATTGGCCGCCGACTGCTCCGCCGTCGCCCCGTACTTCTGGGCGACATGCTCGACGATGTTCTGGCCCTCGGCCGGCATGTCGGGATTGAGTTCGAAGGGTTGGAAATGGATGTCCGCCTGCACGAGATCGCCCATTCGCGCCAGGGCCTCCTCCAGCCCACCCAGGCCGATCACGCACCAGGGGCAGGATACGTCGGACACGAAGTCGATCTTCATGGGCTTGGGCAAGGCGGCGCATCCTCTTCAGCGGCCCCCCAATATAGTCGCCCGATCGCAGCTTGCATCCCCGGCGCCGATGAACGGCGGCTGACCCGCGCCTTCACCGCCGCCTCAGTCGCGTCGGCGCAGGGTCTCGTCTCATCCGCCACGCATCGGCGGAGGCGATCGACGAGGATTGTGATGACCAGCCCCAAGGCCTTGGCCTGGACGCTTCTGGACCGCACAGCCGCCATCCCGGCCCAGGTGGGCGAATGGGTGTCGCTCGATGCGGGCGGCATGCCGATCTATCGGATCGAGGCGCTCGAGGATGGCCAGGCCTGGCTGCGGGACGACACCCATGCCCAGCCCCAGCGCCTGCCGCTCAGCGGCTTCCGATGGAAGGCCACGGCCGACCTCGGCTGACCCGGCCAGGCTCACCCCATGCAGAAGGCGCAGAGCTTGTTGCCATCGAGATCGCGGAAATAGCTGAACCACCAGTCCGGGCCGCGCACACCCGGGGCGCCCTCATCGGTTCCGCCGAGCGCCAGGGCCTTGGCATGGAAGGCGTCGACCTCGGCGCGGCTGTCGAACTGGAAAGCGTTCATCGATCCGTTGCCGACGGTGGCGGGCCGGCCGTCAAAGGGACCGAGCACCGCGAAGTTCAGCGCGCCGTCCTTCCCATAGACCCGGCCGCCCGAGGGATGCTCGAACAGCGGGGTGATGCCGGCCACCGCCAGCAGCGCGTCATAGAAGACCTTGGCCTCGTCCAGTCGGTTCGATCCGACGGTGCAATAGGTCATGACGCCCATGTCGCAGCCCTTCCTGGACGGCTTCGGAAGGACGCAGCGGACCTTCGATCTGCGAATACGTCAAGGCGCTGGGCCGCGCCTCAGAGTCCCAACTCGCTCAGCCCTGGATGGTCCTGCGGCCGCACGCTCGCGCGGTCCCAGTGGAACAGGCGCTCGGCCTCGGCGATCGCGACGTCATTGATGCTGGCGTGACGCTCAGCCATCAGGCCGTCGGCGTCAAACGCCCAGTTCTCGTTGCCGTGGGACCGGAACCACTGACCCCGGGCGTCGCGCCACTCATAGACGAACCGCACGGCGATACGCTCACCCGCGAAGGCCCACAGCTCCTTGATCAGCCGGTAGTCCCGCTCCTTCGCCCACTTGGCGGCCAGGAAATCGGCGATCGCCGGGCGACCGGTGAGGAACAGATCGCGGTTCCGCCAGCGGCTGGCCTCCGTATAGGCCAGCGCCACCTTGGCGGGGTCACGGCCATTCCAGGCGTCCTCGGCGCGGCGCACCTTCGACAGGGCGCCTTCGCGATCGAAGGGCGGCAGGGGCGGTCGAGACTGGTCGCTCATGTCAGATGTCCTTTGGCGTCGCGAGCTGGTCGCGGAGCTGTTGATTTTCCACCTCGAGGGCGGCGAGCCGGGCTCGCAGGGGGGCGAGGGCGGGCTCGATCTCCCCGGCCGTGAAGCGCGGCGTGATATGCTGCGGGCAGTTCCAGTCGAAGGCCTCGAGCTTCAGCACGAAGGCCCGCTCCGGCCGGCCGCGATAGCCGGGCGTCGCCAGCTTCGCCGCCAGCTCCGGATCGGCGGAGAGCTCGCGGACCTCCATATGGGCCAGGATCTTCAGCCGCGCGCGATTAGGATAGTCGACCAGGATCAGCGACACCCGGTCATCGGCCGCCACATTGCCCAGGCTGATATACTGGCGGTTGCCTGAGAAGTCGGCGAAGGCCAGGGTCGTCTCGTCCAGCACCCGCAGAAAGCCCGCCGGCCCGCCGCGATGCTGCACATAGGGCCAGCCGCTCTCCGACACGCTGGCCAGGTAGAAGCTGTCGCGCGCCGCGATGAAGGCGGCTTCCGCCTCGGTGAAGCGGTTGAAGGCGCGGTCAGCGGTGAGGCTCTCCCAGACCTTGCGGCTGCCCTGGGTCGTCTGGGCGGCCTGGACCGCCGGGGTCGAGAGCAGATCGAGGAATGTGTAGGCCATGATGTCCTCCGCAAGGCTCCGGGCGACCTCCTGGGCCGCCCGGACAGAGACAGGATTACGCCGCTTCCGCCGTGCGCAGCACCGGGAAGTCGATCTCGGTTTCCGCGACATTGTTGAGGAAGTTGGTCAGGAAGTTCTCGGCCACGAGAGCCGTGATTTCGACGATCTGGGCATCGGTGAAGCCGGCGGCGCGAACCGTGGCGATATCGGCGTCGGCCACGTGACCACGGGCGCGGGCGATCTTGGCGGCGAAGGCCACGGCCGCGTCAGCCTTGGCATCGCCGGACCGGCCCTGACGCGCCAGCGAGATCTCACCGAGGTCCAGCTTGGCGAGGTTGGCGGCCAGATAGGCGTGAGCCGAGAGGCAATAGTCGCAGCCATTGACCTGGGCGACCGCGAGCGCAATCCGCTCCCGGGTCTTCACATCCAGGGCCTTGCCGAGCGCGCCACTGAGGCTGGTGAGGCCGGTCAAAGCCGCCGGGCTGAGGGCGGCGAGCTTGAACAGGTTCGGCACGACGCCCAGTTGCTTCTCGACCGCGTCGAGCAGGGGTTGGGAGGCGGCGGGGGCGGCGTCACGGGCGGGGAGAACAATACGGGACATGGGGGGCTCCAGGTTCAAGAGCCGGCGGCGCCGGCGGTGCTGAACATCTAGACCCGCCCCATTCCGATGATAATCCGCCAGATTGACAAGTCTTTATTGCTGTATCAGCAATAGTCTATGGATCGCCTCGACGCCCTGCGCGCCTTCGTGGCCGTCGCCACCCAGCAGAGCTTCGTGGAGGCGGCGCGCCGGCTGCGGCTGTCGCCCTCGGCCGTGACCCGAGGGGTCGCTCAGCTGGAGGACAGCCTCGGCCTGATGCTGTTCCATCGCACCACGCGGTCCGTCACCCTGACCGAGCGCGGCCGGATCTATCTGGAGGACTGCCGCCAGATCCTCGACGAGCTGGACCAGGCCGACCGCAGGGTGCGCGGCGAGGACGCCCAGCCGCGCGGCGAACTGGCCGTCGCCGCCCCGATCCTGTTCGGGCGCCTGCACATCCTGCCGATCGTCAACGGGCTGCTGGCCGAGCACCGCGACCTGTCCGTCCGGCTCAGCCTGTCGGACCGCAATGTGCAGCTGGCCGAGGAAGGGATCGATGTGGCGATCCGCATCGGCGAGCTCGCCGATTCCAGCCTGATCGCGCTGCGGCTCGGCGAGGTCACCCGGGTGCTGGTGGCCAGCCCGGCCTATCTCGCCGCGCGCGGCCGGCCGGCGGCTCCGGCCGAGCTGGCCGACCACGACCTGATCACCTTCGAGGGGATCGGCCCCGCCAGCGATTGGCGGCCCGGGGCCGGCCGGCAGGAGCCGCGCCTGTCGGTCAATAGCGCCGATGCGGCCCTGGCGGCGGCCGAAGCGGGCCTGGGGATCACGCGGGCGCTGAGCTATCAGGTCAAGGCCGGGGTTGAGGCCGGCCGGCTGGTCCCGGTTCTCCAGGCCTTCGCCCCGCCACCGATCCCGGTCAGCGCCCTGCACCCGGCCCGCCGTGTCGCCTCGGCCAATGTCGCCGCCTTCATGAGCGCCGCCCGCGCCCGGTTTCGCGCCCATCCCCTGACGCCGGTCGAAGCCTGGATGAAACTCTAGCTCATCGCCGCGGCGATCAGGGCCTGGGTCGTGGCTTGGAGCGGCGGCGCCCCCTCCTCGGCCATCCGCTGGATCAGGCCGATGAACAGCAGGTCGTTCTCCGGGTCGACCCAGAACCAGGTCCCGGCCGCGCCGTCCCACTGATAGGTCCCCTTGCCGACCCGCGATCCGGCGGCGGCGGGATCGTGGAACACCGCCCCGTCAAAGCCGTGGCCATAGCCGGGGCGGATCTGCTGCAGGCCCACGCCGTGCCCCGCGCCCAACAGCGCATCCGACAGGTGGTTGGCGGTCATCAGGGCGACTGCCTCGGGGCTGAGGATGCGGGCGCCGCCATAGACGCCCTGGTTCAGCAGCATCTGGGCGAAGCAGGCATAGTCGTCGATGGTCGAGAACAGCCCGCCGCCGCCGCCGGCCAGGGTCGGCGGCAAGGACGGATCGCCACGCCCCATGGGCCGCTCGACCAC
Source organism: Phenylobacterium aquaticum (assembly GCF_947378715.1). Lineage (GTDB taxonomy): Bacteria > Pseudomonadota > Alphaproteobacteria > Caulobacterales > Caulobacteraceae > Phenylobacterium > Phenylobacterium aquaticum_A. Next base: position 21,806 of record NZ_CANCLE010000048.1, read on the forward strand.
CGTCAGAGCCTGGCGCTTGGGGCTCTTGCGATAGAGGGTGGCCAGGCGCGGCAGCTTGGCGGCCGGTACGTGGAAGCCGGTGTCGACCATGCCGAGCGGCCCGAAGATGTGGGCCTGCATGAACTCCGGCAGGCTCTGGCCCGACAGTTTCTCGATGATCGCCCCCTGCAGGTCCATGGACAGGCTGTAGCGCCAGCGGCTTCCCGGCTGGTAGGCCAGCGGGGCCGTGGCGATCTTGCGCGAGAACTCCGCCAGGGATTTCGAGGTCCAGACCCCGGCGGCCATATAGGCCGCGTCGGTCGGATCGTCGGGATTGAACCCGTAGCCGAAGCCCGCCGTGTGGGTCAGCAGTTCGCGCAAGGTGGGCGCGTGAGCCGCCGGCTCAGTCCCCTCCCCGGTCCGGACGCGCACCCCCTCGAACTCTGGCAGGTGCTTGGCGATCGGATCGTCCGGCGACCACAGACCCCGGTCATGCAGGATCATCATCGCCACGCCGGTCACCGGCTTGGTCATGGAGAAGATGCGGAAGATGGTGTCCTGGGTCAGAGGCGCGCCGCTCGCCAGGTCCTTCACGCCCTGGACCGAACGATGGACGATGCGGCCATGGCGGGCGACCAGGGTCACCGCCCCGGCCAGCTCGCCCTGGGCGATCAGCTCGGCCAGGGCCTGGTCGGTCGCCCCCAGCCCTGCGGGGGAAAGGCCCACGCTCTGGGGATCCGCCGCGCTCAAAACCCGATCCATGCCGCCCTCGCCTGTTGTCTTGTCGTTGGGCCCAGCCAAGCCCGCGCCGGCGACCTTGGCAAGCCTTGGCGAGGCTCAGTGCGCGCCGGGCCCGCCGTCGCGCATCTCCGCCATGCGGGCGATGAACTCGGCGCGGTTGTTCTCCGACGGATAGGGTTCGGAGGGAACCGGCACGCCCAGGAAGGCGCAGAGCGGCGCCCAGCCCTGGCCGGCCTGATAGACCAGCAGGCGTTCCGGCGGGATCGCCGCCTTCACCGCCTCGGTATGGCGCACGAAGTAATCGGTCATGTAGGCGCGGTCGTTCAGGTGGGGCCGCAGTTCGCCGATGAAGCTGCCGAAGAAGGCCGCCATGGGCCCCTCGGTCTGGCTCGTGCCTGAGCCAGGTGCGAAGATCGTCGCCTGGGTGGACTCGAACCACTGATCCGGATCGCGCACGGTGTGCAGCACCTTGGCGTCGGGATAATAGGCCGCCAGCTCGCGCCAGTAGGCGGCGCCCGGATAGTCGACCATCGATCCATAGCCGGCGAAGATCGCGTCCCAGTTCGGCCGCCCCGCCCCCGCCTCCACCCAGAGGGCCATGCTCTCCGGATGAGCGAACACCTCGACCATGTGGTGACAGGGACCGACCCCCAGCATGTTCAGCGCCGTTTGCAGGGACTTGGTCCCCGTGCGGCCAAGTCCCGATCCAATAACCTTCAACGCCATGATCCGTCCCCCAAGCTTGGCCGGGAACCTAGCGGGCGGGTGAATTCCCAGCCAACCGATCGGGCATGCGGCCAGTTCGTCGTCAAAAATGTGCGCTTGCCATGGCGTCCACCGCGCCGTCACCCTCCACTGGTGTCAGGAGGACGCCTATGACCCGCCAGCCTGAACCGCCCAAGAGCAGGGCCCCTGCATGACCGGCGTCCTTGAGGCGGAGGTCGAGGCCATCTCTCTGTCCGCCGCGCCTGCGCCAATTGACGGCCGCCAGCGCTGGGGTCTGCTGATCTATGGCGGCCTGCTCCTGACCCTGGTCCAGTTCTCCGTGCCCTATGAAGGGCTGGTCGGCCTGCCGATCACCTTCTTCCTGAAGAACAAGCTGCACCTGGACGCCTCGGCCCTGGCCCAGTTCAACCTGATCGCCGGCATTCCACTGATGGTCGGCGTCCTGTTCGGCTTCCTGCGCGACACCTGGAGCCCCGGTGGGCGCGGCGACCGGGGCCACCTGATGGTGTTCGGGCTGGTGGGCGTGGCGGTCTATGCGGTCATGGCCCTTTTGCCGCCCAGCTACTTCGTCCTGCTCGGCGGGGTCCTGCTCGGCGCCTGCGGGGTCCAGATGCTGTGGAGCGCCGCGCGCGGCCTGGTGTCCGCCGCCGGTCAGCAGCAGGCGATCACTGGCCAGATGAGCACGGTGGTGAACGTCGCCAGCGCGATTCCGAGCCTCGTATCCTTCCTGCTGGGCGGGTTTCTCAGCGCCTATCTCGAGGGGCAGAATGCGGTCGCCGCCGCGCGGATCCTGTTCCTGCTGGGCGCGGCACTGATGGGCGCCATCGCCCTGTTCGGCCTGTTCGGACCCGCCCGCCTGTTCCAGTCCGCCGACACCGGCCCCCGGACCGCGACCCTGGCCGCCGACGCCCTGCGCCTGCTGCGCCACGCGCCCATCTATCCGGTGCTGCTGATCCAGCTGATCTGGCAATTCGCCCCAGCCACGGGGGCGGTGTTTCCCTATCACATGGGCAACGATCTGCACGCCAGCGACGCCCAGGTCGGCGCCTGGTACGCGATCTTCTTCGGGTCGTTCGCCCCGGTCTATCTGCTCTATGGCTGGCTCTGCCAGAGGTTCAGGCTGAAGACCCTCCTGTGGGTCGGCACCGTGCTGGCCGTGTTGCAAATGTCGCCTTTGCTGGTGATCAGGACGCCTCAAGGGGCGCTGATCGCGGCGGCGGTGATGGGGCTGATGGGCGGCGTCGCCCAGTCCGCCTACACCGACCTGGCCATCCGCTCCTGCCCCAAGGGGCTGCAGGGCGCGATGATGATGCTGTTCATGGCCATGTACTGGTTGACCGTGCGGTTTGGCGACGTGCTCGGCGCTTGGCTCTATGGCCGGGCCGGGGGCTTCAACTCGACCGTGCTGGTCTCGCTCGGCATCTATGCCCTGCTGCTGCCCTGCATGCTGCTGGTCCCCCGCCACCTGAGCGCGGCGCGGGATGGAGAGGTCGCCGCGGCCTGACGATCGAACCCGATTTCGGGTCAGTCGCATTTCCTCCTTGGAGGCGCCGCAACGGCATGAGGTTTAATGCCCAGCCTACGCCGAGCGGCGCGCCTTGATGACGCCGCAGGCAGGCGTTCGGGAGGAGTAAGCATGACCAAGCCGCCGATCGCCGCCAGTCCCGCTGGGATCGATGCGGACTGGATGACCCAGGCGCTGCGGGCGTCCGGCGCCATCACCGACTCCAAGGTCACCACCGTCACCGCCAAGCCGGTGGGCAATGGCCTGGTCGGCGACAGCTTCCGGTTCCA
>NZ_CANCLE010000049.1 GCF_947378715.1 Phenylobacterium aquaticum
CTGCCGGGCCCGCGCGCCGCGGCGGCCGACGCCGTGAAGGCGGCGGCGATCCGCGCGCCCGACGCCCGCGATCTGTTCGAGCACGGCCCCGTGCTGGTGGCCCACGCGGCCATGACCGCCAAGCGCCTGGGGCTCAACATGCCGCCCCGGGGACCTGGCCTGTTCGACGCGCTTGAGCTCTACGCCTTTGTCCGACCGGCCCGGTTCTGCGCCCCCTCGGCCGTGGGCCTGGCCCTGGCGCTGGGCCTGCCGGAGCCCAAGGGGGCGGCAGAGCAGGCGGCGAGCCTGCGGACGTCGGCCCTGCATCTGCTGCGGGAGCTGGCCGACGCCCCGGAGCCCAGTCGCGAGGAGGCGCTGGCCATAGCCGAGACCCTGGCCCGGGCCGGATGGGCCTGGGGCGCGGCCGCGGTCGGGGCGCTTCGCTCGGCCCCGGTCGGCAACCAGTTCCGCTCCTCGGGCCTCGACGTCTGGGCGCGGGTGTCGGAGTGGGAGGATCAGGCGCCGCCTGGCGAGGCCGGCTCCAAGCCCATCCTGCCGGAAGAGGCGACCAAGCGCCTGGCTGAACTGCTGCAGCGCGCCGGCCTCGATGAGGCCCGTCCCGCCCAGGCGGAGTTCGCCGCCGAGACCGCCTACGCTTTCCTGCCCCGCGAACGGGAGGGTGAGCCGCGGATGATGCTGGCGGAAGCCGGCACCGGCGTCGGCAAGACCCTGGGCTATCTGGCGCCGGCGTCGCTTTGGGCCGAGGCCAACGGCCCCTCGGTCTGGGTCTCGACCTATACCCGCGCCCTGCAGAGGCAGATCGAGCGCGAGAGCCACGCCATCTATCCCGACCCCAAGATCCGAGCGAAGAAGGCCGTGGTCCGCAAGGGCCGAGAGAACTATCTCTGCCTGCTGAACTTCCAGGATCAGGCCAATACAGCCCAGCTGGGCGGGGCCGACCTGATCGGCATGGGGCTGACCGCCCGCTGGGCCCGGGCGACCCGGGACGGCGACATGACGGGGGGCGACTTCCCCGCCTGGCTGCCGACCCTGTTCGGTATCGCGCCCGCCGCCCAGGCCAGCCCGGCCAACCTGGTTGATCGCAGGGGTGAGTGCATCCACGCCGGTTGCGTCCACTACCGGACATGCTTTGTGGAAAAGGCGATCCGGGGTTCACGGCGCGCCGACATCGTCATCGCCAACCACGCCCTGGTCCTGACCCAGGCGGCGTTCGACGGCGCCCGGGCGGCGCGGGGCTCCAAGGCCGACGGCGAGACCACCCAGTTGAAGCGCATCGTCTTTGACGAAGGCCACCACCTGTTCGACGCCGCCGACAACGCTTTCGCCGCCGCCCTGTCCGGCGCCGAGGCCGCCGAACTGCGTCGCTGGATCCGGGGACCCGAGGGGCGGGGGCGTCGCGGCCGAGGCCTGGAGGCCCGGCTCTCCGATGTGATCGGCGACCGCGAGGACGCCCTGCGCGCCCTGCAGGACGCCACCCACGCCGCCGCCGCCCTGCCGGGCGAGGGCTGGTCCGGGCGCATCGCCCCACCCAATGGCGAGGTGAACCCCATCGGCCCGATCGAGGGCTTCCTGGTGGCGGTGATCGAGCAGCTGCGGGCCCGCGCGGCGCCGTCGGAGGTGGGCATGGAGTGCGCCGCCCGTCCGGCGCTTGACCTGGTGCGCGACACGGCCCGCACCGCCGCCGCCGGCCTGGCCAAGGTCGAGGCTCCGCTGCTGGCGCTGGCCCGGCATCTCGAAGACATCCTCGACGACGAGGCCGCCGACCTCGCCACCGGCGACCGGGCCCGGATCGAGGGCGCCCTGCGCGGCCTGGACCGACGGGCCCGCATGACCCTGCCGGCCTGGCGATCGATGCTGCGGGCCATCGACGAGGATTCCGAGGACGATCCGGATTTCGTCGACTGGTTCGACGCCACCTTCCTCTATGGCCGGGTGGTCGACGCCGCCTGCCGCCGCCATTGGGTCGACCCGACCGAGCCCCTGACCAACGCCGTCATCGCCCCGGCCCACGGGGTGCTGGTGACCAGTGCGACGCTCGCCGACTCGACCCTCGACGATCCCTTCGCGCTGGCCGAAATGCGCACAGGCGCCGCGCGCCTGCCGGATCGACCCAAGACGCTCCGGCTCGCCTCGCCCTTCGACTACGCCTCGAACGCCCGGGCCTTCGTGGTGACGGACGTCAGCAAGGACGACGCCCGCCAGGTGGCGGCCGCCATGCGCGAGCTGTTCCTGGCCGCGGGCGGCGGGGGCGTCGGCCTGTTCACCGCCATCCGCCGGCTGCGCGCCGTGCATGAGCGGATCGCTGCGCCCCTGTCGGACAAGGGCCTGGCCCTCTACGCCCAGCATGTGGACCCGCTGGAGGTCGGCGCCCTGGTCGACATCTTCCGTGCTGAGCAGGACGCCTGCCTGCTGGGCACGGACGCGGTGCGCGATGGGGTGGATGTGCCGGGCCGATCCCTGCGCCTGCTGGTCTTCGATCGCGTGCCCTGGCCCCGGCCGGACATCCTGCACAAGGCCCGCCGGGTGCGGTTTGGCGGCAAGAACTATGACGACAGCGTCGCCCGCAACCGCATCAGCCAGGCCTTCGGCCGCCTGATCCGCCGGGCCGACGACAAGGGCGTCTTCGTCATGCTCGACGCCGCGGCGCCCACCCGCCTGTTCTCTGGCCTGCCACAGGGGGTGGAGATCCAACGGGTCGGTCTGGTCGAGGCGATCGAGGCCACAGCCGCGTTCCTGGCGCCGCCGTCAGACTAGGGCGCGGGCCAAGCTCTCCAGGATGCCGGTCCATCCCTCGTGGGTCTGGGCTTCCCACTGCGGGCCGACACCCGTGTGGGTGAGCACGAGGTCGCAACCGCCGACCGCCGGAGTGATCTCGACCGTGACCGTGGTGGCGTCGAAGGCGATGTTGTCGCCGAAGGTGAAAGCCAGCCGACGTGGCCGGTCGATCTCCAGATACTCGCCGACATGGGGCTCGTCCTTGTCGCCCCGACGCTCGACGATCTCGAAGCGGCCGCCGACCTTGGCGTCGATCGCTACTTTGACCATCACGCCCGTCGGGGTGGCGAACAGGAATCGGCCGGCCAGGGTCGGGTCAAGCCAGGCGTCGAACACCCGCTCGGGCGGAAAGTTGAAATGGCGGCGGACCTGCACGGTGACGGTCTGGGCGGTCATGGGGCGTCTCCCTTGGCGGCGGCGTCCTGCGCCCTGAGCAGGCCTTCGAGAACGTCCAGGCGGCTGGTCCACAGGGCGCGTTGGGCGTCCATCCAGGCCACGGCTTCGTTCATGGGCTCGGGGGTCAGGGTCAACAGGTGCTCCCGGCCCGCCTTGCGGCGGCGGAGCAACTGCGCGCGCTCCAGCACCTGGATGTGCTTGGAGACGGCGTTCAGCGACATGTCGAAGGGCCCGGCCAGCTCCGTGACCCGCGCCTCGCCCTGGGAGAGCCGCTGCAGTATGGCCCGCCGGGTCGGGTCGGCGAGCGCGGCCAAGGTCCGGTCGAGCCGGACGTCCGCTGACGGTTCGTTCAACATCATGGTTGAATGATTGCGCGACCTTCGCAATTAGTCAACCGATCAGTTCAATACCCTAGGGCCAGACCTTCGGCGCGAGGGTCGGAGCCACCAACCAGCACACCGGTCTCCGGATCGCGGGCGATCAACTGGGCGGCGCAGGGCGTGCCCCAGCCCCCCTGGCGCGCCAGGCGATGGCCACGGGCTTCGAGCCCGGCCAGGGCCGGATCGCCAAATCGGGTCTCCAGGCGCAGCTCATAGGGATTGGGCCGATCCAGGGGATCCGTGCCCGGCCACACGGTCCAGCGCGGGGCGTCGGCGACGGCCTGCACGTCGAGGCCTGCATCGATCAGATTGACCAGCATCTGCAGGTTCCACTGCGGCTGGCCGTCGCCGCCGGGGGTGCCGCCAACCATGATGGTGCGGCCCTGCGGATCGGCCAGCATCCAGCAGTTCAGGGTGTGCAGGGTCTTCTTGCCGGGGGCGAAGATGTTGGGATGGCCGTCGTCGAGGCTGAAGCCGCGTCCGGCGCGGTTGTTCAGCAGCACCCCGGTCTCGCCGGCCACCACGCCGGAGCCGAAGTTGGACGACACCGACTGGATCAGCGAGACCATCATGCCGGAGGCGTCGGCCACGCAGAAATAGGTGGTGTCGCCGTCGCTCAACGGGCCGGGCGGGGTCTCCTCCGACGCCAGGTCCGGATCGATCATCGCGAACCGCTGTTCCGCCCAGGGCTTTGACAGCAGCTGGTCCAGGGGGGTGTCGCCAAAGGCCGGGTCGCGGGCATAGGCGATGCGGTCCGCATAGGCGAGCTTGATGGCCTCGGCCATCACATGCACCGCCGCGTCGTCGCCCCGCGCCAGCAGGCCGGGATCGGCGCGCTCGACGATATTCAGGGCCTCCAGCAGGATCAGCCCCTGGGACGGCAGGCCGGTCTGGAAGACCGTGTGGCCGCGGTAGCTGGTCTGCAGCGGGGCGGTGACCTCGGTCCGGTGCTCGGCCAGGTCCGCCGCCGACAGGACGCCGCCGACCTGGGCCATGAAGTCGGCGATCTCCCGGGCGATCGCGCCGCGATAGAAGGCGTCAGGTCCCTTGGCGGCCAGGGTCCGAAGCGTACGGGCCAGGCCCGGCTGCTTCAGGATCGCGCCAGGGACTGGAACCTCGCCGCCGGGCAGGAACACCGCCGCGGTGCTGGGATGCTCCTCGATCAGGGCCCTGGCGTTGGCGATGGCGTAGGCGCCCAGCACGGTCAGGGGATAGCCGTCCTCGGCCTGGGCGATGGCGGGTTGGGCGAGGGTGGCGAAGGATCGCGAACCATAGTGGGTCAACAGCGCCTCATAGGCGTCGACCATGCCGGGCGTGCTGACCGCCAGCGGCCCGCGATAGGGCATGCGACCGTTGACGCCGGCGGCGCGCATCTGGGCCAGGGTGGCGGCGCGCGGGGCGGCGCCACTGCCCAGAAAGGCGGTCGGGGCCTGGCCGGGCGCACTGACCAGGGCGAACAGGTCACCGCCCAGGCCGCACATCTCCGGCATCACCACGGCGGCGGTCAGGCCGGCCGCCACGGCGGCGTCCACGGCGTTGCCGCCCTGGCGCAGCACCTCAAGCCCGGTCTCGGTGACCAGGGGGTGGGCGGCCGCCACCATGCCGCCGCGCCCGAAGACGGGGCCGACACGGCGGCGGGGCCACGGCGCGCGCGCCAATGCCGCTTGAGGAAATCCGATCACGCGCGCCTCCCTGATTTGGACGCGCACCTTAGCGGCTCTCCCGGGCGGGGGAACGGCCTACTGACCCTGACGCGCCTGCATCATCTTCTGTATGGCGGCAGTGAGCTCGGCCTGAGTCACCTTGCCGTCATGATCGGCATCGACCAGGTCGAAACGCTCGGCCGGGCGGCCGGCGGCGACCCACTCGTCCTTGGTGATCGCACCATCATTGTTGGCGTCGAACTTCTTGAAGATGGCGGCAGGGTCGGGCGGGCCCATCATCTGGGCCTGGGCGGTTCCGGCGAGGGCGAGGGCCGCGACAGCGGCGAGGATGAAGGTGCGCATGGGCGTCTCCTGAAGCTTGGCGGCCGGAGCCAAGGCCCTGGATGTTGCGCTATTATTGCACGGGCTGCGCCAATAGCCCCGCCGATCAGCCTGCGTTCTTCGAAAACAGATTGATCACCAGCACCCCGGACAAGATCAGGCCCATACCCAGCATGGCGGGCAGGTCGAGGGCCTGCTTGAACCAGATCCAGGCGATGGCGGTGATCAGCACGATGCCGATCCCCGACCAGATGGCGTAGCCGACACCGACCGGCACGGTTTTCATCGAATGCGACAGGCACCAGAAGGCGAAGGCGTAGCCCGCTACGGTGATCAGGGACGGGGTCAGCCGGGTGAAGCCGTTCGAGGCCTTCAGCATGGTGGTGGCGATCACCTCGGCGAGGATCGCGCCGCCCAACCAGACATAGCCGTTCAAGAGTGCTTGCCCCGGTCGCGGCCGAAGTTGGGCTCGGCGCTTTCCTGGCCAGCCGCGACGATGCCGCGGCGGATGTCGCGGGTGCGGCTGAACAGTTCGAACAGCTTGTCGCCTTCGCCCCAGCGGATGGCCCGGCTCAGCGCCTGCAGGTCCTCGGTGAAACGGCCCAGGATCTCCAGCACTGCGTCCTTGTTGGTCAGGAAGATGTCGCGCCACATGGTGGGGTCCGACGCCGCGATGCGGGTGAAGTCGCGGAACCCGCCGGCCGAATACTTCATCACCTCGGCCTGGGTGACCTCCTCCATGTCGGCGGCGGTGCCGACGATATTATAGGCGATCAGGTGGGGCAGGTGGCTGGTGACGGCGAGGACCAGGTCGTGGTGGGCGGGATCCATGCGATCGACATTGGCCCCGGCCCGGGTCCAGAAATCGGCCAGCCGCTGGACGGCCTCCAGATAGGGGTCGTCGGTGCGGGCCTGGGGGGTCAGGATCACCCAGCGCCTGTCGAACAGCTCGGCGAATCCGGCCTCGGGGCCGGACTGCTCGGTGCCGGCGATCGGGTGGCCGGGGACCACGAAGGCCGTGTCGGGCAAGGCCTTGGCCAGGGCCTCGGCGACCGAGCCCTTGACCGAGCCGACGTCGGTCACGGTCGCGCCGGCCTTGAGCGTGGCCGCCGCGGCAAGGGCCGCCTCGCCCATGGCCATCACCGGCACGGCGAAGACCACCAGGTCGGCGCCGGCCACGGCCTGCGCGATATCGCCGGTCACCAGGTCGGCATAGCCCAGCTCGGTGATCCTGGCCCGGTGCGCGGGACTGGCGTCGGCCACGAAGACCTCGCCCACCGTGCCCGCCGCCCGCGCGGCCAGGATGACGGAGGAGCCGATCAGGCCGCAGCCGATCACCGCCATGCGGGGATAGATCACCTCACCCACGGCTCAGCCCTTCAGGAAGTCGGAGAGGGCGTCGACCACGGCCCGGTTGTGCGCGTCCAGCCCGATGGTGATGCGCAGGTGGTCGGCCAGGCCATAGCCGCCGACCCCGCGCACGATCAGGCCGCGCGAGGCCAGATAGGCCTCGGCCTCCTTGGCGGTCTTGCCCGGGGTCCTGGGAAATCCAACCAGCACGAAATTGGCCGCCGAAGGCACGACGTCGAGGCCGAGCCCGCCGATCTGCTGGGTCAGCCAGGCGCGCCATTGCTCGACCAGCGCCAGGGACCGGGTCTGGAAATCGATGTCGCCAAGCGCGGCCACGGCCGCCAGCTGGGCGGGGATATTGACGTTGAAGGGCAGGCGGATCCGATCGACGGCGGCGGCCATCTCGACCGGCATATAGGCCCAGCCGACCCGCAGGCCCGCCAGGCCATGCAGCTTGGAGAAGGTCCGCGTCATGACCACATTGTCGAACTCGCGGACCATTGAGGCGCCGTCCTCGAACGCCGGGTCGGACAGGAACTCGGCATAGGCGCCGTCCAGCACCAGCACGACCGAAGGGGCGAGGCCGGCGTGCAGGCGGCGGATCTCCGAACCGGTGATCCAGGTGCCGGTGGGGTTGGCCGGATTGGCGACGAAGACCAGGCGGGTGCGCGCGTCCACCTGCTTCAGCATCTCGTCGACATCGATGCGGTAGTCGCGCTCGGGCGCGAAACGGACCTCGGCCTGGCAGGCGCGGGCCCCGATGGCATAGGCGCCGAAGCCGTACTGGCCCTGGACGATGTTGTCGCCGGGCTCGAGGAAGGTCTGGTTCAGGAGCTGGAAGATCTCGTCCGAGCCGCAGCCGAACAAGAGCCGCTCGGGCTCCAGGCCATAGGCTTCGCCGATCGCCGCGCGCAGCAGGTTGGAGCGGCCTTCCGGATACATGTGCAGCTGATCGATGGCGCTGGCGAAGGCCTCGCGCGCCAGGGGGCTGGAGCCCAGGATGTTCTCATTGGCCGACAGCTTCAGCGGATGTTCGATCCCCTCCGCCGTGGCCTTGCCGGGGACATAGGGCGCGATCGCGAGGATGCCGGGCTTGGGGGTCGGGCGCGCGGCCGAGGCGCGGTCGATGACGGGGGGAGCGTCGGTCATGGAGCGGTCGGGGACCTGAAGCGGGACGGGGAGCCCGCCTCTTACACGTCGAGCGGCGCCGGCGCAGCCCCGATCACCCCGGAAAGTCGGCCGGGCGCCCGCGACAGCCGCTCATCGTCGGCCATGTAGTAGCCCAGCAGGGCGAAGAGCTTCAGCCCGCCGCTCTCGGCGATCAGTTCGCCGGCCACCCCGTCGCGGCTGAGCGAAGCCTCGATCGCGGCGGCGGAACCGGGCTCGTCGGTGACCCAATAGGTCAGGTCCTGGCCCGTGGGCTCGACCTCGACGGCGGCCACGCAGAGCGCGTTGAGCGGCCCCCAGGCGGCGAGACAGGGCAGGGCGGCGAACACCTTCAGAGACGGCTCGGCCAGGAGCCGGCCCCACCAGCCGCCCTCCAGGGCCAGGACCGCCACGCCGCCGGGCGTGCGGGCGGCGGCCAGTGCGTCCTCCGGCCTGGCGACCACGCGCAGGGACGGGGCGGCGCCCAGGCGGTTGCGGGCCAGCTCCACGGCGCGGGCCGGATCCTTGCCGCCGAACACCGCCGCATGGAACGGGCCCTGGCGCGACAGGCTGTCGCCGATCAGTTCGCGCCAGATGCGCACCACCAGGGAGGGGCGGGCGTTGTTCAATGGGCGAGCCAGCAGCTTGCGCAACAGGGCGGCTTCGCGCGCCGGTCGCAGGGCGAATTTGTCGGCGTCGCCGGCGGCGGCCTTGGCGGCGGCCACCTCGCGCGCCAGACCGGCGCGCTCCTCGACCAGGGTCAGCAGATCGGCGTCGATCGCATCGATGCGCGCCCGCACGGCGTCCAGCGGGTTCGGCGCGGCATTGGGATCGGCCTTCGCCATTTTGTCCCCCGAAAACGAAGGTTTGGCGCTTAGGTCATTGCGTGCGCGGGCGCAATAGGCGGGGCGGGCGCAAGAAAGTTGCGGGTGAAACGAGGGGGCATGTTCGAGGATGCGATCGTCATTTTGGACGCTACAAGCTCCGAGCCTGGCTTAGGAGAATGTCGCCATGTCCCCGATCCCGACCGACCGCCTCAAGTGGCGCACCCTCTCGTCGGAGATCACCTTCCAGGACCGCTGGCTCACGGTCCGCTCGGACCGGTGCGTGACGCCCCAGGGGGCGGAGATCGGGCCCTATCATGTGATCGGCTATCCGGACTGGGTGAACGTTGTCGCCGTGCGGCCGGACGGCAGGCTGGTGCTGGCGCTCGAATATCGGCACGGGGCCGGCGAGGTGGTGCTGGGCCTGCCGAGCGGGGCGATCGACCCCAAGGACGGGGCTGATCCCGCCCTGGCCGCGCGGGCGGCGGCGGAGCGGGAGCTCATCGAGGAGACCGGCTACGGCGGGGTTCCTTTCGAGCGGGTGCTGGGCGCCTGGCCCAATCCGGCCAATCAGTCGAACCGGGCGACCACCTTCCTGGCGCTCGGCGTGCGCGAGGTGGGCGGGCTGGCCCCCGATTTCGGCGAGGAGATCGAGGTGGTGCTGGAGGACTGGGCGAGCGTCATGCGCCGCCTGGCGTCCGGCGACCTCATCATGCAGGCCATGCACATCGCGGGACTCTGGGCCGCCGCGACCCAGGTGCTGGCGCGCGGCCCGGCCTGCGGTCTTGACGCCGCGGTGATCGAGGACCTGCGCGCGGCGATCCTCGGAGCGTGACGCGCCTTCGCGAAAATAATTTTCGGAGGCTGTAACCTTCGTCCAGGCTCGCGCGAACTCACCCCTGAAGGCCAGCTTCAGGGGACTGCAACATGGCGATCGGCGGCGACTATCCCAATCCGGTGAGCGTGAACGGCTTTGCCTGTCACAACTGCACCGAGGTCGATGAGGCCAAGAAGCATATCGACCCCGCCCATCCCAAGGACGGCCCCTTCGGCGTCGACGCCCCGCCGGAGCGCAAGCATGGACCGTCGGTGATCCTGCAGGGCAAGGTCGCGGAGCTGGAGGACGGGGCGAAGCTCGCCCAGAAGCGGGCGCAGGCGCTGGGCGGCGCGGCGGACCTGCAGGCCTGAGATCAGGCCTCGGCGGTGCGGGTCAGCATGGCCTGGACCGCACGTTCGATCAGGCCGTTGCCCAGCGGGTCGGGATCGGTCTCGGCCAGCAGGCCCTCGACCACCAGCTGAGCCAGGCCGTGGATCAGGGCCCAACAGCCAAGGGCGTAGTCCGGGGTGAAGCGCTGCGGCGCCTCGTGGGCCAGGCGGCCGAGCAGCACGTCCTTGACCTCCTGGGCGGCGGAACAGATCCCGTGTTCGGCGCTGGGTCGGCTCGGGCCGAACATCAGGCGGAACAGCACCGGGTGGTCGCAGGCGTAGCGGACATAGGCCACGGCCTGGGCGACCACCGCCTGGCCAGGCGCCGCGTCGGCGTCAGCGGCCTCCAGGGTGGACTTCAGGCCCTCGATCCCGCGCACGGCCACGGCGGCCAGCAGGGCCTCGCGGTCTGCATAGTGGCGATAGGGGGCCATGGGCGAGACCCCGGCCCGGCGGGCGACGGCGCGCAGGGACGGCTCCTGGCCTTCGGCCAGCAGGGCCAGGGCGGCGTCCAGCAGGGCCGCGCGCAGGTCGCCATGGTGATAGGCCGGCTTTTCGAGCTCGCTCACCGCGCCGTCATGTCCTTGTCGCGTCGTCACAGCCTTAAGTCCCACAGGGCGAGGCAAAGGTCCATGTTGACATTGTAGACATTCTCACCATGTTTGCATCGTAAACATTCGCGACCCGCTCCAGGATTCCCCGATGGCCACCGCCGACCTCTTCGCCCCCCTGTCGCTCGCCAGCGGCGCGACCCTGCCCAACCGGATCGCCAAGGCGGCCATGGAGGAAAACCTGGCCGCGACGGGCCAGACGCCGGACGGCCAGCTGTTCGCGCTCTATCGGCGCTGGTCCCGGGGCGGGGCGGGCCTCTTGATCACCGGCAATGTCATGGTCGACGGCCGCGCCCTGACCGGGCCGGGCGGGGTGGTGCTGGAGGCGGCGACCGATCTGGCCCCGTTCCGCGAATGGTCGGCGGCGGCCAAGTCGGGCGGCGCCAAGGTTTGGATGCAGATCAACCATCCGGGCCGCCAGGTGCAGGTCGATCAAGGCGGCAATGGCTGGTCGGCCTCGGACGTGCAGCTGGACCTCGGCCCGCACTCCAAGCTGTTCGTGAAGCCCAAGGCCATGAACGAGGCCGAGATCGCCGAGACCATCACCCGTTTCGCCGCCACCGCCCGCCAGGCCGACCTGGCCGGCTTCGACGGGGTGCAGATCCATGCGGCCCACGGCTATCTGGTCTCCCAGTTCCTGTCGCCGCTCGCCAATCACCGCACCGACAGCTGGGGCGGGGGAATCGAGAACCGGGCCCGGCTGCTGGTCGAGATCGTCAAGGCCGTGAGGGCCCAGGTGCGGCCGGACTTCGCCGTCGGGGTGAAGCTGAATTCCGCCGACTTCCAGCGCGGCGGCTTCGACCAGGCCGATGCGCGGGCCGTGGTCGGCATGCTCAATGACCTGGGCGTCGATCTCGTGGAGCTGTCAGGCGGCAGCTATGAAAGCCCGGCCATGCAGGGCGAGGCCGCCGACGGTCGGACCCTGGCGCGGGAAGCCTATTTCCTGGAATTCGCCGTCGACCTGAAGGGCCTGGCCAAGATGCCGCTGATGGTGACCGGCGGTATCCGCCGGCGCGAGGTGGCCGAACAGGCCCTGGCCGAAGGTGTGGCCGTGGTGGGGATCGCTACGGCGATCGCGCTCGATCCCGACCTGGCCAATCATTGGCGCAAGGCCGCGACGGTCGCCCCGGTCACCCCCAAGCTGAAGTCGAAGAACAAGACCCTGGTCGCTATGGCCAGCATGGCCTTTGTAGGCAGCCAGCTGCGCCGGATGGCGACGGGCAAGGAGCCGGCGGTGAACAGCTCGCCGCTGCTGGCCATGATCGCCGGCCAGATGCGCCGTGGGGGTCAGATCAAGCGCTATCGGCGCTATCTGGCGGCGCGCACCTAGAGCGCGTCAGGGCCAGTTGGAACCGGTTAGCCCGCCCGACGCGCCCTAAGCCGCGCGAATGCCCAGGGCCTGATGGTCGGCCGTGGCCTGCAGCATCTGCTGGAAGGCGGCGAACAGCTTCTTCATCGCCGGTTTCTTGTAGGGAAACAGCGTCTCGCTATCCATGGCGTGCACGATCATCGCCACATCGGCTTCGAACAGCAGCAGCTGGCCGTCGGCCGTCTCGCCGCAGTCGATGGCGTAGTAGTCGAGCCCGAAGCCCTCGGTCATCTCGGCCAGGGCCTGGGCGTGGCGGACGGCGAAGTCGCTGTCGAAGGCCTCCATGAAGGCGGCCTCCTCGGCGCGGCGCTCGGCCTTCTCGGCCATGCCGGCGCTGAGATAGTGCACCATCCAGTGGTCGGAGACCGCCAGGTGGCTGATGAACGGTACGCCGCCGATGATCGCCACGCGCTGCTTGCGGAACTTCCCGTCCGGGCTGGCGTAGTCGACATAGTCGGTGACGAAGAATTCCGGCCCCGGATGCTGGGCCAGATAGCCCGCCAGGTCGTCGGGCGCGTCGCACTTCTCAAGCGCCAGGCCGGCATGGGAATCGATCGGCCGGATGATGATCGGGAAGCTGGCGCCGGGCAGCAGGTCCGAGACCGCCGTCTCGCCGACCGCCAGGGGATAGAGGTCGGCGCGGGTGAGGCGGCGCGTGGTGGGCGCGACAATCCGGCCGCTGTCGGCGAACTGGGCGGCGACGCCGTCGCGGGTCAGGCCGGCGATCTGCAGGGGGCGGCCATTGACCACTGGCCGGGGCCAGGCGGCCAGCACCGGTTCGAGCGCGGCCAGCACCACGGCGTTGGACTTGGACTCGCCGATGGCCAGGAAGGCCAGGTCATGGTCGGGAAGCTCGGCCGGCAGGGCCACGCCTGGCTCCACATAGAGCAGGTCGAGCCGGATGTTCGACCCCTCGAGCAGGAAGTCGAGCGGGGTGTTGGCCATCAGGTCGCCAGGGGTGACGAAGGCCAGGATCCTGAGGTCGGACCCGTCGCCATGGACGCGCCGGTAGAGGCGCGAGGCCTGCATGGCCAGGGCCTGGATCTCCAGGCCCCGGTCGATCTGGCCGGTCAGGGTCAGCATCAGGGCGATGTCGTACCAGGCCGCCGCGTCATTGGAATCGGCGTTCACCCGGGCGGTCATCGAATTGAAGACCGGGGTCAGGTCGACCTCGTCAAAGACCTGTTGGGCCAGGTGGGACAGGCCAAGGACCTGGGGGATGTCGGCGTCGGCGATCAGGGCGGGAAGGGTCATGCGATCCTGGCGAGATGCGAATCAGCGCCTCGGCTGCGCCCGGGCCAAGCGAGGCTTCGGGCGAATCGGGGCGGCATTGCGGCGACTGCGTTACGAAGGCTGAAGCGCGACCGGCGGCCGCGCCCCGGCATTCGGGGTGAAGCGGCGAGGTTGGCGAGCACGGCGTGGATTTATGGTTAACGCGAGCTTTCGCCGCGGCTCAACCGGTGCGTCACTCCGACGCAGATCAGGGCCTGGCCGGCGAAGTAGAGCACCCAGACGGCGGGGCTGACCCAGGCAAGTCCCGCCAGCGGGCCGGTGCGGGCGAAGATCAGCAGGTCCGAGGCCACGAACATCAGGGCGCCGACCCCCACCCGATGGCGCGGGAACCGGCTGAGCCAGGCGAAGGCCGCCATCAGCGACAGGAAGAAGGCATAGACCGCTACGCCGTTCGCGCCGCCGCGATCGGCGGGCAGCAGCCAGGCCGTGACCGTGACCGCCGGGACCAGGGTGGCGGCCAGCAGGATCTGGCTGAGGCTG
Source organism: Phenylobacterium aquaticum (assembly GCF_947378715.1). GTDB lineage: Bacteria > Pseudomonadota > Alphaproteobacteria > Caulobacterales > Caulobacteraceae > Phenylobacterium > Phenylobacterium aquaticum_A. The sequence goes on from NZ_CANCLE010000049.1 coordinate 13,816, forward strand.
GGCCTGGGTCTGCGCCAGCGCGCATAGAGGCCGATGGCGACCAGGTGGCCGACCAGAAACGCGATGGCGCCGATGGTCAGGCCCGCCACCTCCAGCAGCATGTCGCCGAGCGCCCCGAAGGCCATCACCGCGCAGATCAGCCAGCCGTCGAGGGTCCGGGCGCGCAGCGCCGCATAGACCGCCAACAGGGTGACGCCTGAGCCCTTCCACAGGACGCCGACCTCCACGGGGATCGGCAGGTGGCCCGAGGCCAGATAGCTCACCCCGGCCAGGACGGCGCCGGCCAGGAGGGTCTTCTGGTTGCTGGTCTCGGGGTGCGCGGTCATCGCCCCACGCTTAGCGCCCAAGCTTCAGACGGGCTAGCCCGCCCGGTCAGAGGGTGAGGTTGAACGCGCGGACCAGGACCACGGCGCCGGCGCGGGTCACCTCATAGCGGGCGCGATAGACACCCCGGGGCCAGCCGGCGGCAGGGCGTTTCTTGCCGGCGAAGACCAGCCATTGGGCCTTGTCGTGATCGAGCGGCGGGCCTCGGCTGTCCACCAGGGTCGCGCCGTCGGGGGCGACCAGGGTGATCCGCACCAGATCGCCAGCCAGAAGATCGATGGCGCGGACATAGGCCAGCAGGGCGGGAGACGCGGCGGTGGGGGTGGCGAGCCCGCCGCCTTCAACATCGTCATTGGTCGCGGCCCGGTCGGCGAAGCCGGCATTGAGCACGGCCCCGGTCTGATAGGGCAGCTGGGCCGCAGCGGCTGGGGTCCATAGGCCGGCGACGGGCGCCTTGGGGTCACAGGCGATGGGCGTATCCGGCGCGAACGGATCGATCAGCTGGCCGGCATGGCGGACGGTCAGATGCAGATGCGGATACTCGGTATTGCCCGACAGCCCGACCCGGGCGATCGGTCGGCCGGCCGTGACCCGATCGCCGGCCTTCACCTTCAGGCTGCCCTTGGCGAGGTGGCAGTACTGGGTCTCCCAGCCGTCGCCATGGCTGATGACGATCCCATTGCCGCATTCCTGGCCCGCGACGGACGGCGCGCCAGCCGCCCGGATCGAAATGTCGGCCACCCCGTCGCGCAGGCGCGAGACGGTCCCCGGCGCCGCGGCCAGCACATCGACGCCCGCCCGCTGCACGGCCAGGCTGGGCAGGCGGATATCGACGCCGGTATGGGCCTGATAGGTCCGTGGGCCGCAGCGCCAATCGCGCGCGCCCGGGCCGGGGTCGCGGTCCACATAGTTCTGCACCTCGCAGGTTCGGCCGGGCTGGCAGGCGATCGGCAGGACCAGGTGCGGCGCGGCGGCTGGCGCGCTGTCGGCCACGGCGGGCAGGCTGGCGAGGGCGAGCGCGATCAGGGCGTGACGGAGAGGGAGCATCGCGACGGCCTTCCTGGGCGCCGACAAGCTGGCGGGTCCCTGGGTCGGCAATATGGCCCAAGATTGCGGGTTTGAGATCGACGACATCGGCGGCTTTCCGGCCTAGCTTCAGGGCCTATCGGAGAACGAGCGATGATTCAGACAGACCGGCGCAGGTTCCTGGGGTGGGCGTCCGGCGCAGGGCTGGCGATGGCGGCGGGCGCGGCCCGGGCCGAGCCTGCGCCCGACCTGAAATCCATGACCGGCGGGGTGGTTCCGATCAGCCCGGCTGAGCGACAGGCGCGAATCGCCCGGGCCCAGGCCCTGATGCGGGCCAAGGGGATCTCGGCTCTGTTGATGGAGCCGGGTTCGTCGCTGATCTATTTCACCGGCGTGCATTGGAGCCGCAGCGAGCGGATGACGGCCTGCGTGATTCCGGCCGAGGGCGAAGTGCTGATCGTCACCCCGCACTTCGAGGAGCCCTCGGTGCGCGAGACCCTGGCGGTCCCTGGCGAAGTGCGGATCTGGCAGGAGGACGAAAATCCGCTGGCGGTGGTGGCCGGCTGGCTGACCGAGAAGAAGCTGGCGGGCGGCGTCATCGGGGTGGAGGAGACGGTGCGCTTCTTCATCGTCGACGCCCTGCAGAAGGCCCTGCCCAGTGCGACCTTGCGCAATGGCGCGGCGGTCACCCGTGGCGTGCGGATGATCAAGACCGAGCATGAGCTGGCCCTGATGCAGCTGGCCAGCGACATCACCATCGCCGCCTATCGCCACACCTATCCCCGCGTCCAGGCCGGCATGACCCGGGGCGATATCGACGCGATCATGGCCGGCGCCACCCGCGCCCTGGGCGGCGAGGTGGAGTTCAACCTGATCCTGCTGGGCGAGGCGGCCGCCTATCCGCATGGCTCCGGCAAGCCGCAGATCGTCCGCGAGGGCGAGGTGGTGCTGATGGATTGCGGCTGCACGGTCCAGGGCTATCAGTCCGACATCTCGCGGACCTTCGTGTTCGGCGAGCCGACCGCTGCCCAGCGCAAGGTCTGGAACCAGGTGCATCGCGGCCAGGAGATCGCGCTGGCTGCCGCCCAGCTCGGCGCGCCGGCCGGTTCGGTCGATGACGCGGTGCGAGCCTATTATGAGAGCCTGGGCTATGGCCCGCGCTACGACCTGCCGGGCCTGTCGCACCGCACCGGCCACGGCATCGGCCTGGACGGCCATGAGCCGGTCAATCTGGTGCACGGCGAGACGACGCCCCTGGCGGCCGGCATGTGTTTCTCCAACGAGCCGGGGATCTATATTCCCGGCGGATTTGGCGTCAGGCTGGAGGACTGTTTCCACATGACCGAGGCGGGCCCGAAATGGTTCTCCGTCCCGCCGCCGTCGATCGACAAGCCGTTCGGCTGAGCGGGGCGAGGGAGAAGATTCACCAGAGCTTGGGGGCGGGCGCCAGCGCCACGGGACCGAGCGTCGTCTGGCCGGCCTGGAAGGTCAGGGGCAGGTGGCCGTCAGGGCGTGCGGCCATGACGGCGGCGGCGGCCAGGGCCGATTCCGGGGGAACCCGTCCTGCGCGGGCGAGGTCGACCATGGCCTGGGGGCCGTTGCGCACGGTGATGTCGAGGCTTCCAGACAGATAGCCGTCGCTATCCAGGGCGAGCTTGCCGGCCTGGGCGCCGAGGGACGCGTCGCCGGCGGTGATCCCCGCCTGGCGCACCTGGAACTGGCCGCCGGCCAGGGACCAGGCCTGGCTGCGCTCGGCCAGATCGGCGCCCTTGAGCGCGCTGACCTTGGAGAGGATCGAGTCCCAGATGATCGAAACCGGCTTGCCCTCGCCGACCGCGCCCAGGGTCGAGCCTGGGGCCGTGCGGCCATCTTCGACCTTGAACAGGATCGCGCCCTGGTCGTCGGGGCCGGGGCGCAGATGCAGCTCGACCCGCTTGGCCGAGGCCAGCGAGAACGGCTGAGCCCCAGGCCCGGAGGCGAAGGTGACGTCCAGGCCCTCGATCGAGAGCGCCGGCGGGGTCTGGCGGACATCGGTCAGGCTGGCGCGCAGCACCCGGCCCTTGACCTCTACCGGCCCGCCGCGCGGCCGGGTGAAGGTGAAGCCGTCCTCGGCGGCGATCATCCAGTGGTCCAGGGCATAGGCGAAGGCCTCGGCCTCCAGCTTCGGGGCGGCGAAGCCCCAGCCGGTCGGCTCGCGCAGGCGAAGCTCTGTGAAGGCCACGTCCATGCGGAACGGCCAGCCGGTGATCCGGCGGTCCTGCCAGGCCACGTCATAGCCCGCCTTGCGCAGGATCGCGGCGTCGGCGTCGATGGTCCGGATCGCCTCGCCTCGGATGCCGATCCACACAGCCGTCCAGGCGATGGCGATCATCGCGGCTATGGCGAACGGAACATAGAGCCCCAGCCTGCGATGTTTGCGGTCGGGCGCCGGATCGGGCACAGGTGTCGGGTCGGGCGGGGTTGAGCGGCGGGCCATGTCGGTTGAGCGTTGGGTGTTCGGTTACGGATCGCTGATGTGGCGCCCCGGTTTCGAGTTCGTCGAGCGCAGGCCCGCCACCCTATACGGCCGCCGCCGCGCCTTCTGCATATATTCCGTCCATCACCGGGGCACCTATGAGCGACCGGGCCTGGTGCTGGGCCTGGCGCCCGGCGGCGCGACCCGGGGCGCGGCCTATCGCATCGACGAAGCGGCCTGGCCCGAGGTCTATGCCTATCTGCGCGAACGCGAGCAGCCGACCGAGACCTATGTGGAGGCCTCCAGGCCCGTGCGCCTGGCCGGCGGCCGCGATGTCGAGACCCTGGTCTTCCTGTCCGACACCGCCCATCCCCAATGGGCTGGGGCCCTCAGCCTGGAACGCCAGGCCGAACTGATCTCCGGCGCCACCGGCCTGTCAGGACCGAACATCGACTATCTGCGCGACCTCGTGGCCCATCTGGCGGCCGAGGGCGTCCGGGATGCGGGGATGGAGAGCCTGCTGGCGCGGGTGGAAGCGATCGTCGCTCAGGAATAGCGCGCTTCCGCCGCCACGGTCGCCGCGGGGCCCTTCACTTCGCCGAGCGCCCAGGCAAGGTCGGCCAGATAGGCGTCGGCGACCTGCAGGTGGAACGGCGAGATCATCATGTGCATGGCGCGCGGCGCGGTTCCCATGCTGGAAAACCAGCCGCGCTCGCGCATCTTGGTCCAGATGGCCAGGCAGTCGACCTCCGTGTGCGTGTAGCTGAGGATGCCCAGTTGCGGCTTGCCGATGATTGTGAAGCCCAGGGCCTCGGCGCCGGCCTGCAGCTTTTCGCGGGCGGCGACCACCTGGCCCTGCTTGTCGCGATAGCCGGCGACGCCCAGGAAATTCATCACCGCCCAGGCCGCCGAGGTCGCTCCGCCCGGGCGGGTGCCTGACAGGGTGGGGGTGGTCATGCGCCCGGCCGGCCAGACGTCGAAGTCAAAGACCATGTGCTGGTAGAGCTCGGCGGAGCGGAAGAACACCGTCGAGGCGCCCTTGGCGCAGTAGCCGTACTTGTGCAGGTCGGCGGACATGGAGCGCACGCCCGCGAGCTCGAAGTCGAAGGGCGGGATGTCGGCCCCGTTCATCCGCACGAAGGGGGCGATATAGCCGCCGACGCAGGCGTCGACGTGCAGCCACAGGTCCCGGGCGACGGCCAGGTCCGACAGGGCCGCGATCGGGTCGATCAGGCCATAGGGAAAGCTGGGGGCCGAGCCGACGATCATGATGGTCTTGTCGTCGGCCGCGGCGGCGATGGCGGCGGGGTCGGCCAGATAGTCCTTCACCGGGGTGCGGCGGACCTCGATCTCCATGATGGCGGCCGCCTTGTCGAAGGCGGGATGGGCGGAGCGGGGCAGGACGATGTTCAGCTCACCGCTCAGGCCCTTGACCTTGCGGGCGTAGTCCCGCGCGGTCTTGATCGCCATGGTGATGGAATCGGTGCCGCCCGAGGTGATCGAGCCGGCCGCGCCCTCAGGGCCGTGCAGCAGGCCGAGCCCGAAACCCACAACCTCGGCCTCCATGCGCTTGAGGCTGGGGAAGGCGGCGGGGCCCAGGCCGTTCTCGGACATGAAGAGGGCGTAGGCCTCCTTCTGCACCCGCTCGACCTCGGGGCCGGCGTTGAACACGTAGACGGCGGTCTTGCCCTCGCGCCAGCGGATGTCGCCGGAGGCGTAGTCGGCCATCTTCACCTTGAGGTCTTCCCAGGCGGTTCCGGTCTCGGGCAGGGGCTTGCGCATGGGGCGGGTCCTAGAGGCTGAGCAGCTGGTTGGAGGCGGTCTCGATGCGCTCTTCCAGGATGCGCATGAACTCGCCGCGTTTCAGGCCGGGCGGAATGGGCTCAAGATATTCGAAGACAATGGTTCCTGGGGTGCGCAGGAAGCCATGGGCGGGCCAGTGGACGCCGGAATTGGTCGCCACCGGATGCACCGGGATGTCGAGGTCGCGATAGAGGGCGGCGATGCCGGGCTTGTAGTCGCCGGCCTTGCCGGGCTCGCCGCGGGTGCCTTCCGGGAAGATCAGCAGCTGCCGGTTGCCCTTCTTGAACTGCACCTGGGCGCCGCGGACCATCTTCTTCAGCGCGGTGGAATGGCCGGCGCGATCGACCACCAAGGCCCCCATCTTGACCCCGTACCAGCCGAACAACGGCACCCAGACCAGCTCCTTCTTCATCACGAAGAACGGGCTGGAGAGCACGCTGAACTGGGCGAAGACGTCGAGCATGCACAGGTGCTTGGGCGCGACCAGGGCGTCGCCCTTGGGGATGTATTGCTTGCCGCGGATCTCGACCCGGATGCCGCAGCAGAGGAACAACAGGCCGTTGATCACCGCGCTCCAGACATAGAGCGCCCGGCTCATCCAGGACGCCGGCAGGATCAGGAACGGGATCATGATCAGGGCGAAGAACACCGACCAGATATAGAACAGGGCCACGAAGAGGATGGAGCGCAGGGCGAGCAAGTTCAGCCTTTCGAGGTGGAGGGAGTGGGCGAGACGGCGGGGCCGGCCGCGTCCTTGGGACCCATGCCGCGCACGATCTCGCGGCCCAGGATCGCCAGATACTTCGAATACTCCATGATCATCAACCGCGCGCCGCGCCCGGTGCGCCACCAGTAGTGGGCGTTGATCACCGAGGTGGCCACGGGATAGGGCTCAAGTTTGGCGGCCGGCAAGGTGGAGCGCAGCTCCAGCATGGCGCGCGGCATGTGGTAGTCGGCGGTCACCACGATCAGGCTGTCATAGCGCATGGCGGCGGCCCATTCGGCCGTCTCCCGGGCGTTGCCGACCGTGTCGGCGGCGGTGAAGCCCAGGTCCACGCAGCAGTCGTAGATCTTGCGGACCGCCTTGGAGACGGTGCGGATATCCTCGCGGCTGGCCTCGGGATTGACGCCGGAAACCAGCATCCGCTTGGCCTTGCCGGCTTCCAGCAGTTCGACGCCGGCCTCGATGCGTTCATTGGAGCCGGCCCCGGTCAGGGCCACGAGGCCATCGGCCTTGTCCGGCAGGGGCGCCGGCGTCGAGCGATCGACCCGGTCTGCGAAGGCGATCAGCCCCGCCGCCCAGATCACCCCGACCAGCAGGATCAGCGCCAGGCCCTTCAGCGCGCTGTTCATCACGCCATGTCCCGGATCAGGCCCTCGGCGGTCAACCGCGCGGCCACCGCCGCCACCAGGGCGGCGAAGAGCGGGCAGGGCGCCACGGCCAGGAGATCGGTCCAGATGATCGGCAACACCGGCGTCAGGCCCCCCTCGCCGCCTGCCAGGCGCAGGCCAGCCCCTATGATCGCCGCGCCGGCGGCTCCGAACAAGCCCGCGACGGCGGCCATGCGGGCGAAGCGCACCTGGAACAGCCGGGCGATGAAGTGGTCGTCGGCCCCGGACAGATGCAGCACCTCGACCACGTCGCGCCGCGCCTGCAGGCCGGCGCGGGTGGCGAAGGCCACCACGGCCCCCGCGGCGGCGGCGATCAGGCCGAACACGGCGCCGCCGAACCAGCGGACCAGGCCGGCCGAGCGGGCGATGTCGGCGGTCCAGATGGTGTGGTCGTCGACGACGCCGTCCACCCCTTGCGCCTTGAGCGCGGCGTCGAGGTCGGCGGCGGTGGCCGGCGCCTTGGGGTCGAGGTCGACCGCCACCAGCCTGGGCACCGGCAGGTCGTCGAGATCGCTGATGTCGCCCAGCCAGGGGGCGACCAGGGCCTCGGCCTTTTCCTTCTCCAGCGCCCGGGCCTCGGACACGCCCTTGACCCCGGCGAGGGTCTCGGCGGCGCGGGCGGCGGCGGAATCCGGGGTCTCATTGGCCTTGGGCCGCACGATGATGGTGGCCTGGCGGGTCAGCTGGTCGCTCCAGCCCCGGGCGGCGCGGTCCGAGGCGATCACCCCCAGCGCCGTCAGGCAGGCCAGGAAGCACAGCACCGCGACCACGAAGGTCAGGGAGCCGTCCCGGGTGTCGGCGGCCGGCAGGAAGCTGGCCGGGCGCCAGCGCGCCACGAAGGCGTCGGCCTCACTCATGGGCGCGGCCGGGGCGCGTCGTGCCGGGTCAGGCGGCCGTCGGCCAGGTGCAGCACCTCGCGGCCGGAGCGGGCGACCAGGTCCTGGTCATGGGTGGCGATGAGCACGGTGGTTCCCAGCCTGTTCATCTCCACGAACAGGCGCAGGATGCGCAGGCTCATCTCGTGGTCAACATTGCCGGTGGGTTCGTCGGCCAGGAGAATATCGGGACGATTCACCACGGCGCGGGCTATGGCGAGTCGTTGCTTCTCGCCTCCGGCGAGAGTCGCCGGCATGGCGTGCATCCGATGCTTCAGGCCGACCCAGGCCAGGAGCTCGGCCACGTCCTGGCGGTAGCTGTCGGGCTTGCGCCCGGCGATGCGGAGCGGCAGGGCGACATTGTCGAAGGCGGTCATATGGTCGAGCAGGCGGAATTCCTGAAACACCACCCCGATCCGGCGACGGATCAGCGGCTTTTCGTTGGCCGGGATCACGGAAAGGTCTTCGCCGAACAGATGGATCAGTCCCTTGGACGGCTTGGCCGCCAGATAGATCAGCTTGAGCAGCGAGCTCTTGCCGGCGCCCGAGGCCCCGGTGATGAAGTGGAACGAACCCGGCTCCAGCTGGAAATTCAGGTCGCGCAGGGTCTCCGGACCCCGGCCGTAGCGCATCGACACATCGTCGAAGCGCAGGACATGATCAGCCTGCGAGGCGGCCTCTGCGGCGAGGGGGTTTCTGGACATGGGACCCGAAATCGGCGACCTCGGTGGAGGTTGCTGGAGCGTCCGATTCGGCCGTCATGATACTGACCTGTCCAGAGTGCGCCACCAGCTATTTCGTGGATGATTCGAAGATCCCCGCGGAAGGCCGGACGGTGAAATGCGTGTCCTGCGGGCACAGGTGGCACGCGGAGTCCGCGGCCGCCCTGGAGCTTGATGTCTCCGAGGACGAGGGCGCCCTGGCCCATGAGCCGGAGCCTGATCCCGAGCCCGAACCGCCCCTGGTCAGCGACCTGCCGGGCGAGGAATTGCCCAAGGTGTTCCGCGCCAAGGCGGCCGATGAGCGCAAGCTGCGCGAGGCTGCGGCCAATGGCGTGGTCTGGGCGGGCATGACCGCCGTGCTGGCGATCGTCATCGCGCTCGCCGTGGTCTTCCGGGTCAATGTCGTGAAGATCTGGCCGCAGTCTGCGGGCGCCTATGCCGGCGTCGGCCTGCCGGTCAACAGCCTGGGTCTGGTGATCGAAGGCGTGAAGGCCGAGCCCTCGCTGCAGGACGGCCACGCGGCCCTGTCGGTCTCCGGCATGATCCGCAATATCGAGGACACGGCGATCACCGCCCCGCCACTCAGGGTCAGCCTGATCAACAAGGCCGGCCGCCGGGTCTCGACCAAGATCGCCCAGCCGGCAGACGCCGTGGTGCCGCCCGGCGAGACCCGCCACTTCGCCCTGGCCATCATTGATCCGCCGACTTCGGCCAATGAGCTGGAGGTGGCCTTTGCGCCGGAAGCGGCCCGCAAGGGGGTGATCCTGCCCCAGGCCAAGCACGCCGCCGCCCCGCCGCCTGAGGCCGGACCGCTGCTGCGCGGCCCGGACCAGGGCGCCGAACCGACGATGGGCCCCGCGCCGGTGGAGGCCGCGCCCCTGCCGTCCAATTCCCCCTACGCCCTGCCGAGCGCCCCGCCGCATGAGTGAGACCGCCGCTGTTCCCGTGGTGTTGCTGACCGAGGCGGAGATCGCCGACAAGGTCACCGACCTCGCCCGCCAGATCGCGCCGCGCATCGATGACGAGACGGTCGCCGTCTGCCTGCTGACCGGCGGGCTGTGGTTCGCCGCCGACCTCACCCGGGCGCTATCGCGCGCAGGACGCCATGTGCGCTTCGACGCCCTGTGGCTGGCCTCCTATGGGGACGAGCGCGCCAGCCTGGGGCGCTGCGAGGTGCGGGCCGATCTGCAACGGCCGCTGGCTGGCCGCCGGGCCCTGATCATCGACGACGTGTTCGACACCGGCCTGTCGCTCTCCGAGGCTCATCGCCTGGTCCGCGACGCGGGTGCGGCCGAGGTGCTGACGGCGGTGTTCGCCACCAAGCCCTGGCCCAAGCCGCGGGCCATCCAGCCCGACTTCTCCGCCTGGGACGCGCCGGCCCGGTTCCTGGTCGGCTACGGCATGGATGCCGCCGGCGCCATGCGCGGCCTGCCCTTCATCGGGGCGATGGACTGAACCAGGCCTAAAGCCAGGGGGCGGGCGCTTCCCTGGCCAGCATGTCCTCATAGGTCGGGCGGGGGCGGACGATCGCCCAGTCGCCGCCCTTGACCAGCACTTCCGGGACCAGCAGGCGGCTGTTGTATTCGCTCGACATCACCGCGCCGTAGGCGCCGGCGCTCATGAAGGCCACGACGTCGCCGGCCTCCAGCGGGGGCAGGGCGCGGTCACGGGTGAAGGTGTCGCCGGTCTCGCAAATGGGCCCGACCACGTCATAGACCACCGGCTCGCCGGCGCGCGGCTTCACCGGGCGGATGTCGTGGTAGGCGTCGTACATGGCCGGCCGGATCAGGTCGTTCATGCCGGCGTCCAGCACCGCGAACTTGCGCCCCTCGGGCCGCTCATGAATGTGCAGCACCCGGGCCAGCAGCACCCCGGCATTGGCGCAGATCATCCGGCCGGGCTCGAAGGAATAGGCCACGTCCAGGCCGCCCATCGTCCTGGCGATCATCCGGGCGTAATCGTCCGGCGTGGGCGGGGTCGGCTGGTTGAAATAGGGCACGCCCAGGCCGCCGCCCAGGTCGAGGCGCTCGACGCCCAGGCCTTCGGCGCGCAGGCGCTCGACCAGGCCGCGCATCTTGGCGAAGGCCTCGGCCATGGGCGCCAGCTCGGTGATCTGGCTGCCGATGTGGCAGGTGACGCCCACGGGCTTCAGGCCGGCGTTGTTGGCGGCCTGGGCATAGAGCCGTTCGGCTTCCGAGAAGGAGACGCCGAACTTGTTGTCGGCCTTGCCGGTCGAGATCTTGGCGTGACCGCCGGCCGAGACGTCGGGGTTCACCCGGATGGCGATCACAGCCCGGGTTCCCAGCGACTGGGCGACC
>NZ_CANCLE010000050.1 GCF_947378715.1 Phenylobacterium aquaticum
AGGTGAAGCTGTCGTAGTTATCGATGACCAGGATCATGGCTCAGTCTCTAGGCCGGGCTTGGCCCCGCGCCAAGACCCCGCATTGCGTCGGATATGGGAAGCGATCAGGCTGGGTGCATGCCGTCCGCTGATTCCGCCCTCGAAACCGCAGCCCTGGGCCGGGCCCGCGCCCTCTTGGCGACGCCTCTGCCGAAGGACAGCGTCTGGCCGGTGCTGTGCGCCGCAGCCTTCGCCGCCTCCACCGCCCTGATGCTGGCCACCGCCATGATCATGGCCCCGCCGGTGATCACCGAACACGTGGTGCAGTCGCACCGGTAGCGGGCCCTCAGACGAACCGCCACGCCTCCTCGGTCGCGCGGCGGATCGCTTTCGCCTTGTGCAGGGTCTCGTCATATTCGGCGTCGGGGTCCGAATCCGCCACCACCCCGCCGCCGGCCTGGACATAGACCTGGCCGTCCTTGACGCAGGCGGTGCGCAGCACGATGCAGGTGTCGACGCTGCCGTCGGCGCCGAAATAGCCGACGGCCCCGGCATAGCCGATGCCGCGTTTCTCGATCTCCAACTCGTCGATGATCGCCATGGCCCGCACCTTGGGCGCGCCCGAGAGCGTGCCGGCGGGCAGGGCGGCCATCAGCACATCGACCGGGTCCAGACCTTCGGGGGCGTCGCCCTCGACATTGGAGACCAGGTGCATGACGTGGCTGTAGCGCTCGACGAAGAAGCTGGCGGTGACCCGCACATGGGCGCCCTTGCTGGGCTTGGGCGCCTGGTTGGCGCCGGCCTGGTTCAGCATGGCGACCCGGCCGACATCGTTGCGACCCAGGTCCAGCAGCATCAGGTGCTCGGCATGCTCCTTGGGGTCGGCCAGCAGCTCGGCTTCGAGGCGCTGATCCTCCTCCGGCGTCGCGCCGCGAGGACGGGTGCCGGCGATCGGGCGGATGGTGATCTTGCCGTCGCGCAGGCGCACCAGGATTTCCGGCGAGGAGCCGGCCAGCTGGAAGTCGCCGAAGTTCAGGTAGAACAGGAACGGCGAGGGATTCATGCGCCGCAACGACCGATAGAGCGCGAACGGCTCCAGGGCGAAGGGCGCGCGGAACCGGTGGCTCGGCACCACCTGGAAGATGTCGCCGGCGCGGATGTAGTCCTTCGCCCGGTCGACGATGCGGTGATAGTCCTGCCGGCTCACTGGGGTCGTGAACTGGTCGGGCTGCGGCACGCCCTTGCCCGACAGCGGCGGGGCCGGCTTGCGGAAGTCCTCCATCACCCCTTCAAGCCGCGCCTTGGCCGCCGCATAGGCCGCCTCGGACGAGAGCGATGACGGGCGCACCGTCGTGACCAGGATGATCTCCTGGGCGATGGCGTCGAAGATCGCCACGATCGAGGGGCGGATCATCACCCCGTCGGGCAGGCCTAGCGGGTCGGGGTTGATATTCGGCAGGTTCTCGACCAGCCGGATCATGTCGTAGCCGATGGCCCCGAACACCCCGGCCGACATCGGCGGCAGGCCGGCAGGCAGGTCGAGACGCGTGGCCGCCACCAGATCGCGCAGCGAATCCAGCGCTCCGCCCTTCTGCGGCGTGAAGCGCTCGGCGTCGATATCGGCGCCCACGGCGATCTCCGCCTGGTCGCCGCGACAGCGCCAGACCAGGTCGGGCTTCATGGCGATGACCGAATAGCGGCCTCTCCAGGCGCCGCCCTCCACCGATTCGAACAGGAAGGCGTAGGGTCGGCCCTGGGCGACCTTCAGATAGGCCGAGACCGGGGTCTCGAGGTCGTCGATCAAGCGGGTCCAGACGACCTGCGAAGCGCCAGAGGCATACTTGGCCGCGAAGTCGGTCTGGGCTGGCTCGATCGTCACTGGCTCTTCTCCGCCTTGCCGGGCTTGGCGCCGGCCTTGGTCGTCTTGGTGTCGAGCGGCTCAAGGCCAAGCGCGGCGCGCGCCTGTTCAGGATATTTGCGCACCTTCACCTCGCTCAGGGCGGCCTTGCGGGCGTCGACCCCGACCTCGCGGAAGATCGCCATGGTCATCTGCGGCCGGGTGTCCTCGGTCACATGGGCGAGCGTCGAGCCGGAGGGGGCGGTGACGTGCTCCAGCTTGGCGACGACCAGGCCGAAGGTCCCGGCCGCCTCGGCGGTGAACACCTCGCCCGGCGGGTTGTTGAAGGTCTTGCCCAGCGCGTCCTGGGACAGGGACTTGTTCTGGGCGGCGTTCTGGCGGTCCAGGCCGGCGACCTGGGTCACGTGCTGGCCGATCGAACCGGCGACGGCCTCCAGGCTCTCGCCCTTCTTGACCCGGGCGGCCAGTTCATCGGCCTTGGCCTGCAGGCGCTTGATCATCTCGCGCTGCATCCAGACGCGGGTCAGCAACGGCTTGACCTCCTCCAGGGCCGGCAGGGCCTTGGGGATCACCTTCTCCACCCGGACGGCGAAATATTCGCCCTGGCCGGCGTCCTCGATCTCGCTGTCGGTTCCGGGCGCCAGGGCGAAGGCGGTCTGGACCAGCTTCTGGGTGACGCCCGGGACCGGCTGGCCCTTGGGGTCGGCGCCCTGTTCAGACACCGGGCCGACGCTGATCGTCGCCACCCCGGCCTTCAGCGCGGCCTCGGGCAGGCTGGCGCCGCCCGAATGGGCGTCGTCATATTTCTGGCTCAGCTCATAGACCTTCTCGGCGGCGGCGTCCTTGCGCAGCTCAGCTTCCAGGGCCGGGCGGACCTCTTCCAGGGTCACGGCATGGCCGGGGCTGATCGCGCCCACCTTGACCACCGCCACGCCCAGGTCGCCCTGGACCACGGAAGTCGCGCCGACCGGCAGGGCGAAGGCCGCCGCGCCAACCTTGCTGTCGGCGATCGCCGACTTGGGCTTGTCGGCATAGATGATGGCGTCGACGCCCACCGACTTGGCGATCAGATTGGGGTTCTCGCCCTTGTTCAGCCGGTCGGCGATGGCCTGGGCGGTCTTGGCGTCCTTGGCCGGGATCTGGGCGATGGTGCGGGTCTCGGGCTTGGACAGCGTGTCCTTGCGATATTCGTAGCGCTTCTTCAGCTCGGCCTCGTCGATCGGCAGGGCGCCGCTGATCAGGCTGGGGCTGAACCGCACCACGGTCAGCTGGCGGAACTCCGGCCGCATCAGCTGGGCGGCGTTGTCCTTCATGAACTCGGTGAGTTGGGCGTCGGTCGGCAGGCCCAGAGGCGGCACGCTCTTCGGGTCGACGACGAAATAGCCGACGTCGCGGCTTTCCATCTCGTAGACGGCGCCGAGCGCGCTGTAGGCGCGGGGCACTCGCAGGCCGTTGACGATGGCGGTCACCAGGTGGTTCTCGGCGATCTCGTCGCGCATCATCCGCTCGAAAATCACCGGGGTCAGTTGGTTCTCGCCCAGGCGCTGCTGATAGAGCGTCTTGTCGAAGCGGCCGGACACCTGGTCGAAGAAGGCGGGGATTTTCTCCAACTGCGCCTTCATCAGGGTGTCGGAGGGGCGCAGGCCGATCTTGTCCAGCAGGGCCGCGAAGGCCTCGCGGGTGGCCAGCTCGTCGATCAGCCGGGTGTCGAGGTGGTTCTCGGCGGCGATCTCGGCGGTAATTGGCTGGCCGGCCTGTTGCTCGACCCCTTTGCGGTAGGTCTCGAACTCGCGCTTGAAGTCGGACGGGCTGACCACGCGCGATCCGGCGGTGATCACGTCATTGCTGATCCGGCCCTTGAAGACGTCATGGACCCCCCACACCCCGAAGCTCAGGATCAGCACCGCGAACAGCGCCACGCCGATCGGGGATTTCGCGAAACTGCGGATGGTGGCGAACATGTGATCCTTCTCCGCCCGTCGGGCGACCCGTGGAACGGGCGGTATAGTGGAGGCCGCTTGGCCCCGGCAAGCGGCGCGCGGCGCTTAAGCGGGTGACAGTGGCTTCGGCTTGGCTTAACCGCGCTTGCGAAAGCGGTGAAATCGAGGCGCGCATGACCAAACCGACCCCCCTGATCGCCGGAAACTGGAAGATGAACGGCCTGGCTGCGGCCCTCGCCGAGGCCAAGGCGACGGCGGCGGGGTTGGGCGACACGACGGCCCGGGTGGCGATCTGCCCGCCGGCGACTCTGGTGGCCCAGGCGGTCTATGCGCTCCGGGGCACGAAGCTGGCGGTCGGCGGCCAGGATTGCCGCGCCGAGGCTGCGGGCGCCTATACCGGCGACATCGCCGCCGAGATGCTGGCCGACGCCGGCGCGACCCTGGTGATCCTCGGCCACTCCGAACGCCGCGCCGGTCATGGCGAGACCGACGCCCTGGTCGCCGCCAAGGCCCGGGCCGCCCTGCGCGCCGGCCTGGAGCCGATCATCTGCGTCGGAGAGACCCTGGAAGAGCGCAAGGCGGGCAAGGCCCTGGAGATCGTCACCGGGCAGGTGAGGGGCTCGCTCCCCGCCGATCTGGCTGGCAAGGCCTTCGCGGTGGCCTATGAGCCGGTCTGGGCCATCGGCACCGGCCTGACCCCCTCGACCGCGGAGATCGAAGAAGTCCATCTGGCGATCCGCGCTGCGCTGGTCGAACTGTTCGCCGCCCATGGCGCCGCTCCGCCGATCCTCTATGGCGGCTCGGTGAAGCCTTCCAACGCCGCCGAGATCCTGCACGCCCGCGAAGTCGGCGGCGCCCTGGTCGGCGGCGCCTCGCTCAAGGCCGAGGACTTCCTGGGGATCATCGCGGCGCTGTAGGCGCTGGCGCTGGGGGCGTCACCCCCGTTTCCCACCCTTCCGCCGCCCGCCCCCGCGCGAAGCCGAACGCATAGAGCCGCTTCATATTGGCCGGCTTGAAGTTCAGGCTGTCAGCTTCGACGTCGTTGGGGATGGCGCTGTACATCAGGGCGGCGTGGTTGCGTTCGGCGAAGGCCTGGCTGGCGGCCAGCTGGGTGCGGGCCTGGGCCTTGCTCAGCGCGTCATAGGACCGGGCCAGGATCGACAGGGAATCGCCCTTGGTGAAGCCGAAGCTCGCCCCGATCTGGCCGTTGATCAGCACATAGATATGGGCCGGGGTGCTCTCGGCGGCGGCGCGCGACTGCGGCGCGGTCCACAGCAGCAGCGTCTCCGGCACGATGAAGAACGGCGTGGTCACCCCGCCGTCGGCGTGCATCTCCGAGAGCGCCCGGCCCTGGCCTTGGACCTGGATCAATGCGGGCGGAAAAACGCCCGGGATGCTGGCTGAAGCCACGAGCACATCCTGGAACAGTTTCAGCGCCTTGCCGTCGCCGCCTTGGGCGATGGCGCCCATGTCCCAGATCACCGTCTCCTCGGTGTCCAGATTGGTGGTGGCGACCAGCAGCCGGCGACCCTTGCGGTGCTCGGCGGCTATGGCGGCCAGCAGGGGCGGATCGACATAGGCCTCCACCAGTTCGCGCAGGGCGTCGGAGCGGAACAGGCCGGGCAGGGTGAGCGCGGCGGCGGTCTCACGGCTGACGATGCGCGCCGCCTTGCCGCTGAGATAGGCGTCGCGCATCCGATCGTCATAGGCCGGACCCAGGAAGGCGAGGGGCGCGGTCAGCGCCCCGGTGCTGACGCCTGACACCACGTCGAACTCCGGCCGGTCGCCCTGGGCCGTCCAGCCGGCCAGGAAGCCGGCGGCGTAGGCGCCGTTGGCCCCACCGCCGGAAATCGCCAGGGCGTTGAAGGGCTTGCCGGAATTGGCCCGCGCCGAGACGGTGTTGGAGAACCGCAGGCCCGCCGCCCGGTCATTGGCGTTGAACCTCAGGTCGCTCAGGCCCTCGGGCGAGGCGGCCGCCAGGTCATGCTCGGTGAACAGGTCGCGGTTGATGGTCCCGCATGCGGACAGCATCAGGGCGCAGCCGAGGGCGGCGAAGGCGGTGAATCTCACAGGCGTCCTCCTGTGGCGTGCGGGTCGTCAGTTGAGCTTAGGGCGCATAGGCCCGCAGGAATGTGTCAACCGCGCCGGCGACCTGTTCCTCCATCTGCGTCGCCGTGAATTCGCCCAGCACGCCCCACAGCTTGAGCTGATAGACGCCCGACAGGGTCAGGTCCTTGAACCGGGTGGCGGCGACGCGGGGGTCGTCCTTGCGCAAGGTTCCCTGGTCCATCAGCTGGCCGACATAGCCGCCCAGGCGGTCGAGCACGACCTTCGGGCCGGAATCATAGAAGGCGTGACCCAGTTCCGGGAACCGGCCGGTTTCCGCCGTGACCAGGCGCTGAATCTGGATTGAGTCGTCGCGCATCAGGGTGTCGAGGAACACGCCGCCGAAGTGCACCAGTCGGGCGCGGGGATCGGCGCCCTCGACATCGAACTCGAACAGCGACTGGGCGAGTTCGGCGCACTGGCGCTGCATCATCGCCGCGAACAGCTCTTCCTTGGACTTGAAGTAATTGTAGAGCGTGCCCTTGGAGCCGCCCAGCCGGGCGGCGATCGCCGACATCGAGGTCGCGGCGTACCCATTGGACAGGAAGAACGCCTTCGCCACGTCGAGGATGACGTCGCGTCGTTCGTCCCGGTTCATCAGGGCGGCGGCCATTTGTCTCGGCTCCAGGGTTGTCAAGCGTCAGCTTCAAACTTGACGCCGTCTAGATGGCTATTATATGACCGTACGGTACGGTCAGTCTAGTGGCTGCGCCTTACCATCCTATCAACCGCAAATTCTCCCCGAGGCGCGGATGTCCCGTCTTCTTATCCCCCTGCTGGCGGGCGCGATGGCGCTCTCCGGATGCGCCGCCATCCCCGATCTTGGCGCCAGGCCCCAGTTGCGAGCCAGCTCGACCCTGGTCGCCCAGGCGAGTTTCGCGGGCCCCGCCGCCGATTGGCCGACCGACAGCTGGTGGAGCGCCTATGGCGACCCCCAGCTCGACCAGCTGATGGACGAGGCCCTGGCCGGCTCCCCCAGTCTGGCCCAGGCCGCCGCCCGGGTGCGCTCGGCCCAGGCCCGCAGCGACGAGGCGCGCGGCGCGACCCTGCCGGCCCTGGCCTTCAACGGTCAGGCCGCCGAGAACAAGCAGAGCTACAACGCCGGCTTCCCCAAGGCCTTTGTGCCCCAGGGCTATAACGACACCGGCCGCGCCACCCTGGACGCCAGTTTCGATCTCGACCTCTGGGGCCGCAACCGCGCGGCCCTGGCCGCCGCGACGTCCGAGGCTCTGGCCGCCCAGGCCGACGCCGCCCAGGCGCGCCTGCTGCTGACCACCAATCTGGCGGCGGCCTATGCCGACTTCACCCGCCTGACCGCCGAGCATCAGGCCGCCGAGGCCTCGGCCCGCAATCGCGGGACCTCCTCCGATCTGGTCGCCCGCCAGCTGGCCAATGGCGCCGCCAATCGCGGCGAGGCCGATCAGGCCCGCGCCGCCGCCTCCTCGGCCCGCCAGGACCTGGCCGCGCTGGACGAACAGCTGGCCCTGGCCCGCAACCGCATCGCCGCCCTGACCGGCGCCGGCCCGGACCGCGGCCTGACCCTGGTCGCGCCGAAGCTGTCGGCCCAGGCCGCCTCGGGCCTGCCGGCCCATCTCGCCGTCGATCTGGTCGGCCGCCGCCCGGACCTGGTCGCCGCCCGCCTGCGCGCCGAGGTCGCCGGCAAGCGGATCGATGTCGCCCGCGCCGGCTTCTATCCGAACGTCAATCTCGCCGCCTATCTGGGCGTCCAGTCCCTGGGCCTCGACATGCTGTCGAAGTCGGGCTCCGACATCGGCCAGCTCGGCGCGGCGCTTAGCCTGCCGATCTTCGAGGGGGGGCGCCTCAGGGCCGGCTATCGCGGCGCGCGGGCCGACTATGACGCCGCCGTCGCCGCCTATGACCAAACCCTGGTCCAGGCGCTCAATGAGGTGGCCGACGCCGCCGCCGGCGAGCGTGCGCTGGAGACCCGGCTCACCGCCGCCCGCGAGGCCCTGGATGCCGGCGAGGCGGCCTACCGCATCGCCCGCCAGCGCTATGAAGGCGGGCTGTCGACCTATCTCACCCTTCTCACCGCCGAAGACGCCGTGATCGCCCAGCGCCGCGCCGTCGCCCAACTCGAGGCGCGAGCCCTGACCCTGGATGCGAGCCTCGTGCGCGCCCTGGGCGGCGGCTTCCGCGCCTGATCCCCTTCCTCCCCGGAAAGTTACGCCGATGTCTCAAGACCAAGTTCCGGCTTCCGCCAATACGCGCCGCCGCCGTCTGTTCACGATCCTGGGCGGCGTCATCGCCGTCGTGGGGATCATCTATTTCGTCTTCTGGCTGCTGGTCGGCTCCAAACATGTCGAGACCGACGACGCCTATGTCCAGGCCTCGACCGCCCAGGTGACCGCCCTGGTCGGCGGCGCCCTGGTCTCCGTGCCGGTCAATGAGACCCAGGCCGTCAAGGCGGGCGACGTGCTGGCCGTGATCGAGCCCGCCGACTATCGCTACGCCCTGGCCCGCGCCCGCGCCGATCTCGACCAGGCCGAGCGCCGGGTGCGCCAGTACTTCGCCAATGACCGGGCGCTCGCCGCCCAGGCCGACGCCCGCACCTCCGACATCGACCGCGCCCAGGCCGAGCTTCGCCGCGCCGAGGTCGAATATAATCGCCGCAAGGCGCTCTCGGCCGGCGGCGCGGTCTCCGGCGACGAGCTGACCGCCGCCGAGACCCAGCTCTCCGCCGCCCGCTCGGCCGTGGTCCAGGCCAAGGCCACCGCCACCGCCGCCGACGCCCAGCAACAGGCCGCCAACACCCTGATCGCCGGCAGCGACATCGCCAACAATCCCGAGGTGGTCTCGGCCCGCGCCCGCGTCGCCCAGGCCGAGCTGGACCTGGCCCGCACCACGGTGCGCGCCCCGGTGGCCGGCGTCGTCACCCGCAGCAGCGTCGAGATCGGCCAGAAGGTCGCCGCCGGCGCGCCGCTGATGATCATCGTGCCCGTGCAGAACGCCTATGTGGAGGCCAACTTCAAGGAAGTGCAGCTGCGCAATGTCCGCGTCGGCCAGCCGGTCGAACTCAGCGCCGACCTCTATGGGAGCAAGGTGAAGTACCACGGCAAGGTGGTGGGTCTGTCCGGCGGCACCGGCTCGGCCTTCGCCATCATCCCGGCCCAGAACGCCACCGGCAACTGGATCAAGGTGGTCCAGCGCATCCCCGTCCGCATCGCCCTCGACCCCCAGGACCTGGCCCAGCACCCCCTGCGGGTCGGGCTGTCCATGAAGGCCGAGATCGACACCAGTTCGCACTAGCCCGGCAACAGGAGCGCGCCCCATGGCTCTCACGGTCGACCAGGCTCAACCCCTCGCCGGTGCGCGGCTGATGATGGCCGCGCTGCTGCTGGGGTTGGCCAATTTCATGGTGGTGCTCGACACCACCATCGCCAATGTCTCGGTGCCCCACATCGCCGGCGCGCTCGCCGTGTCGCCCAGCCAGGGCACCTGGGTCATCACCTCCTACAGCGTGGCTGAGGCCATCACCGTGCCCCTGACCGGCTGGCTGGCCCAGAGGTTCGGGGCGACCCGGGTCTTCGCCTTCGGCATGGCCGGCTTCGGCCTGTTCTCTCTGGCCTGCGGCTTCGCCCCCAGCTTCGCCCTGCTGGTCGCCTTCCGCGTGGCTCAGGGCCTCTGCGGCGGCCCGATCATGCCGATGTCCCAGACCCTGCTGCTGCACATCTTCCCCAAGGAGAAGTCCGGCCAGGCGCTCGGTCTCTGGAGCATGACTACGGTCGTGGCCCCGATCGCCGGGCCCATCCTCGGCGGGCTGATCAGCGACAACATGCACTGGAGCTGGATCTTCTTCATCAATATCCCGGTGGCGGCCTTCGTCGGCTTCTTCGCCTATCAGCTGCTGATCGACCACGACACGGCGACCCGCAAGGTCCCGGTCGACTATGTCGGCCTGGGGCTGCTGGTGCTCTGGGTGGGGTCGATGCAGATCATGCTCGACAAGGGCAAGGAGCTCGACTGGTTCTCCTCGCCGACCATCATCGTCCTGGCCCTGATCACCGCCATCGGCTTCTGCTCCTTCCTGATCTGGGAGCTGACCGCGCAGAATCCGGTGGTCAATCTCAGGGTCTTCCGACACCGGGGGTTCTCGGCCGGGGTGATCACGCTCAGCCTGACCTTCGGGGCCTTCTTCGCCAGCGTGGTGATCCTGCCGCTGTGGCTGCAGACCTCCATGGGCTACACCGCCACCTGGGCCGGCTATTCCGGCTGTCTGAACGGCATATTGGCGGTGATGATGTCGCCGATCGTCGCCCAGTTCGTCGGCAAGACCGACGGGCGGATCCTGACCTCGTTCGGGGTGTTCTGGCTGGGCGGCATCTCGCTGTGGCGCTCCCACTTCACCACTGACGCCGCCTTCTGGGACATCGCCCTGCCGCAGTTCGTCATGGGCTTCGCCATGCCGTTCTTCTTCATCTCGACCACCAACCTGGCCATGTCCTCGGTGGATCCGGAGGAGACGGCGTCCGCCTCGGGCCTGGCCAATTTCCTGCGCACCACCGGCGCGGCCTTCGCCACCTCGATCATGACCACCGCCTGGGACAACACCGCCAGCGAGAAACATGAGCTGCTGGCCGGTTCCCTGCCCAACCCCCAGGCCACCATCGACACCCTGGTGGCCCGGGGCTTCAGCCACGACCAGGCGATCAGCCAGCTCGACCGGCTGGTCCAGGTCCAGGCGGTGATGCTGTCGACCAACCAGATGTTCCTGGCGGCGGCCGGGGTCTTCGTCCTGGCCGCCTCGATCATCTGGCTGGCGCCCAAGCCGACGCGGGTGGTCATGGGCGGGGGAGGGCACTAGCCGCCAAACGCGGGGCGAAGCCTTGCCATGGCGCCGTGACGTCCTAGCTATGGCCTTGCGCGCTTCTCGGTGGTAGAGCGCGCGCTTCATTTCGGCGCGGTCCGTCCGCACCGAACGCATCGGACCAAGACATGCTGCTCGGCATATTGCTCACC
Organism: Phenylobacterium aquaticum; assembly: GCF_947378715.1. Lineage (GTDB taxonomy): Bacteria > Pseudomonadota > Alphaproteobacteria > Caulobacterales > Caulobacteraceae > Phenylobacterium > Phenylobacterium aquaticum_A. The sequence goes on from NZ_CANCLE010000050.1 coordinate 10,861, forward strand.
TTCCATATCCTCGTCTGCATCGCCCTGATCTGCGTGGTGCTGCTTCAGCGCTCCGAGGGCGGGGCGCTCGGCATGGGCGGCGGTCCGACCGGCCTGATGACCGCGCGCGGCGCTGGCGACCTCCTGACCCGTACGACCTGGATCCTGGCGGCCCTGTTCTTCGTGCTGAGCCTGACGCTGACCTTCCTGACCGGCCGCGAGAAGAGCGCGTCCTCGGTGGTCGACCGCATCAAGATCGACAACCTGGCCCCTTCCAGCTTGAACCGTCCGCCGGCCGCGCCTGCCGGAACTGCGCCCGCCGCGCCGACCCCTGACACTGCGCCGGGCCCGCTCCAGGCGCCCACGCCGACCGTGCGCAATCCCTTCACCGGTCAGGCCGAACCGGCCGCCCCGGCCCAGCCGAAGCCCTGATCTAAGTCATGCGTATCAAGACCCTCCAGGAGCCGCTTCGGCGGCTCCCTTCGCGTTTGCGTGGGCGTATCGCCGCGCGGCTCGCCCATTCGTCCACAGCTCGCTGCGAATCGCCACAGGGCGACGCGGCCGAATCACGGCTACTCTGATCGCCCATGACCCGGTACATCTTCATCACCGGCGGCGTGGTCTCCTCCTTGGGAAAAGGTCTCGCTTCCGCCGCGCTTGGCGCGCTTCTCCAGGCGCGTGGCTACAAGGTCCGCCTGCGTAAACTCGACCCCTATCTGAACGTCGATCCGGGGACGATGAGTCCCTATCAGCACGGCGAGGTCTTTGTGACCGACGACGGCGCGGAGACCGACCTCGACCTCGGCCACTATGAGCGGTTCACCGGCGTCAACGCCACGCGGGCCGACAACATCACCACCGGCCAGATCTACAAGACCATCATCGAGAAGGAACGCCGCGGCGACTATCTCGGCGCCACGGTCCAGGTGATTCCCCACGTCACCGACGAGATCAAACAGTTCGTGCTCAGCGATCCGGGCGAGGGCGTCGACTTCGTGCTGGTCGAAATCGGCGGCACGGTGGGCGACATCGAGGGCCTGCCGTTCTTCGAGGCCATCCGCCAGCTGGGCCAGGAACTGCCGCGCGGCCACGCCTGCTACATCCACCTGACCCTGCTGCCCTATATCAAGACGGCCGGCGAGATGAAGACCAAGCCGACCCAGCACTCGGTCAAGGAGCTGCGCTCCATCGGCATCCAGCCGGACATCCTGCTCTGCCGCTGCGAGCAGCCGATCCCGGACAGTGAGCGCCGCAAGATCGGCCAGTTCTGCAATGTCCGCGAAAGCGCCGTGATCCAGGCGATGGACAGCTCCAACATCTACGCCGTGCCGCTGGACTACCACCTCCAGGGCCTGGACCGCGAAGTCCTCGACGTCTTCGCCATCACCGACGCGCCCAAGCCTGATCTCAGCCGCTGGGAGAACATCTCCGAGCGCCTGGCCAATCCGGACGGCGAGGTCAATATCGCCATCGTCGGCAAATATACCGGCCTGACCGACGCCTATAAGTCCCTGGTCGAGGCCCTGGTGCATGGCGGCGTCGCCACCAATGTGCGGGTCAAGTTCGACTGGATCGAGGGCGAGGCCTTCGAGCGGGAGGAGGGGCTGATCTCGCAACGCCTGACCGACGTTCACGGCGTGCTGGTCCCCGGCGCCTTCGGAGAGCGCGGCTCGGCCGGCATGATCCGCGCGGTGCAGTTCGCCCGCGAGCACGAGATCCCCTATTTCGGCATCTGCTTCGGCATGCAGATGGCGATGATCGAGGCGGCCCGGAACCTGGCCAACCTGCCGCTGGCCTCCTCCACCGAGTTCGGCCCCACCACCGAGCCGGTCGTGGGCCTGATGACCGAGTGGGTGCGCGGCAATGAGCGGGAGACCCGCAAGGAAGGCGACGACCTGGGCGGCTCCATGCGGCTGGGCGCCTACGAAGCCATCCTGACCCCCGGCTCCAAGGTCGAGGCCATCTATGGCGGACCGACCATCCACGAGCGCCATCGCCACCGCTACGAGGTCAATATCGGCTATCGCCAGGCCATAGAGGACACCGGCCTGATCTTCTCCGGCCTCTCCCCCGACGGCGTCCTGCCCGAGATCTGCGAACGCGAGGACCACCCCTGGTTCGTCGGCGTCCAGTTCCACCCCGAACTGAAGAGCCGCCCCTTCCAGCCGCACCCCCTGTTCGCGAGCTTCATCGGCGCTGCGAAGGAACGCAGCAGATTGGTCTAGGGGCCCGGCCCTAGAGAACTCGCCTCTTGACCTGAGGTCCAACCCCCGATCACCTCAGCGGTGTTCGGGGGACGCGTTTTGATCTTCAATTCCATTACGTTTGTGGCGTTCTTCGCCACGTTCTTGGTCGTCTGGAGCCTGCCGCTCGGATGGACCTTCCGCCGCCTCGTGCTCCTGGCGGCCAGCTATATCTTCTACGCGAGCTGGAGCCCGCCCTTCGTGGCGCTGCTCTGGATCTCCACCTTGGTCGACTATTTCGCGGCGCGCTGGATCGCCCGTGAGGAACGGCCCGGCCCCCGTCGCCTGGCCCTGATCATCTCGCTGGCCGCCAATCTTGGCATGCTCGGCTTCTTCAAATACGGCGGCTTCCTGGAGACCAACTTCCAGCTTCTGGCCGGGGCCATGGGCTTTGCCTACCGCGCGCCGCACTGGAACATCGTCCTGCCCCTGGGCATCTCATTCTACACGTTCCAGACGCTGTCCTACACGCTGGACGTCTATCAGCGCCGGATCGCCCCCAGCCGTTCGTTCCTGAACTTCGCCCTGTTCGTCACCTTCTTCCCGCATCTGGTGGCCGGCCCGATCATGCGGCCGCGCGACCTGCTGTCCCAGTTCGCCCATCCGAAGCGCGCGAACCGAGCCATGCTGCTGTGGGGGTTGGCCCTGATGACGCTGGGGCTGTTCGAGAAGATCGTCCTGGCCGACAGCTTCCTGTCCGGGCCGGCCGACAAGGTGTTCAACGCCAAGGACGCGCTCCTGCCGCTCGACGCCTGGACCGGGGTCCTGGCTTTCGCCGGCCAGATCTTCTTCGACTTCTCCGGCTACACCACCACGGCGATCGGCGCGGCCCTGTGCCTGGGCTTTTCGCTGCCGCAGAACTTCAACGCCCCCTATGCGGCCGTCGGCTTCTCGGACTTCTGGCGGCGCTGGCACATCTCGCTCTCCACCTGGCTGCGCGACTATCTCTACATATCGCTGGGCGGGAACCGCAAAGGGCGCCTGCGCACCTACGCCAATCTGATGATCACCATGCTGCTGGGCGGTCTGTGGCACGGGGCCAACTGGACCTTCGTAGTCTGGGGCGGGCTGCACGGCTTCTATCTGGCGGTCGAGCGGGTGCTGACCGAGGCCTTTGGACGCTTCAGGGTGTTTCACACCCTGGCCTTCCGCCTGTTCGCCGCGACCCTGACCTTCGGCTTGGTGTGCGTCGCCTGGGTGTTCTTCCGCGCCGCCGACTTCGTGGGCGCGGCCCGTCTGCTCGTCTCCATGGCCAGCGTTCCAGCCAAGGCCGAGCCGCTGCTCTATCTGAACGACATCCTCCCCGTTGCGGCGATCCTGTCCGTCATGCTTCTCAGCCAGTGGCGGCTGCGTGCGACCTCGCTCGAGGCGGTGGTGGCCCGCACGCCCGCTGTCGTTCTGGCGGTCGGCTGGAGCCTCATGGCGTTCCTCATTCTGGCCAGTCAGGGCTCCGACAATGCCTTCATCTATTTCCAGTTCTAGCGCGCCGGCCGCGCCGGACACCGGCGCCGGCGGGGCCGTGGCGAGCGCGACCCCCATCGACGGCCTGCGCCACGCCGACGAGCTGGAGGAGGCCCATCGCGAGGTGCCGGACCGGCCCTGGGGCCGGATCGCGCTCACGGCGCTCGTCCTCACCCTGGCGCTCATGGCCGGCTGGGAGGCGCTTTGGCGGCACGAGGGCTATCAGGCGGGCGACATCAAGAACACCAAGGCCGCCTGGGCGGAACAGCGCCGCCGCGCGGTCGGCGACGCCACGGTGCTGATCGGCACCTCGCGCAACCTCTTCGACGTCAATCTCGACGTCTGGCAAAGGGTCACGGGGGTGCGTCCGATCCAGCTGTCGCTTGAGGGGACCAGCCCCCGCTTCCTGCTGGCCGACCTGGCGGCCGATCCCAAATTCCACGGCCTGGTGATCTCCGACGTGACCTCGGGTCTGTTCTTCACCCAGTTCGCCGGCCACAGCGAGACGCCTCTGGCCTATTACCAGCACGAAACCCCGTCCCAGCGGATCGGGCGCTATCTGTCGGTGTGGCCAGAAAAATTCCTCGCCTATATCGACGACCAGACCCGGCCGAAGGATCTCTGGGGGCGTCTGCCCCTGCCGACCCGGCCAGGGCAGTCCCCCTATGTCGACGCCTACAAGGTCGGCGTGTCGGAGGCCGACCGCAATTCGCGGATGTGGGACGTCCAGGCCCATGATCTCGCCTATCGCAACCGCGAGATCGCCGTCTGGGGGGTGCTCCTGCGCCCGCCGCCCGGCGCGCCGCCGCCGGACGCCGCCAAGGTGATCGCCGAGGTCGCCGCCAATGTCGCCAAGATCCGCGCCCGCGGTGGCGATGTGGTCTTCGTCATGCACCCCAGTGGCGGCTGGGTGGCCCAGGAAGAGTTGAAAGGCTTCCCTCGCGCCAAATTCTGGGATCCGCTGCTGGCCCAGACCCACGCGGGCGGCGTCCGCTATGACGACTACCCCCAGCTCCAGGGGTTCCGCTTCCCGGAGCTCTCCCATATCGATCCTGACGACGCCCGCACCTACACCGCCCGCCTGGCCCCTCTGGTCGAGGCTGAGGCGGCGCGGACGAAGGTAAGGTCATCCCCCTGAGAGACGGTCGCCGCCAATGTCCACCCCTGCCGCCCTCCGCCGCCTCGCTCTGGCCTTTCCGGAAGCCACTGAGGGCGATGACCACGGCCAGCCGGCCTTCCTCGTCGGCAAGAAGATGTTCTGCACGGTCGGCGAGGAGGGCCGCTGCACGGTGCGGCTGGACCCGGAGGACCAGCGGAACCTGGAGGCGGCCGCGGCGATCGAGCCAGTCCCCGGCTATTGGGGCCGCAAGGGCTGGACCCATGTCTGGCTGGACAAGGTGAGCGAGGACCAGCTGGCCGTCCTGCTGCGCCTGGCCTGGGCCGGCGTGGCGCCCAAGCGGCTGCGGGGCTGAGCCGCTGCTCCCCCTCTGGGGGAGCTGGCGCGGAGCGCCTGAGGGGGCCGCCCCGAAGGGGCGGATACAGTCGTTCCGCCGCGACCGCCTTCGGACGAAGGCGGCCCCCTCCGGCCCCTCCGGGGCCACCTCCCCCAGCGGGGGAAGAGCGCGGCTTCGCCGCCCTTCAGGGCGCGGGAGCCCTCCGGCAGCCCTGGTCGCCGCTGAGCTGGTCCAGGCATTCGAAGCTCTGGGTCGGGTCGCGCAGCCAGCCGTCGGGCCCCTGGGCGCGGCGCACCTTGACCCACCACACGTCAGGCGGGACGGACGGGGGAACCCTGTTCCAGGCGACGTGATAGTCCGCGTCCGGCATGATCCAGTCGAGCCGATGGCCGCGCCGCCAGACGGTGAAGACGCCCTCGCCCTGGGGCTCCAGCAGCCAGATGACCTCGCCCTTGCGGAACCGGCCGATGCCGGCGCGCACGACGCCGCGCCGGGGTGTCAGGTGGTATTGGCCGGCCAGGGCCTGGACCTCTTCGCCGGGCGCGATCCAGCCCAGCACCGTCTTCGATCCCGGCCCGGCATAGACGGCGACCCGCGCCGTCGCCCGCCAATAGGTCGCGAAGCTGCAGCCCTCGAAGGGACAGGCGCCCTTGGCGACATAGACGCCGTTCGTGGTGGGCGGCCCGGCTGGCGCGGCCTGGGCGGGGGCGGCGGTCCAGGCGAGCAGCAGGGCGCAGGCGAGGGCGGGGCGAAGCGGCACGGGCGGGGCTCCTCGGGCGGCGCCGGCCATCCGCCAGCCGCCAGGACGGTAGACGTTGGCGCCCTGAGGGTCCAGGAAGCCCGCACCACTGCGGAGACCTGTCCCATGACCACCCCTGACGACGCGTTCGTCTATGACGAGGCCACCGGCGAGTGGGTGTCGGCGGGCGAGCTCGCCACGCGCGGCGCGCCCGTGGCGGCCGATGTGGTCGAGGTGCGCGACTCGGTCGGCAATCTGCTGGCGGACGGCGACAGCGTCACCCTGATCAAGGACCTGAAGGTCAAGGGCGCGGGCCAGACGCTGAAGCGCGGCACGGTGATCCGCTCGATCAGCCTGACCGGCGACCCCCAGGAGATCGACTGCCGCTTCGACGGCATCAAGGGCCTGGTCCTGCGCGCCGAGTTCGTGCGCAAGAGCTAGAAGGAGAACCACGAACCTCACGAACCCCACGAACGGGTCGGAGGTCCTGCTGGCGAGAGCAATAAGCTTTCTAAGCAATTATATTAAAAAGATAATTTAGCTCTCCGCGTTCGTGTGGTTCGTGAGGTTCGTGGTCAAAATTCTTCCCTGACCTTCCACCTCAAACCCCCTCGTCCATGTTGACGTCAAAACCCCGATGCCGAATCGGTTCGGCGTTTCGGCGGCCTCCGGGCTAAGCTGAGCGTGATCCTTCCCCTGCTGCTCACCGCCTAGCGCCACGCGCCCTTGAAACGACGCGGGGTTTCATGCATACACGCGCGCTCACGTCGGCGGCCCTCGCGTTCGGGCCGCTGCTTCCGCATTTCCGCCTGAGAGATTCTCCCGTGGCCGTTCCTAAGCGCAAAGTATCCCCCTCGCGTCGCAACATGCGCCGCTCGCACCACGCCCTGGGCGCCAACTCCTTCGTCGAGGACAAGGAAACCGGCGAACTGAAGCGTCCGCACCACGTCGATCTGAAGACCGGCATGTACAAGGGCCGCCAGGTCCTGACGCCCAAGGAAGACTAGGCCCGTCCGGCCAGGCGCAGATCGCGCCGGCCGATCCGCCTTTCGTCTGAAGTTCTGAAACCACCCGCTCCGGATGGAGCGGGTGGTTTTGTCTGTCTGGCCTACTGGCTGCGGCCGCGGGCCTGGATGCCGGCGCGCCGCGCCTCGACGGCCTCCGGCGTCACATGGCGGTTGTGGGCGCGGGACACCGACTGCTCCAGCTCCAGCCCGTCGTTCAGGCTCAGGGCGTAGCCGTCGTCGATCATGGCCTTGTAGGTGACCAGCATGTCGGCCTCGATCTGGACCATGTCGGCGGCAAGCTTCAGGGCCGTGGGCATCAGCTCGTCCGGGGCGACCACCCGGTTGATCAGGCCCCAGGCATAGGCCGTCTCGGCGTCGAGGAAGTTGCCGGTCAGCGACAGCTCCTTGGCCCGATAGGGGCCGATGGTCCGCGACAGTTTTTGCGACAGGCCCCAGCCCGGCGTGATGCCGACCCGGGCGTGGGTGTCGGCGAACCGGGCCTTGGTCGAGCAGATCAAGACATCGCAGGCCAGGGCCAACTCGAAGCCGCCGGTGATGGCCACGCCGTTGATCGCTCCGATCACCGGCTTCCTGCAGGCGATCACCGCCCAGGCCGGGTTCTCGGACGGCTCGGTGGCGTTGGCGGCCTTCAGCCCGTCCGGATCGCTGCCCAGTTCCTTGAGGTCGAGGCCGGCGGTGAACGCCCGCTCCCCGGCCCCGGTCAGCACGATGACCTTGACCAGCGGGTCGGCGTCCAGAGCAGTCAGGGCCCTGTGCAGCTCGGCCCTCAGCGCCCGGGACAGGGCGTTCATGGCGTCGGGGCGGTTGAGGGTGACGACGGCCACCTGATCCTTGATCTCCACCAGCAGCATTGTCGCAAGTCTCCTCTTAAGCTGGCCAGATCAGCCGCGAACATCGCCGGGGAAGTCAAGTCGAGGGCGGCTGACGTTGCGGCGAACATTGCTCAACCGGGCGAAGCTGGCTAAGGCTCCGCGAAATTTTCCGCCGACCGCGCCACACCGAAACCCTGGGAGATCCCATGACCGAGATCGTCGACATCACCGCCCGTGAGATCCTGGACAGCCGGGGCAACCCGACGGTCGAGGTGGACGTGGTGCTGGAAGACGGCTCGATGGGCCGCGCGGCCGTGCCGTCCGGCGCCTCCACCGGCGCCCACGAGGCGGTCGAGAAGCGCGACGGCGACAAGTCGCGCTATCTGGGCAAGGGCGTCCTTCAGGCCGTCGAGGCGGTCAATGGCGAGATCTATGACGCCCTGTCGGGCTTCGACGCCGAGGACCAGCGCCGGCTGGATAATGTGCTGATCGAGCTGGACGGCACGCCCAACAAGTCGCGCCTCGGGGCCAATGCGATCCTGGGCGTCAGCCTGGCCGCCGCCAAGGCCGCCGCCGGCTCGGCCAACCTGCCGCTCTATAAGTATGTCGGCGGCGTCGGCGCCCGCGTCCTGCCGGTGCCGATGATGAACATCATCAATGGCGGCGCCCACGCCGACAACCCGATCGATATCCAGGAATTCATGATCCTGCCGACCGGGGCCACGACCTTCGCCGAGGGCCTGCGCATGGGCGCGGAGATCTTCCACGGTCTGAAGAGCGCGCTGAAGGCCGCGGGCCACAACACCAATGTCGGCGACGAGGGTGGCTTCGCCCCCAATATCGCCACCGCCGAGGATGCGCTCGCCTTCATCGTCAAGGCCGGCGAGGCGGCGGGCTACAAGGCCGGGACCGACTTCCTGCTCGGCCTCGACGTGGCGTCGACCGAGTTCTTCAAGGGCGGCAAGTACGTCATGGAAGGGGAGGGCAAGACCCTCGATCCGGGCGCCATGGTCGAGTACCTGGCCGGCCTGGTCGCCAGGTTCCCGATCGCCACCATCGAGGACGGCTGCGCCGAGGACGACTTCGAGGGCTGGAAGATTCTCACCGACCGCCTGGGCGGCAAGGTCCAGCTGGTCGGCGACGACCTGTTCGTGACCAACCCGGCCCGGCTGTCGGTCGGCATCGACCAGGGCCTGGCCAATTCCATCCTGGTCAAGGTCAACCAGATCGGCACTCTGTCGGAGACGCTCGACGCCGTCGATATGGCGCATCGCGCCGGCTACACCTCGGTGATGAGCCACCGCTCGGGCGAGACCGAGGATTCCACCATCGCCGACCTGGCCGTCGCCCTGAACTGCGGTCAGATCAAGACCGGCTCGCTGGCCCGCTCCGACCGGGTGGCCAAGTACAACCAGCTGCTGCGCATCGAGGAAGAACTGGGCGACCAGGCCATCTATCTCGGCCGCAAGGCGCTGAAGCGGGCGTAAACCTAAGTTAAGCATATCGGCGGAGACTGGCCTGATCGAAATCCAAGTGATTCCAGGCCAGTGCTCGCAAGACTTCGCCCCTATCTGCCGACCTCGGCCCTGGCGTTCCTGATCTTCTATTTCGCGTTCCACGCGTTGACGGGAGATCGGGGCCTGCTGACCTCGAACCAGCGCGACGCCACCCTGGTCGCCAAGATGGCTGAGCTGGACAAGGTGCGCGCTGAGCGCCAGGACCTGGAGGCCCGCGCCAGGCTGCTGCGCGATTCCAGTCTTTCGGCCGACCTTCTGGAGGAACGGGCGCGTTCCCTGCTAGGTTTCGCCGATCCGAGGGACTATGTGATCCGAACGAAGCCCTGACCGGGGCGGATTCGGACCCTAAGGTTCAGGTTGAACGCGGAGACATGCCGCGGTGGCGCATTCCACGGAGAGACGCATGGCGCGAGGGCAAACAGGCTCGACTGCGAAGCGGAAAAGTAATGACACCGGTGTCAATGCTGCTAGTGAAAGCGGCGTGACCCAGGACCAACTGCTCTCCTACTACCGCGACATGCTGCTGATCCGCCGCTTCGAGGAGCGGGCCGGACAGCTCTACGGCATGGGCCTGATCGGCGGCTTCTGCCACCTCTATATCGGCCAGGAGGCGATCGCCGTCGGCGTGCAATCCATCAAGGTGGCCGGCGACCAGGTGATCACCGGCTATCGCGACCACGGCCACATGCTGGCCTGCGGCATGGACCCCAAGGAAGTCATGGCCGAACTGACCGGCCGCGCCGGCGGATCGTCCAAGGGCAAGGGCGGGTCGATGCACATGTTTTCGACGGAGGCCGACTTCTATGGCGGCCACGGCATCGTCGGCGCCCAGGTCAGCCTGGGAACCGGCCTGGCTCTGGCCAACAAGTACAAGGCCAATGGCAATGTCGCCTTCGCCTATTTCGGCGATGGGGCGGCCAACCAGGGTCAGGTCTATGAGAGCTTCAACATGGCCGAACTCTGGAGCCTGCCGGTTGTCTATGTGATCGAGAACAACCAGTACGCCATGGGCACCTCGATCGAGCGCGCCTCGTCCGAGACCCACCTGCACAAGCGCGGCGCCTCGTTCAAGATCCCTGGCGAGGAAGTCGACGGCATGGACGTTTTGGCCGTCCGCGAAGCGGCCGGTCGCGCCGCGGAGCACGCGCGGACCGGCAAGGGCCCCTATATTCTCGAGATGAAGACCTACCGCTATCGCGGCCACTCCATGAGCGATCCGGCCAAGTACCGGACGCGGGAGGAGGTCGATGAGGTGCGCAAGACCCGCGATCCCATCGACCACCTCCAGGAGTTGCTGGAGAAGAAGGGCTGGGCCGACGAGGCCGCGCTCAAGGCCATCGACGCCGAGGTGAAGAAGATCGTCGCCGACGCCGCCGAATTCGCCCGCACCTCGCCCGAACCCGATCCGTCCGAGCTCTATACGGACGTCTATCTGGAGGCCGCTCAGTGACCGACGTCCTGATGCCTGCCCTGTCGCCGACCATGGAGGAGGGGACCCTCGCCAAGTGGCATGTGAAGAAGGGCGACGTGGTGAAGTCTGGCGATGTGATCGCCGAGATCGAGACCGACAAGGCGACCATGGAGGTGGAAGCCGTCGACGAGGGCGTGGTCGAGGAGATCCTGGTTCCGGAAGGGACTGAGGAGGTCAAGGTCAACACCCCGATCGCCCGGCTGTCCGGTGACGGCGGCGCGGCCCAGCCGAGCGCGCCTGCGCCCGCGCCTGAGGCCCCCAAGGCCGTGGTCGAAGCCGCGCCCGTGGCTGTCGCTCCGGCCCCAGCGCAGGTCGCCCTGCGCGATCCGCAACTCCCGGAGGGCGTCAAGCTGGTCAAGATCACCCTGCGCGACGCTCTGCGCGACGCCATGGCCGAAGAGATGCGCCGCGACGACACGGTGTTCCTGATGGGCGAGGAAGTCGCCCAGTACCAGGGGGCCTACAAGGTCTCCCGTGATCTCTTGCAAGAGTTCGGCGACCGCCGGGTGATCGACACCCCGATCACCGAGCATGGGTTCGCCGGCCTGGGCGTCGGCTCGGCCATGGCGGGCCTCAAGCCCATCGTCGAATTCATGACCTGGAACTTCGCCATGCAGGCGATCGACCAGATCATCAATTCCGCCGCCAAGACGCTCTATATGTCCGGCGGCCAGATCAAATGCTCGATCGTGTTCCGTGGCCCCAATGGCGCCGCGTCCCGGGTGGGCGCCCAGCACAGCCAGGACTATTCGGCCTGGTACGCCCAGGTTCCGGGCCTGAAGGTCGTGGCCCCCTATGACGCCGCCGACGCCAAGGGCCTGCTCAAGGCCGCGATCCGCGATCCCAACCCCGTGGTCTTCCTGGAGCACGAGATGCTCTACGGCCAGGAGTTCGAGGTCCCCGAGGGCGTCGACTGGGTGGTGCCGATCGGCAAGGCCAAGGTTCGTCGGGTGGGAACCGATGTCACCATCACCGCCCACTCGCGCATGGTGGGCCTGGCCCTGCAGGCCGCCGAGCAACTGGCCGGCGCCGGCATCGAGGCCGAGGTCATAGACCTGCGCACCCTGCGCCCGCTCGATCACGAGACCATCGTCGAGAGCGTCAAGAAGACCAACCGCCTGGTGACGGTCGAGGAAGGCTGGGGCGCCATGGGCGTCGGCGCCGAGGTCATCGCCCGGGTGCTGGAGCACGCCTTCGACTATCTGGATGCGCCGCCCATGCGCGTGCATCAGGAGGACGTGCCCTTGCCCTACGCCGCCAATCTCGAAGTGCTGTCCATGCCGTCGGTCGAGAAGATCGTGAAGGCGGTCAAGGCGGCGACCTACAAATGAGCCTGGAGGGCTTCACCTGGCGCGCCGGCGGTTGCCACTGCGGCGGCGTGCGCTTCGAGGTGGCCTTGCCGGAGGTCGCCGAGGCCCAGACCTGCAACTGCTCCATGTGCGCCAAGTCCGGCTTCATCCACATCATCGTGCCGGAGAGCCGGTTTAGGGTGACCAAGGGGATGGAGCGGCTGGCCGAGTACACGTTCAACAGCCGGGTGGCCAGGCACCTGTTCTGCGCCGAGTGCGGGATCAAGAGCTTCTATCGGCCGAGGTCCAATCCGGACGGCTGGTCGGTCAACGCCCGCTGCCTTGACGAGGCGGCCCAGCTCGATCTCTCGGCTTTCGACGGCCAGAACTGGGAAGCCAACGCCGACCAGCTGGCCCACCTGTCCCTGGAGCCGTCATGAGCGACGCCCTGACCGGCCAGTGCCACTGCGGGGCGATCGCCGTCGCTTTCGAACCCGGCCGGCCGGTGGCTGAGCTACCCCTGCGCGCCTGCCAGTGCGGCTTCTGTCGGCGGCATGGCGCTCTGACCACCAGCGATCCCTCCAGTCGCCTGCGGGTCGAAGCCAAGGTCGGCGCCATCACCCGCTACCGTTTCGGCCGCCGGGCGACCGACGCCCTGATCTGTTCGGCCTGCGGGGTCTATGTGGCCTCGGCCATCGAGGCGGAGGGCCAGATGTTCGCCACCCTGAATATTGCGGGGGTGGGCATCGACGCCTTCGCCGGGCGCGACCCGGAGCCCGCTGTCTATGACTTTGAAACCGACGAGGCCAAGTTGGCCCGGCGCCTGTCGCGCTGGACGCCCACGGTCCTGGTCGAAACCCGCCTAAGCGCCTGAGAAGCTGACGCCATGTCCATTGATGTCCTGATGCCTGCCCTGTCGCCGACCATGGAGGAGGGGACGCTCGCCAAGTGGCATGTGAAGAAGGGCGACGTGGTGAAGTCGGGCGACGTGATCGCCGAGATCGAGACCGACAAGGCGACCATGGAGGTGGAAGCCGTCGACGAGGGCGTGGTCGAGGACGTGCTGGTTCCGGAAGGGACCGAGGGGGTTAAGGTCAACACCCCGATCGCCCGGCTGAGCGGAGAGGGCGAGGCGGCTTCTGCGCCGGCCCCGAGTCAAAGTCCCCCTCAGGCGGCTACGCCGCCAGCTCCCCCGGAGCAACCTGCTCCCGCCGTCGCTGCGTCCGCTGCGCCTGGTTCCTCCCCCTCTGGGGGAGGTGGCGCGGTGAGCGAAGCGAAGCGCGACGGAGGGGGTCAGCGCGTCTTCGCCTCGCCGCTCGCCCGGCGGATCGCCCAGCAGAAGGGGCTGGATCTGGCGGCGGTGACCGGCTCGGGTCCGCATGGCCGGATCATCAAGCGCGATGTCGAGACC
>NZ_CANCLE010000051.1 GCF_947378715.1 Phenylobacterium aquaticum
TGCACGCGCACGATCCCGGCGTCGGCGCCGGTGGCCGAGTCCTCCAGGGTGTCGGCCATGACGTGGCGGTCGTACTGTTCCCAGAGCCAGCGCTTGGACGCCATGTCCGGGGCGCTCATCAGCTTGACGACCGCCGCGGCGTAGTCGGCCGGCGCGGGAACGTCCGAAGGGGCCAGGCGCGGCTGGGCCGGCGTCGCCACCCAGGGCCGGTCATAGAGCGGGGCGTCGTCGAACAGCGGCGCCAGCGGCACGTCGCAGACCACCTCGCCCGTGTGCTTCAGCACCATGCGGCCGGTGTCGGTGGTGTGGCCGATGGTGGCGGCGTCTAGGCCCCACTTCTTGAAGATCCGCTGGCCGTCGGCTTCGCGGCCGGGCTTCAGCACCGCCAGCATGCGCTCCTGGCTTTCCGACAGCATCATCTCATAGGCGCTCATGCCCTCTTCGCGCTGGGGCACCATGTCGAGGTTGAGCTCGACGCCCACCCCGCCCTTGCCGGCCATCTCGACCGAGGAGGAGGTGAGGCCCGCCGCGCCCATGTCCTGGATGGCGGCCACGGCGCCCGAGGCCATCAGCTCCAGCGTCGCCTCGATCAGCAGCTTCTCGGCGAAGGGGTCGCCGACCTGCACGGTCGGGCGCTTCTCGTCCGACGCGTCGTCGAATTCCTGGCTGGCCATGGTCGCGCCATGGATGCCGTCCCGGCCGGTCTTGGAGCCGAAATAGACCACCGGCAGGCCGGGCGAGGGCGCGGCGGAATAGAAGATCTTGTCGGCGTCGGCCAGGCCCACGCACATGGCGTTGACCAGGATGTTGCCGTCGTAGCCCTTGTGGAAATTGGTCTCGCCGGCGACCGTCGGCACGCCCACGCAATTGCCATAGCCGCCGATGCCGCTGACCACGCCCGACACCAGCCGCTTGGTCTTGGGGTGGCTGGGATCACCGAACCGCAGGGCGTTCAACAGCGCGATCGGCCGCGCGCCCATGGTGAAGACGTCGCGCATGATGCCGCCCACGCCCGTGGCCGCGCCCTGATAGGGCTCGATGTAGGAGGGGTGGTTGTGGCTTTCCATCTTGAAGATGCAGGCCTGGCCGTCGCCGATGTCGATCACGCCCGCGTTCTCGCCCGGCCCGCAGATCACGCGCGGCCCCGTGGTCGGGAACTTGCCCAGGTGCTTGCGGCTGGACTTGTAGGAGCAGTGCTCCGACCACATCACCGAGAACACCCCCAGCTCCACGAGGTTCGGCTCGCGGTTCAGGCGTTGGACGATGAGGTCGTATTCCTCGGGCTTCAGGCCGTATTCGGCGGCCGATTCGGCCAGGGTCTTCGCAGGCTGGGCGCTCATGGCCGGGCTTTTAGCCGGACTCGGCCGCGAGTGCGATAGGCAGGACGCGGCGGCGCGTCACCCTCGCATCAGGCTGATCGCCGCGCCGGCGACGAGGAAGCTGCCGAGCGCCGCGCAGACCAGGACGCGGACAATCAGCGCGATCATCGCTCAGCGCGACCGGGGCTGGGGAAGGCCGGCGACCTCGGTGGCCGACAGGTGGATCATCACGATCCCCGCCCCCTGGCCCGGCGACAGCGTGCGGTCATAGATCGCCTGCTCGAAGTGGAGCCGGGGCGGGGCGGGCGGCTTGGCCGCCCAGGCGCCGTAGGCGGCGACAATGGCCAGGATTGCGGCCCCCCAGGCCCCGGCCTGCAGCTGCGCGTCGCGGACGGCGGGCGCGGCCAGGGCGCCGATGCGGACCTCCAGCGGATGGGCGCCCGCCAGCCAATGGCAGCCGAGGGGCAGGGGTGATCCGTTCAGCTGGGTCTTCAGCATGGTCTGGGCGTAGAGCCGGCGCTGGCGCGACCGGGTGGCCATGACCGTGGCGTCGCAGGCCAGCTCCTGGTCCAGTCGGGCGAAATAGACTGCGACATGGACCAGCGGATTGAACCAGCACAGGCATTGGGCCAGGGCCATGGCGGCATTGGTCTTGGGATCGTCGCGCTCGATATGGGCCCGTTCATGGGCGCGGATCAGGGCGCGCTCAGCCTGCGAATAGCGTTCTTCGAAGTCGTCCGGGGTCACCAGGCGAGGCGTGATCACCCCGACCACGGCGGGACCCGCCAGGCCTGCGCGGGCCCGGGCCAGGAAACGCAGCTGGCCCCAGGCCAGGAGGCCGATCGCCAGGGTCGCGCCAGCCGCCCAGACCGCAGCCAGGCCCTGCGGCGGGTGTAGACGGAAGCGCGGGGCCAGGACGTGGGCCTGGAGCAGGGCGGCCGTCGCGCCCTCGGCTTCCGCTGCCGGGGCGAGGCTGGCCAGGAACACCAGCGGGACCGCGAGCCACAGGGCGTAGGCGGCCTGGGCGCCGCACAGGGCGCGGACCGGCCGGCGGGCGGCCAGCACGGCCAGGATCGCCAGCCCCGCCTGGACATTGGCCCACAGGAGGTTCGCGAGCAGGTCAGCGATCATCGTCGTCGAGCTCCGAGATCAGCTTCTTCAGCCGCGCCAGTTCCTCGGGCTTGAGGGTGCGGGTCTTGGCGAAATGGGCGACCATGGGGGCCAGCTGGCCGTCGAACAGCCGGTCGAGCAAGCCCTGGCTCTCGGCCTGGACATAGTCGGCGCGAGCGACCAGCGGCCGATAGCAGTGGCGGCCGCCGACCTTCTCGGACTTCAGCGCCTTCTTCTTCAGGAGCCGGTTGATCAGGGTCTTGACCGTGGCGTCGCCCCAGCCCTGGGCCGGCCCCACCTCGGCGACGATCTCGTCGGTGGTCAGCGGCTCACGTCGCCACA
This sequence comes from Phenylobacterium aquaticum, assembly GCF_947378715.1. Lineage (GTDB taxonomy): Bacteria > Pseudomonadota > Alphaproteobacteria > Caulobacterales > Caulobacteraceae > Phenylobacterium > Phenylobacterium aquaticum_A. The sequence continues at coordinate 2,772 of NZ_CANCLE010000051.1, forward strand.
GGGCGTCCATGATCTGGCTTTCGGCGGCGGTGATGTGCATGGTCTTACGTCCGTAATTCACGGGCAGAATTACGCGGTTAATTCGATCCGTCAAGCGCGCGTCGCCGCCCCGATCCGGGCTGGTCGCCGCTTGCGGTGCGGCGGCGAACGGCGACTTTGGCGAATGAACCTCCGACGCCTGATCCTCGCCCTGCTGCCGGCCGTCCTGGTGGCGGGCCCAGCCCTCGCCCAGCCCGTCCCGCCGGTCAGTCCGGCCGGCGTCCGGCTCACCGCCCTGCTCGACAGCATGGACGTCGAGCACCTGTGGCTGGCCAGCGAGCATGTGAACTGGGAGACCGGCCGCCCAGACCGCGCCGCCGACTATGAGGGCCCGGGCAAGGCCACCCATTGCAGCGCCTTCGCCGCCGCCGTGGGCCAGAGGCTGGGGGTCTATATGCTGCGCCCGCCGCAGCATGGCCAGATCCTGCTGGCCAGCGCCCAGGCCGCCTGGTTCGCCTCAGCCGCCGGCCGCCAGGGCGGCTGGACCCCGGTGTCTGGGCCAGTGGCGGCCCAGGCCGCCGCCAACCAGGGCCAGCTGACCGTCATGGTCTATGCCAGCCCAGACCCCCACAAGCCCGGCCATATCGTCGTGGTGCGCCCGGCCGCCCGGTCCGTCGCCGACCTGGAGAAGGACGGCCCCCAGATCACCCAGGCCGGCCAGCACAACTATGCCAGCACGGTGGCGGCCGTGGGCTTCCGCGACCATCCGGGCGCCTGGCCGAATGGAGTGGCCTACTACACCCACCCCTGAAAGGGGGGCGGCTAGAGCCCCGGAACCACCGGCAGTTCGATGGAGCTGGCCGCCGCCCCGCCGCGATAGATCCGCTGGGTCGCCTTCTGATAGTCGCCTGGCTTGGCGAAGAAGATGTTGGGGACGAAGGTCTGCGGATTGCGGTCATAGAGCGGGAACCAGCTCGACTGCACCTGGACCATGATCCGGTGGCCGGGCAGGAAGACGTGGTTGGCCGGGGGCAGGGCGAAACGATAGGCCTGCGTCTGCCCGGCCGGGATCGCCGTCGGATGCTCCAGGCTCTCGCGATAGCGGCCGCGGAAGATGTCCATGCCCACCCCCAGCTCGAAGCCGCCCATCTCCGGATGGGAAGGGACCTCGTCCGGATAGACGTCGATCAGCTTGACCACCCAGTCTGAGTCCGTGCCGGAGGTCGATGCGAACAGGTTGACCACCGGCATGCCGGAGATGCGCAGCGGCTCGGTGAGCGGCGCGGTGACATAGGTCAGCACGTCGGGCCTGCCGTCGACGAACCTCTGGTCGGTGACCAGCCAGCGCCGCCAGGCCTCGCCATCGGCGAACACCACCGGGCGCGGCTGATAGGGCACGGGCTTGGCGGGATCAGAGACATACTCGTCGAAACCCGTCTCGGCCTTGGCCGGCGCCGTGAAGCTCAAGCCCCCTTTGGCGGCAAGATAGATCGGCCTGGACGCCACAGCGCAGCCCGAGGCGCAGGCCTGGGGATAGCGCTCCATCCGGCTCCACCGGTTCAGGCCGGTCTCATAGATCAGCACCGGTGGGGTGTCGGCCTTGGGGGCGCCGGTCTTGAGGTTGGCGTCCAGGAACGGCCGCATCACCTCCCTGCGGAAGGCCGTGGCGGTGTCGCCGGCGAACTTCAGCTCGCCCAGGCTTGAGCCGTCATAATTGACGCCGGAATGGCGCCACGGCCCCAGCACGATCGACAGCATGTCGTTCCTGGCGTCCTTGGGCTCCAGGGCCTCATAGGTGTGGATCGCGCCATACATGTCCTCCTGGTCCCACAGGGAGCCGACAATCATGGTCGGTACGCTGAGCGGCCGCTTGGCCAGCAACAGGTCCAGCGCCTGGCCCTGCCAGAAGCCGTCCCAGGCCGGGTGCTCGGTGATCTTCTTCCAGAAGGCCAGTTGTTCGAAGCCGTTGGCCTTGGCGTAGTCGCCGGCCGAGCCGGCCCGCAACAGGCCGTCATAGTCGTCATGGGTGGTGCGCGGCACGGCGTCGCCAGCGCCCCTCTGGCCGGTCTGGCGATAGATGTAGTCGAAATTGGTCTGACGGAACGCGCCGTTGTGGAACCAGTCGTCGCCCTTCCAGCCGTCGACCATCGGGCTCATCGGCACGGCGGCCTTCAGGGCCGGATGCGGGTCCAGCAGGGCCATGAGAACGGTGAAGCCCTCATAGGAGGAGCCGATCATCCCGACCCGGCCGTTGGATTCGGGCGTGTTCTTCACCAGCCAGTCGATGGTGTCATAGGCGTCCGTGACATGGTCGACGGCGGACGCATTGAGCGGGCCGCGCGGCGGCCGGGTCATCACATAGTCGCCCTCCGAGCCGAACTTGCCGCGCACGTCCTGGAACACCCGGATATAGCCGCCCTCGACCAGCACCTCGTCGCCCTGGGACAGGGTGGACAGCATGTCGGACCCCAGATTGCGCTCGGCCCGCTTGGCGGCGTTGTAGGGGGTGCGCGTCAGGATGATCGGCGCGTCCCTGGCCCCCTTGGGGATGACGATGACGGTGTAGAGCTTCACCCCGTCGCGCATGGGGATCATCACCTCGCGCTTCACATAGTCGTCGCCGGCCGTGGGCCGCACCAGGGCCTTGGGGATGTCGGGCGCCAGCGGCGAGGTCTGGGCCAGCGCGGGCGAGGCGGCCAGCAGGAGGACGAAGGCGAGCGCCGCGCGCAGGGGCAGGGAACGGAACATGCGATTCCTTGGAGAGACCTAGGCGCGAGCCTAGCGAGGTGGCGGGCGGGCGCAATGTTCGCTGGGGGCGGGTTGGAAAGGGGTGGATATCCCGACCTTAGCCTCGCCCCGCATCCACCAGCGCATCGACGAAGCGGCGGTTCAGGCGGGCGAGGTCGGCGAGATCGGCGGCCGACCAGTCGGCGAGCACCTTCGACAGCAGCCGGCGCCGGGCGGCGGTGATGGCCCGGACGATCGCGTCGCCGGCCGGGGTCAGGGCGGCGGTCCGGACGCGGCGGTCGGCGAGCGTCTCCTGGCGCGACACCAGGCCCAGGCCCTCGAGCTTGGCGAGTTGGCGGCTGACGGTCGTGTGATCGCGGCCGACCTGGGCGCCCAGGCCGGCGACGCCCAGGGGACCCCGGGCCGCCAGGCGGACCAGCAGCGGGAACAGGGCCCGGTCGAGCTCGACCCCGGCCTCGCGCAGCAGGACCTCGTCGCGCTGGGGACTGCTGAAGACGCTCATCAGGTCGACCAGGGCTGTGCCCAGATCATCGATATTGAGTGTATGATGCACGCTTTACAAGGCCCCCGGCGGATCACATAGTGCGTGCATGATACACGCATCTCCGACCCTCGTCATCGCCGGAAGCCTGAGGGCCCGCCGCATTTGCATCCAGGTCGCCGAATGGGTGGCGGGGCTCGGCCACGCCGCGACCGGCGGCGCCTTCGAAGTGGTCGATCTGAAGGACTGGCCGCTGCCGATGGACGATGAGCCCGGCATTCCGGCCGCCGGCGCCTACGCCTTCGCGCACAGCCAGGCCTGGAGTCGCAAGATCGCCGGGGCCGAGGCCTTCGTGATCGTCTCGCCGCAATATAACTGGGGCTATCCGGCTCCTCTGAAGAACGCCCTCGATCACCTCTACCGCGAGTGGGCCGGCAAGCCAGTGATGATCGTCACCTATGGCGGCCAGGGCGGCGACAAATGCTCGGCCCAGCTGGAGCAGGTCTGCCAGGGTCTGCACATGCGGCCCGTGCCCACCCGCCCGGGCCTGCGGCTGCCGCGCGAGCGGATCGAGGCCAATGACGGCACGGTCGATCCGGCGACGGTGTTCGCGAGCCATGTCGGCGACCTGCGCCAGGCGTTCGCCGAACTGGCCGCCGCGCGATCCCAGAGCTAGGCCCTCCACCGCTGGCGGGGAGAGGTTCCCCTGTTAGCCGCCCGTGAAGGCGCGGCGATTTCGCCGGGTCAAATTGTAATGTGACGGGCCTACAGAGGGGCGGCGGTTCGGCGCAGGCCCCGCGTGTGGGGCCAATCCTCCGAAATGTGGGGCGCGGGTGGTTAGCGGTCCCGGCGGCCCCGTGATACGAACCGTCCCCCCGCGCGTTGACGGTGGGGCGACTTGGGTTTGTTGAGCGCCAGGAGAGGCACATATGAGCAGGGTGCTGGTGATTGGAGCGGGCGGCGTGGGTTCGGTCGCCGTCCACAAGATGGCGATGAGCCCGGAGGTGTTCTCGCACATCACCCTGGCGAGCCGCACGCTGGCCAAGTGCGAGGCGATCGCCGCCTCGGTCAAGCAACGCACCGGCGTGACCATCGATGTGGCGGCGCTCGACGCTGACGATGTCGCCGCCACCATCGCCCTGATCTCGGCCGTGAAGCCCCAGATGGTGGTCAATCTGGCCCTGCCCTACCAGGACCTGGCGATCATGGACGCCTGTCTGGCCGCCGGGGTGAACTATCTCGACACCGCCAACTACGAGCCTCGCGATCAGGCCAAGTTCGAATATAGCTGGCAGTGGGCCTATCAGGCGCGGTTCAAGGCCGCAGGGCTGATGGCGCTGCTGGGCTGCGGCTTCGATCCCGGCGTGACCTCGGTGTTCACCACCTATGCCGCCAAGCACCTGCTCGACCGGATCGACACCCTCGACATCCTGGACTGCAACGGCGGCGACCACGGCCTGCCGTTCGCCACCAACTTCAATCCCGAGATCAATCTGCGCGAAGTGACCGCGCCGTCGCGGCACTGGGAGAATGGCGCCTGGGTCGAGGGCCCGGCCCTGGCCCAGAAACAGCTGTTCGACTTCGATCAGGTCGGCCCGCGCAACATGTACCTCATGTACCATGAGGAGCTGGAATCCCTGGTCAAGTTCCACCCGGACATCCAGCGCATCCGCTTCTGGATGACCTTTGGCGACTCCTATCTCAAGCACCTGGAGGTGCTGACCAATATCGGCATGACCCGGATCGATCCGGTGATGTTCGAGGGCCGCGAGATCATCCCCCTGCAGTTCCTGAAGGCCCTGTTGCCCGAGCCGTCCTCCCTGGGGTCGGTGACCCGGGGCAAGACCAATATCGGGACCATCGCCACCGGCCAGAAGGACGGCGTCCAGAAGACGGTCTACATCCTCAACATCTGCGACCACGAGGCCGCCTATGCCGAGACCGGCAACCAGGCGGTCAGCTACACGACCGGCGTTCCGGCCATGATCGGCGCGGCCCTGATGCTGAGCGGCCAGTGGAAGGGCCAGGGGGTGTTCAACATGGAACAGCTCGACCCCGACCCGTTCATGGACATGCTGAACCGGCACGGCCTGCCCTGGCAGGTCAAGGACCTGCCGGCGCCCCTGGCCTTCTGATCGGTCGCGACGCCATGCAAACCCAGGCCGCCGGCCCCGGCGCGTTCGCGAGCTTCGACCTCGGCCGTGTCCCGTCCCCCGCATTCGTGGTCGACGAGGTCGCCGTGCGGCGCAATCTCGCGGTGCTGGCCGACATTGGCGCGCGGGGCGGGGCCAAGGTGTTGTTGGCGCTCAAGGCCTTCTCCATGTGGGCCCTGGCCGATCTGGTGGGCGAGCATCTGGACGGGGTCTGCGCGTCCGGCCTGTGGGAAGCCCGGCTGGCCCGCGAGCACTACAGGGGCGAGCTGACCACCTATGCGCCGGCCTATCGGCGCGAGGACCTGGCCGAGATTCTGGCGCTGTCCGATACGGTGATCTTCAATTCTCCGGCCCAGATCGCCCGGTTCGCCGACCTGATCGCGGCAGCGCGCGACGCGGGCCAGCAGTTCGAGATCGGCCTGCGCCTCAACCCCGAGCACAGCGAGGCGGAGGTCGCCAAATATGATCCCTGCCAGGCCGGCTCGCGCCTGGGCTTCCCGGTCTCGCAACTGCGGCCGGAGCATCTGGACGGCGTCGACGGCTTGCACATCCACGCCCTGTGCGAACAGGGCTTCGAACCCCTGGCCCGCATCTGGGCCAGCCTGGAGCCCAAGCTCGCGGCGCTCCTGCCTCGCCTGAAATGGCTGAACCTCGGCGGCGGCCACCACATCACCCGCGCCGACTACGCCCGCGACGACCTGGTCGCCTTCCTGCGCGGGATCACGGCGCGCCACGGGGTCGAGGTCTATCTGGAGCCGGGCGAGGCGATCGCGCTCGACGCCGGCATACTGGTCGGCGAGATCCTCGACACCCTCGACAACGCCATGCCGGTCGCCATCACTGACATCTCCGCCACCTGCCACATGCCAGACGTGATCGAGGCGCCCTATCGGCCGGCCCTGCTGGGCGAGGCCGAGACCGGGGTGAGCGTGCGAATCGGCGGGCCCTCCTGCCTGGCCGGCGACATCATCGGTGACTATGTCTTCGCCGCCCCGCCGGCGCCGGGCGACCGCATCGCCTTCCTCGACCAGGCCCACTATTCGATGGTCAAGACCAACACCTTCAACGGCGTGCCCCTGCCGGCCATCGCGCTGTGGAACAGCGAGACCGATGCGCTCCGCCTGGTGCGGACCTTCGACTACACCGACTTCCGCGACCGGCTCTCCTGACGGGCGCGGGCTGGTCGCCTCCGTGGAGGTTGCGCGAACCGGGCGACTGGCGGCAAATAGCGGCGTTTCGAAATCTCGCCTGCCGCCATTTCCCCTAGCCCCATTTCCGCGCCCAGGAGCGCCAGACCCGATGAAGCTCTATTCCGGCGACCTCAGCCCCTATTCCGCCCGCGTGCGGATGCAGATCTACGCCAAGGGCATCAGCGACATCACGCTCGAGCGGCCGGCGACCTTCGGCACCCCGAAGTTCCGCGAGCAGTTCCCGATCGGCCGCATCCCGGTGCTGGATATCGACGGCGACATGATGCCGGAATCCGAGGTGATCGCGGAATATCTGGAGGAGATCTATCCCACGCCCTCGATGCTGGGCGCCACGCCGCGCGAGACCGCCCATATCCGCACCGTCGCCCGGGTCGGCGACATCTACATCATGAACAACATGTTCATGCTGTCGGGCCAGGCCCGCGCCAAGACCCGCAACGAGGGCGTGGTCGAACTGCTGGCCGGCCAGGTGGTCCGCAACATCAAGGCGCTGGACAAGATGATCGGCGAGGACGGCTTCGCCTGCTGCGGCCGTGTCACCATGGCCGACTGCGCCCTGGTGCCGGGCCTGTTCATGGTCGAGAACGTGCTGCCCAACACCGGCGTCGAGAACCCGATCCCGAAATCCGCCAAGGTCGCCGCCTATTGGGCCGCGATCCAGCAGAACGAACACGCCGCCAAGACCCTGGCCGAACTGCATCGCGGCCTGGAAGAACGCCGCGAACTGATCCGTTCCGGCGCCTTCGAGAAAATGATGACCGCCATGGTCGCCGCCCAGGCCAAGGCCGACGCGGAGGCCTGAGGGCAGGGCGCTATTCCGCCCAGCCAAAGACGTCCTCGACGCCGACGCCGAACACCCGCGAGATCCGGAACGCGCTTTCGAGCGAGGGGGAATATCTGCCCTGCTCGATGGCGATGATGGTCTGGCGGGTCACGCCGATGGCGGCGGCCAGGGCGGCCTGGCTCATGCCGCCAGCCTGTTCCCGCAGTTCGCTGACCCGGTTGGTGATGGGGGGCGGCTTGGCCAAGGCGCCCGATCCTATCGCCGAAAGAGCACGATCTGGGCCCCGTACTCGATCAACCCTGACGCCATCAGCGACAGAACGATCACGTGGAACATCACATTGCCGTCGCCGTGGGTCACATAGTGCCCCAGGGCCGGCAGCACGCCGACCAGGAACGCCAGCCCGGACCAATGCCCAGCCCGCGCCACGATCAGCCGCTCGCGCTCGTCCGGCGGCGCCCCTGATTGCTTCGGGAAGAAGATCCCGAGCCCGATTTCCAGGGCGACCACCCCCGTCAGGGTGAACCCGGCCGCCGCGACCGCCGCCGTCTCGGGCGGCGCCCCCAGGCCAACCCTCAGGATCGCCATCAGGCAATAGCCGCCCGCCGCGCCGAATAGGGCGACCATCACCCAAGCTGCAATCTCACGCACCGCCATCGGAACCCCCGTTGCTATGGCGGAACCATGGTCAAAGATTTTTGACATGTCAAAGATATTTTACATCGAGGGGCGCTGAGGCCGAGCCGCTCCGCCACCGCAGCCCGTTCGTGTCGTTCGTGTCGCTCGTGGTCAAACCCTTGCTGACGCGAAGCCGCCGGAGCGTGGGCGGCGAAACCCGCGACACCCCCCGCGCCCCGCCCACCACCAGAACCGCTTGTGGAACCGTGTTCGAAGGGGCTCGATAGGCTCGCGCCCGGTCTGGGCGCAGGCAGGGAGGGCCTAAGGATGGCGGACGGGGTCGTGGACGTTCTGAAGGACAAGCGCGCCGCCGCGCGCGAGGCCGCCTACAACACGCCCGTCGAGGACCTGAACCCGGCGCGGGCCTCGCTGTTCCGCGACGACGCCATGTGGCCGATCTTCGAGCGGCTGCGCGCGGAGGCGCCGGTCCACTACACGCCCGACAGCAACTACGGACCCTTCTGGTCGATCACAAAATACAACGACATCATGTCGGTGGACTCCAACCATCAGGTCTTTTCCTCGGCCAAGGGCATCGCGCTGTCGCCGAAGGCCGCCCAGGGGTTCCGCGACCCCAACAACACCGCCACCAACTTCATCGCCATGGATCCGCCGCGCCACGACGTTCAGCGCAAGACGGTCAGCCCGGCCCTTTCGCCCCACGCGCTGTCCGTCATGGCCCCGCTGATCCGTGAGCGGGCGGGCCAGATCCTCGACAGCCTTCCGATCGGCGAGACCTTCGACTGGGTCGATCTGGTGTCCAAGGAACTGACCACCATGACCTTGGCGACCCTGTTCGACTTTCCGTTCGAGAAGCGCCGCAACCTCACCCGGTGGTCCGACGCCATGACCACGCCGCCGGGCTTCGGCGGTCCGGTGGCCAACCTGCAGGAACTGCGCGACACCATGGCCGAGTGCTTCGGCTACTTCACCGAGCTCTGGAATCAGCGGGTCAACGCCGAACCGACCGGCGACCTGATCTCCATGCTGGCGCACGGGGAAGACACCCGAAACATGACGATGGCGGAGTTCCACGCCAATGTCGGCCTGCTGATCATCGGCGGCAATGACACCACCCGAAACACCATCTCCGGGTCAGTCCTGGCCTTGAACCAGAACCCCGATCAGTACGCCAAGCTGCGCGCGAATCCCGACCTGATCCCGTCCATGGTCTCCGAGACCATTCGCTGGCAAACGCCGCTCGCCCACATGTCCCGTACGGCGACCCAGGATTTCGAAATGGGCGGCAAGACCATCAGGGAAGGGGACAAGGTGGTCATGTGGTACGTCTCGGGCAATCGCGACGCGACCGTGATCGAGACCCCCGACAGCTTCATCATCGACCGGCCCCGGCCGCGCCAGCACATGTCCTTCGGGTTTGGCATCCACCGCTGCGTCGGCAACCGCCTGGCCGAGCTGCAGCTGACGATCATCTGGGAAGAGATCATGAAGCGCTTCCCCGACATCCAGCTCCAGGAGGAGCCCCGGCGCAGCTACTCGATCTTCGTGAAGGGCTATGAGGACATGAAGGTCGTCCTGCCCTCCAGGGTCTAGGCTGTTTGCGACGCCCGTCATCGTCCATGGTCGCGCCCGTGTTCGAAGGTCGGTTATGACATCCAGGATCGCCAGCTCCGGAACCTTGCGTCGCCGCGCCCTGGATGCGGCGCGGAGCCTGGTCGAACGCGGCGGGGCCGACGCCTTGCAGTTGCGGCGGGTGGCGACAGAGGTCGGCAGCGGGGTCGCAAGCCTCTACTACCACTTCACCAACAAGGACGCGCTGCAGGCGGCGGTGGCGGTCGAGGGGTGGCGGGATCTGGCCCAGAGGATCGAGCACGCCATGGAGAGCGGCAAGTTCCCGCACCGGATCGACGCGGCGAACGCCGCGTTGCTCACCTTCATCCGACGCAGTCCTAACCTCTACGCCCTGATGCAGATCGAACCGAGCGGCTCGGGGCATCACGCGGTGCGAGAGGCCGAGCATCGGGCGTTCGAAGCCTTTCAGAGTTCGCTGCGCGGCGATGACAGGGTCCCGGCTGAGCGGGTTGAGGACATCGCGCGCCTCTGCTGGGTGCTGGGCCGCGGCATCGCCTCGACCGTCCATATGGAGAAGGACATAGCCTTGGCCGAGCGCCTGGAGCAGGCGGTGCTGCGCGGCTTCGCCTTCCTGTTGTCCCCGCAATACGCGCGGTGAACTTGGCCTACGGGCCGCCCCCCTTGAACCGAGGCCTTCGGCCGCCTGCCCCGCGCATGAAAACTGCTCAGTTCGCGGCGATCGTCTTCAGGAACCGCCCGGAACCCGCCGCCCTGCGACGCTTACGATCCCCCATACGCGAAACCGTTGGCGTTCCGTGCCTGAGGCCCGAGATTGCCGGCGCCGCGCCTTACGGCTAGCGTCGCCGAAAGGCTGGCGACCGAGTCCGGCCACCCAGGGAGAGACTTCGATGGCAAACGCCGAAACCACCCGGCCAAGGGGCGGTATTTTCCGACGAAAGTCGGTCGCCCAGATCCAGTCCGAACATGAGAATGGCGAACTGGCGCGCTCGCTCAGCGCGCTGAACCTGGTCATGCTGGGGATCGGCTGCGTCATCGGCACCGGGATCTTCGTGCTGACCGGCCGCGCGGCCGCCCAGTTCGCCGGCCCCGGCATCATGATCTCCTTCATCATCACCGGCACGCTCTGCGCCTTTGTGGCGCTCTGCTATGCGGAACTGGCCTCGGTGCTGCCGGTCTCCGGCTCGGCCTATTCCTACAGCTACGCCTCGATGGGCGAGGTCGTGGCCTGGGTCATGGGCCTGTTGCTGGTGCTGGAATACGGCCTGGCGGCCTCGACCGTGGCCGTCGGCTGGTCGGGCTATCTGACAAGCCTGCTGCACCAGATGCACATCGTTATCCCTCCAGCGCTCACGGCCGCGCCGGGGGTGCTGGTCAAGAATGACGCCGGCGTGGTGATCGCCACCGGCATCATGAACCTGCCGGCCATCGTGGCCATCGGCCTGGTCACCTGCCTCTTGGTGCTCGGCGTCTCCGAGAGCGCCACGGTCAACAATATCGTCGTGGTCATCAAGCTGACCGTGGTCATCGCCTTCATCGTGATCGGCGCGCGCTATGTGAACCCGGCCCACTGGTCGCCGCTGATCCCGGCCCAGATCCCGGCCCCGCCGCCCGGCACGCCGATGGACATCTGGCATCAGATGGGCCGCGCCATGGTCGACGTGGTCACCGGCGCCAACAACACCAAGTACGGCATCGGCGGGGTGATCCACGCTGCTGCGGTGATCTTCTTCGCCTATCTGGGCTTCGAGGCGGTCTCCACCGCCGGGGCCGAGGCGCGCAATCCGGCCCGGGACATGCCGATCGGCATCCTGGGCGCGCTCGCCGTCTGCACCGTGCTCTACATCCTGACCTCGGCCGTGCTGGTGGGCATCGTGCCCTACGCCTCGCTGGACAACCCTGCGCCCATCGCCACGGCGGTGAACCAGATCGGCCTGCCCTGGTTCGCGGTGCTGGTGAAGATCGGGGCCATCGCCGGCCTGTCTTCGGTGATGCTGGTGCTGATGTATGGCCAGACCCGCATCTTCTACACCATGTCGCGTGACGGCCTGCTGCCCAGCGTGCTGGCCAAGGTGCACTCCAAGTTCAAGACGCCCTGGATCAACACCATCGTGGTCGGCGTGGCCGCGGCGTCGGCCGCCGGCTTCATGTCGCTGGACGCCCTGGCCGACCTGTCGAACGTCGGCTCGCTGGCCGCCTTCGCCATTGTCTGCATCACGGTGATCTATCTGCGCATCACGGCGAAGGACCTGAAGCGTCCCTTCCGCACCCCGCTCTATCCGGTGGTGCCGATCCTGGGCGCGATCATGTGCCTGTTCCTGCTGATGAGCCTGATGGCCGCCCCGGCCACCCGCAACTTCTTCCTGATCTATCTGGCGGCCGGCATCGCGGTCTATTTCGCCTATGGCATGTGGAACTCGAAGCTCGGGCGGGGGATCGCGGTCTCTGGCCACGAGGCCGAGCCGATGGAGCTGCCGCACAAGGGCGACTGATCGACCTGAGGCGGACTGGGATGTGGTGGGGGCGGCCGGCGCAGGCGCGGGTCGCCCCTTTCCATGCCCGGTCGGTAACAAGTGTTAACGCCGCATTCACCATGCCGCCCTAGCCTGGAGGTCTTGCACAGCGGACGGGACTTCGCGTGGCGATCTCGCCGATCAGAGGGCCGACCGGCGCGCCCAGCGCCGCGCAGATCACGGGAGCGATCCGCTCCAACGTGGGCGAAGTCGCGCGCATCCAGGAGATCGAGCGGGCCGGGCCGATCTATGGTCCGCGTCGGGCGCCCAGCGCCGACCAGGCCAATGCGCCCAAGACCCCCGCTTCGGCCGCCGCCATGGCCGCCCAGGACGCCGCCGCCCGCCAGGACGGCATGGGCCCGCTGATCGCCGACCTGCGCCAGGCCCTGGGGGGCCGGCCCCTGCCGCCCGCCGCCCGCGCCGCCGCCGCGCAGGTGATGATGCAGCTGTCGCCCATGGGCCCCGACGTATCGGCCCGCGACGTCGAGAAGGCGCTGACGGGGTCGGGCCTGTTGCTGGAGGCCAAGCTCGCCGCCGAGCCCCAGACCTCGCCGGTCGGCGTCGACCTCAAGGCCTCGCTGCTGATCCTGCGCCAGGCCCTGGCCGCCGGCCTGCCCAAGGACTCCGTGCGCACGCCGGGCAAGCCCACGGCCCAGCGGCCGCCGCCGCCCTATCGTGGCGGACCGACCACAGCCCAGCGCCCGGCTGCGTCCAATCTCGGCTCCGATGTCGAGATCCCGGCCGTGATGCGCCAGCTGGCCGATGAGACTGACGCGGCGCTGGCCCGCACCGAACTGCTGCAGATCGCCTCCATGCCCTCGCCGCACGACCTGGTCGAGGCCGGCGAGGTGACGCGCTGGGTGTTCGAGGCGCCAGTCGCCACGCCCCAGGGCGCGGCCATGACCCAGTTCGAGATCCGCCGCGAGGGCAAGGGCGATTCCCCCGATCGGGAGCAGGGCGCCACCTGGCGGACCCGCTTCGCCCTGGACATCGCGCCGCTCGGCCCGGTCGAGGCGCACCTGACCCTGGCCCATGGCCACCTCGGCGTCGCGCTCTGGGCCCAGACGATGGAGGGCGCCGAGCGGCTGCGCAGCCATGTTGCGATCCTGAACGCCCGGCTGGCGGCTGCGCGCCTGCCGGCCGACGTCTCGGTGTTTCACGGGACCCCCGCCGCCCCACCGCCCGCCGCCGGCCGCCTCGTGGACCAAACCCTGTGAGCACCGACACCCCCAGCCGCCGCGTCGCCGTGGCCCTGCGCTATGAGAGTGGCGGCGCGCCCCAGGTGGTGGCGTCCGGCCGTGGCCTGACCGGGGAGCGGATCATCGCGGTGGCGGAGGCCCATGGCGTGCCCATGACCCACAATCCGCCCTTGGCCCAGGCGCTCTCGACCCTGGAGCTGGAGACCGAGATCCCCGAGCGGCTCTATGTGGCGGTGGCCGAGGTGCTGGGCTTCCTGCTGAAGGCCGCCAAGGACTAGGCGTTCATTTCAGGATCGCGCCGAAGATCAGCTTGAGAACTCCGGCGACGACACTGAGCGCCAGAACGCTCGCCGCCCAAAGGCCGGCGAACCAGGCCCAGCGCCGCCAAGTCGCCGAGGTTGGGGACGGGGTCAATGATAGCCCTCCGCCCCGACCTTGCCGCGAAACACCCAGTAGGCGTAGCCAGTATAGGCCAGGATGATCGGCACCAGGATCGCCGCGCCGACCAGCATGAAGGCCTGGCTGGAGGGCGGGGCGGCCGCCTGCCAGATCGTGACCTGCGTCGGCACCACATAGGGGAACAGGCTGATCGCCAGTCCGACATAGCCTAGGGCGAAGAGGCCGAGCGCCAGCGGGAACAGCCAGGTCTCGCGGCGGCGCTTCAGGCCATAGACCAGCGCGCCGGCGGTCAGCAGCACGAGCAGGGGCACCTGGGCGGTGGCCAGGATCCGCGGGAACTCGAACCAGCGCCGCCAGTAAGCCGCCCCCAGGAACGGGGTCGCGAGGCTGACGCTGAAGATGGCGAGCAGGGTCGCGCCAGTGAGCCAGGCGGCCAGCCGGTAGGCGCGGTCCTGCAGGGCGCCCTCGGTCTTCAGGACCAGCCAGGTCGCGCCGAGCAGGCTGTATCCGGCCAGGACCGAGACCCCGCAGAGCAGGCTGAACGGGGTGAGCCAGTCCCACCAGCCGCCGCCATAGCCGCGGCCTGCGACCTTCACGCCCTGCAGGATCGCCCCCAGGATCACGCCCTGGGACAGGGCGGCCAGGGCCGAGCCGCCGCAGAAGGCGAGGTCCCAGGCCCATTTGGCCCGTTCCGTCCGCCAGCGATATTCGAAGGCCACGCCCCGGAACACGAGACCCAGCAGCATGGCGATCAGGGGGGTGTAGACCGCCGGCATCAGGATCGCATAGGCGAGCGGGAAGGCGGCGAACAGCCCGCCGCCGCCGAGGATCAGCCAGGTCTCGTTGCCGTCCCAGACCGGGGCGACGGAGTTCATGGCGGTGTCGCGCTGGGCGCCGCGCTGGAAGAACGGGAAGAGGACGCCGACGCCCAGGTCAAAGCCGTCCATCGCCACATAGGCGAAGACCGCGAAGGCGAGGATGGCGGCCCAGATCAGGGTGAGGTCGATAGGCATGGTCAGGACCTCACTCGGCGGGATGCAGCAGGCGGTCGGGCGCGATCCCGGGCGCGGGGGTCAGGCCGGCGGCGCGCAGGGGCGATGGGCCGCCTGGGCCGGTCTCGTGCGCATGCGGCGGCTGGCTCATCAGCCGTAGCAGGTAGAACAGGCCCGCTCCGAACACCGTGAAATAGACCACGGCGAAGGCGGCGAGCGAGGCCGCGACCGCCGGGGCGTCCAGCGGCGAGGCCGAGTGGGCGGTGCGCAGCAGGCCATAGACCGTATAGGGCTGGCGGCCGACCTCGGTGGTCACCCAGCCGGCGAGGACCGCCACGAACCCCATCGGCCCCATGCCCAGGGCCAGCCATTGGGGCGGCTTCCAGTCATAGAGCTTGCCCCGGGCGCGTGCGAGCAGGGTGAGCGCCCCCAGGCCGGCTATGGCCAGGCCGATCCCGACCATGATCCGGAACGACCAGAAGACGACCGGCACATAGGGCCAGTTCTGGCGCGGTATGGTGTCCAGCCCGGCCAGCGGGGCGTTCGGATCGTGCTTCAGGATCAGCGAGGAGAGCTTGGGGATCTCGATCCTGGCCCGCACGATCCCGGCCTTCTGGTCCGGCAGGCCGAACAGGATGAGGGGCGCGCCGTCGGGATGGCTCTGATAGTGCCCCTCCATGGCCATGACCTTGGCGGGCTGATGTTCCAGGGTGTTGAGGCCATGGGCGTCGCCGGCCAGGATCTGGATGGGCGCGACCAGGGTGATCATCCACATGGCCATGGAGAACATCTTGCGCGCCGCCGGCTGGGCGCGGTCCTTGAGCAGGTGGAAGGCCCCGACTGCGCCGACCACCAGGGCGGTGGTCAGATAAGCGGCCAGCACCATGTGCACCAGGCGGAACGGGAAGGAGGGGTTGAAGATGACAGCCATCCAGTCCAGCGGCAGGAACTGGCCCTGGGCATTGATCCCGTAGCCGGCCGGGGTCTGCATCCAGCTGTTGACCGCGATGATCCAGAAAGCCGAGGCGAAGGTGCCGATCGCCACGGCCAGGGTGGCGGCGAAGTGCAGTCGGTCGCCGACCTTTTCCCGACCGAACAGCATCACCCCCAGGAATCCGGCCTCCAGG
This sequence comes from Phenylobacterium aquaticum, assembly GCF_947378715.1. Lineage (GTDB taxonomy): Bacteria > Pseudomonadota > Alphaproteobacteria > Caulobacterales > Caulobacteraceae > Phenylobacterium > Phenylobacterium aquaticum_A. The sequence continues at coordinate 18,587 of NZ_CANCLE010000051.1, forward strand.
AAGAAGGCCGACATGACTTCATAGGCCATCAGCGGACCGACCACGGGGCCGGCCTTGTCGGAGAACACCGACCAGTTGGAGCCGATCTGATAGGACATGACCAGGCCCGACACGACGCCGGCCCCGAAGGCCACGGCGAAGATCTTCATCCAGTAATTGAACAGGTCGAGATAGACCGGCTTGCGGGTCCTCAGCCACAGCCCCTCCAGCACGGCCAGGTAGCTGGCCAGGCCGATCGAGAAGACCGGGAAGACGATGTGGAAGGCGATGGTGAAGGCGAACTGCGCCCGCGCCAGGATCAGAGCGTCGGTCATGACGGGTCCTCCTGAGATATGTTGCGACGCTTGCCGCTGGCGAACACCGCGATCTTGCTCTTGACCTCCAGCAGCTTGGAGACGCCGGCGCCCAGGGCCAGCAGCTGGGCCAGGCTGTCATTGTCCAGGCGCTGGACGTCATCGGCCCAGCCGGTGAGCAGCTCGATCAGGTCATGCATCTGGCGCATCTTGGCCTGGGCGTGGCGCTCTTCGGCGCTGGTCGGGGTCTCCATCAGGATGTCGCGCAGCAGGGAGAGGGTGGGGTCGATCTCGCGCTTGCGGCGCTCCTCGGCGAGCGTCCGCAGGATCTGCCAGATGTCGTCGGGGGCCTCGAGATACTCGCGCCGATCGCCAGGCAGGTGGCGTTTGCGCACCAGCCGCCAGGCCTCCAACTCCTTGATTCCCATGCTGACATTGGAGCGCGAGACCCCCAGCGCCTCGGTGATCTCGTCGGCGTTCAGCGGACGGTCGGAGAGGAATAACAGGGCGTAGATCTGGCCGACGGTGCGGTTGACCCCCCAGCGCCCGCCCATCTCCCCGAAATGCAGCACGAAGGCCTGGACGATCGGGGGGAGGGTCATTTCGTCATTCCTGAGATTTCAGCAATGACTGAAATTACAGAATGACGTGATCCAGATCAAGGACCGGGTCGAAATTTCGTGGAGATCAGGCGCTGGCCAGGGCGCTCTGGAACAGGATGGCGCCGTCCGCCGAGCCCAGCTCGACCTCGAAGGCGCGGTCGGGGTGGGGCATCAGGCCGAGCACATTGCCCGCGCCATTGACGATGCCGGCGATGGCGTCGGTCGAGCCGTTGGGATTGTTCACATAGCGGAACACCACCTGGCCCTCGCCCTCGATGCGGGCCAGGGTCTCGGCGTCGGCGAAGAAATTGCCCTCGCCATTGCCGACGGTCATGGTCACTTGGCGGCGGTCGCCATAGCCGGCGGTGAAGCGGGTCTGGGCGTTGGCGACCTCGAGGTCGACGGCCTTGCAGACATATTTCAGCTGTTCGTTGCGCAACAGGGCGCCGGGCAGCATGCCGGCCTCGCACAGCACCTGGAAGCCGTTGCAGATGCCGACCGTGGCCACGCCGCGCGCGGCGGCGGCCTTGACCTCGGTCATCACCGGCGACAGAGCCGCCATGGCCCCGCAGCGCAGATAGTCGCCGTAGGAGAAGCCGCCGGGCAGGACGATCAGGTCGAGGCCCGAGGGCAGGGCGGTCTCGGCGTGCCAGACCATCTCCACCGCCGCGCCGGTCGAGCGCTCGATGGCGACCTTGCAGTCGCGGTCGCAGTTGGAGCCAGGGAAGACGATGACGGCGGCTTTCATTTGGCGGCCTCTAGCTGGTCGGGAGCGGGGATGCGAGTCTTGAAGTCGAAGGCGTGGTCGCTGGGCCCGTGGGCGTGGAGGTGGGCCAGGCGGGCCACGCCCTCGTCGCGGGTGGGCAGGGTCCCGGCCGGGATCCACCACAGGCAGAAGGTCGCCTGCACATGGGCCTCGAACCACGCCCCCCGGCGGCGGACATAGTCGCGGTGCACGGTGCGATAGGCGAAGGCGGCCAGGTGCTCGGCGCTCTCCCAGACCGACATATTGACCAGATAGAGCGGGTCCTGATCGGGGGCGGGCGCATCCGACGAAAACCCCTCGCCGTCGCCGCGCCACAGGAAGCCGGGCTGGGCCTCGGCCAGCGCATTGATCTCGTCCAGCGCCTCGCGGAATTCGGCGATCTCGGGGGCCTCCAGCGGCGCCTTGAGGGTGGCGACATTGAACTGGGCCAGGTGATAGCCGCTCATTTGCCGCCCGCCTTGGCCAGGCTCTTCAGATAGGCGTCGAGCTGGTCATATCCAGCCTTGTCGCCAAACGGACAGCCGGAATTGGTGACCCGGCCGCCGGCCGCGCGCTGCTGCAGGATCGCCGGATGGCCTGGGGCGCCCTTCAGGGTGATCATGTAGGACAGGCTGGCGTCGGCGGAGGTGTAGAACCGGTAGGGCTCGCCGGGTTCGGGCGGGGCTGGCCGGATCCCCGGCTGGGCGGCGATCTTGGCGGCGAGCGCATCGAACCCCAGGGCGCAGTCCAGGACGGGGACCGGCGCGGGCGCCGCAGGTTTCGGCGCGCAGGCGGCCAGGGCGAGGGCGCCTCCCAGGAGGGGCGCCAGCACCCTCACGCCAGTTCCACCCGGTAGCTTTCGATCACCGTGTTGGCGAGCAGCTTCTCGCACATCAGCTTGACCTCGGCCTCGGCGGCCGCGGCGTCGGCGGAGGTGAGGTCGAACTCGATGGTGCGGCCGACCCGCACGCCCTCGACCCCGGCCCAGCCCAGGCCATGCAGGGCGTTCTCGACAGCCTTGCCCTGGACGTCGAGGACGCCGGGCTTGAGGAAGACATGGACTTTCGCGCGCACTAGTGCAGGCCTCCTTGGATCACGGTCGGCATCTCTTTCATGATGCCGAGCCTTCGGGCGACTTCGGTGTAGTTCTCGATGACATCGCCCAGATCGCGGCGGAAGCGGTCCTTGTCCATCTTCTCCTGGGTCTGGGCGTCCCAGAGCCGGCAGCTGTCGGGGCTGATCTCGTCGGCCAGGATGGTGCGGGCGAAGTCGCCTTCCCAGAGCCGGCCGAACTCGATCTTGAAGTCGACCAGCGTGATCCCGACCGCGCCGAACGAGCCGTTCAGGAAGTCGTTGATCCGCAGGGTCAGCGCCATCATGTCGTCGAGCTCCTGGGTCGAGGCCCAGTTGAAGGCGGTGATGTGCTCTTCGGTGACCATCGGGTCGGAGAGCTTGTCGTCCTTCAGGTAGAACTCGATGATCGAGCGCGGCAGCTGCTGGCCTTCGGGCAGGCCGAAGCGCTGCGACAAAGAGCCCGCGGCGATGTTGCGGCAGACCACCTCCAGCGGGATGATCTCGACTTCGCGGATCAGCTGTTCGCGCAGATTGAGGCGGCGGATGAAGTGGTTCTGGACACCGATGGTGTTCAGCCGCGTCATGAAGTATTCGCTGATGCGATTATTGATGACGCCCTTGCCTTCGAGAATGGCTTTCTTCTGGGCGTTGAATGCTGTCGCGTCGTCCTTGAAGTATTGGATCAGTGTTCCCGGCTCAGGCCCCTCGTACAGGATCTTGGCCTTGCCTTCGTAGATCTTCTTGCGACGGGTGGTCATACATGCCTTCTCCACGAAGCGAGGGCTTGGTCGGCGGCGGAAACAAAAACGCGCGCCGTTGTTCCCAACGCGCGCGGCGACCGCGATTCGACCTTCTCGCTCATCTGAGGCGGAACGAATTTAGCTGACCGGGGGCGCGCGCGCAAACTTCGCCGCGTGTCCCGTTCGCTCGTGGTGGACGAAGCGCCGCTTTCGATTGCGGGGGCCGCCGCCAAGCGATAGAGGATCGGCGACTGACACGATCTGGGACCATCATGACGACCTTCGACAATCGCGAACGTGGCTTCGAGAACAAGTTCGCGCTGGAGCAGGAAAACGAATTCAAGGCGGGCGCCCGGCGCAACCGCCTGCTCGGCCAATGGGCCGCCGGCCTGATGGGCCTGGAAGGCGATCACATCGCCGAATACGCCCAGGCCGTGGTGAAGTCGGACTTCGAACTGCCCGGCGACGAGGACGTGCTGCGCAAGGTGTTCGAGGACCTCAAGGGCTCCGGCGTCGGCGTCTCCGAGGGCGAGGTCCGCATGAAGATGGCCGAGCTGCTGGCCCTGGCCCGCGACCAGCTGAAGAACGGGATCTGATCCCCGGCCTCATCGGTCGCTGAATTTCAGAACGCCGCCCCTCGCCGGGCGGCGTTTTTCGTTTGGGCGCCGTTGGGGCAGATCGCCCAGACCTTGCCGCCAGAACACCAATGCCCGGGAGGCGACCATGGCCGATCAAGACAGTCTGAGCGTGGAGCGGCGGGGCGCCGTCGACTTCGTCACCCTCAACCGGCCCGACCGGCTGAACGCCCTGAACCAGCCCCTGTCCGAGGCCCTGCTCAGCTATTTCGAGGCGCGGCGGCGGGACACCGAGTCCCGGGTGATCGTGCTGGCCGGGGCGGGGCGCGCCTTCTGTTCCGGCGCCGACCTCAAGGCCGGCGGCCAGCCCGACGCCCTGAAGGACGGGCCCAATGGCGACTGGATGCTGCGCGACACCCTGAAGGCCATGCGCGCCTGCCCGCAGCCGATCGTGGCCCTGGTCCAGGGGGCGGCGGCCGGGGGCGGCCTGGCCATAGCGCTCGCCGCCGACATCATCGTGGCCGGCGAGAGCGCCGCCTTCCACCCGGCCTTCATCAAGATCGGGCTGTCGGGCTCGGAGCTGGCGGTCAGCTGGCGGCTGCAGCGGACCATCGGCCCCTATCGCACCCGCGACATGCTGCTGACCGGCCAGCCGATGAAGGCGGCCGACGCCCTGGCCGCCGGCCTGGTCTCGCGCCTGGTCCCGGACGCCGACCTGGCGGCGACCGGCGCGGCGATCGCCGACGCCATGCTGGCGGCGTCCCCCGACGCCCTGCGCGTCTCCAAGCGCACCTTCGACGCGACGCTGGAGGGCTTGAGCTTCGACGCGGCGCTGGAGATGGAGGAGCGCGGCCAGATCCAGATCATCCGCGCCGGGCGCGCGGCGATGGCGGCGGCGGCCAAGGGGTAGGGGCGCAGCCGAGCCTTGCCTGCGCGGCGGGCCGGGATAGGGTCTGAGCCTGTCCGACCCGGAGTTCCCATGCGTCATCTGTTCCGTACTGCGGCGGTCTCCGCCCTGATCCTGGCCGCGCCCGTTGCGGCGGGCGTTCCCGGCCTGGCCTGGGCGCAAACCTCCGCGCCGCCCGCCGTCGCGTCGCCCTCGGCCGAGGACGCCCGGTTCATCGGCTTCCTCGACGCCGAGTTCGCCCAGGAACTGACGATGCGGCCGCAGCTGGCCACGCGGCTGGGGCTGAAGGTCGGCGAGGACCGGCTGGACGACATCAGCGACGCCGGCC
>NZ_CANCLE010000052.1 GCF_947378715.1 Phenylobacterium aquaticum
CAGCTCGCGCTCCAGGGAGCGCACGCCGGCTTCGCGGGTGTAGTAGCGGATCAGATCGCGGATCGCGTTGTCCGGCACCACCAGCTCGGCGTCCGTCAAACCGTGGTTCGACAGCAGCTTAGGCATCAGGTGACTCTTGGCGATCTGGATCTTCTCGTCCTCGGTGTAGCCGGGGATGCGGATGATCTCCATGCGGTCCAGCAGGGGCTGGGGCATGTTGAGGCTGTTGGCCGTGGTGACGAACATCACCGGCGACAGGTCGTAGTCGACCTCCAGATAGTGGTCGGCGAAGGTCGAGTTCTGCGCCGGATCCAGCACTTCGAGCAGGGCCGAGGACGGGTCGCCGCGATAGTCGGAGCCCATCTTGTCGATCTCATCCAGCAGGAAGAAGGCGTTGGTCGACTTGGCCTTCTTCATGGACTGGATGACCTTGCCCGGCATGGAGCCGATATAGGTCCGGCGGTGGCCGCGGATCTCAGCCTCGTCGCGCACCCCGCCCAGGGAGACGCGCACGAATTCCCGGCCCGTGGCCTCGGCGATCGACTTGCCCAGCGAGGTTTTGCCGACGCCAGGCGGGCCGACCAGGCAGAGAATCGGGCCCTTCAGGGCGCCGGTCCGGGCCTGCACGGCCAGGTACTCCAGGATCCGCTCCTTGACCTTGTCCAGGCCATAGTGGTCGCGGTCGAGGGTCTCCTCGGCCTTCACCAGATCGATCGGCTTGGTCTTGGCCTTGCCCCACGGGATCGACAGCAGCCAGTCCAGATAGTTGCGGACCACGGTCGATTCCGCAGACATCGGGCTCATGTTGCGCAGCTTCTTCAGCTCGCCGTCGGCCTTGGTGCGGGCCTCCTTGGAGAGCTTGGTCTTCTTGATGCGCTTCTCCAGGTCGATCAGCTCGTCGCGCTGATCGTCCTGCTCGCCCAGCTCGCGCTGGATCGCCTTCATCTGTTCGTTCAGATAGTACTCGCGCTGGGTCTTCTCCATCTGCCGCTTCACGCGGTTGCGGATCTTCTTCTCGGTCTGCATGACCGAGATCTCGCCCTCCATCAGGGCGTAGACCTTCTCCAGGCGCTTCACGACATTGAAGATCTCAAGCAGGTTCTGCTTCTCGCCGATCTTCACCGACAGATGGCTGGCGATGCGGTCGGCCAGCTCCCCGGGGCTGTCGACCTGCGGCATGGAGGCGAGCGCCTCCGGCGGGACCTTCTTGTTGAGCTTCACATAGTTTTCGAACTGCTCGACCACCGCCCGCGACAGCGCCTCGGCCTCGGCCGAGCCGGCGCCGTCCTCGGTGACATAGGCGATCTCGGCCTCGTAGTACTCTTCCTGGTCGGTGAACTTGGCTATGCCGGCGCGGGCCTTGCCCTCGACCAACACCTTCACCGTGCCGTCGGGCAGCTTCAGGAGCTGCAGGACGCTCGCCACCACGCCGACGTCATAGATGGCGCTGGGCGACGGATCGTCGTCGTCCTTGTCCTTCTGGGTGGCCAGCAGGATCTGCTTGCCGGGGGTCTTCATCGCTTCTTCGAGCGCACGCACAGACTTCTCGCGGCCCACGAAGAGCGGCACCGGCTGATGCGGGAACACCACGATGTCCCGCAGCGGAAGAATGGGCAGGGTCTTTATGTCGGTCATGTCGTCATCAACTCCTGGCCGGGCCCCCTCACAAAGCGAAGCGCGACCTTTAGCCGGACCGCGGTCACATCAGACGATGCGTCTGAGTCGGACGGCCCGTCCGCCCTGCCGGGCGGTCTGTCAGGTCATTTATGTGGACGCTTTGGACGCCTATTCAAGTTGCCGGCAGCCTGCGCGGCGATCCGTCTACAAAGTATGACCCGTATGGTCGCCGCCTGTGGGCCAAAGGACGCGCTTCGCGCGCTCTTCGCTTACGAAAAAGCCCCGCGGATCGCTCCGCGGGGCTTGGATTTTCTGAGGTGCGGCTCGCGGTTAGGCGGCGCCGCCCTTGTCGCGGCGTTCGGCGTAGATGATCAGAGGCTGAGCGCGGCCATCGACCACCTCGGCGTTGACCACCACTTCCTCCACGCCGTCATAGGTCGGCAGCTCGTACATGGTGTCGAGCAGTATGCCCTCCAGGATCGAGCGCAGGCCGCGCGCGCCGGTCTTGCGCTGGATGGCGCGACGGGCGACGGCGTTCAGGGCGTCGTCGGTGAAGGTCAGGCCGATGTTCTCCATGTCGAACAGGCGCTGGTACTGCTTGACGAAAGCGTTCTTCGGCTCCGTCAGGATCTTGACCAGGGCGGCGGTGTCCAGGTCGTCCAGGGTGGCGATCACCGGCAGACGGCCGATGAATTCCGGGATCAGGCCGAAGCGCTGAAGGTCGTCCGGCTCCACCTGGCGGAAGATCTCGCCGGTGCGGCGGTCGTCCGGGTCGGTGACCTTGGCGCCGAAGCCGATCGAGGTGCCCTGCCCGCGCGCCGAGATGATCTTCTCGAGGCCCGAGAAGGCGCCGCCGCAGATGAACAGGATGTTGGTGGTGTCGACCTGCAGGAACTCCTGCTGGGGATGCTTGCGCCCGCCCTGGGGCGGCACGGAGGCGACGGTGCCTTCCATGATCTTCAGCAGGGCCTGCTGCACGCCCTCGCCCGACACGTCGCGGGTGATCGAGGGGTTGTCGGACTTGCGGCTGATCTTGTCGACTTCGTCGATGTAGACGATGCCGCGTTGAGCGCGCTCGACATTATAGTCGGCGGCCTGGAGCAGCTTGAGGATGATATTTTCGACGTCCTCGCCGACATAGCCGGCTTCGGTGAGGGTCGTGGCGTCGGCGACGGTGAACGGCACGTCGATGATTCGGGCCAAGGTCTGGGCCAGCAGGGTCTTGCCGGTGCCGGTCGGACCGATCAGCAGGATGTTGGCCTTGCCCAGCTCGACGTCGTTGTTCTTCGCGGCGTGGTTGAGGCGCTTATAGTGGTTGTGAACCGCGACCGAGAGGACCTTCTTGGCGTGGTCCTGGCCGATGACATAGTCATCGAGGACCTCGCGGATTTCTTTCGGGGTCGGCACACCGTCCTTTGATTTAACAAAGGAAATCTTGTGCTCTTCGCGGATGATGTCCATGCACAGCTCAACGCATTCATCGCAGATGAACACGGTCGGGCCCGCAATCAGCTTGCGAACCTCGTGCTGGCTCTTGCCGCAGAAAGAGCAATAGAGGGTGCTCTTGGAATCTCCGCTCGCGGCCTTGGTCATGGTCGTTTCTCACTCTCTCGACGAGACCGGCGTAGGGCCAGACCGTCTTTCCCGGAGGCGTTTCCTGACGCCATTTATGCAGGATACGCGCCTTGGGTTGTCTAAACCTTGACATTCCCCGATCCGAGCCAGGATCACAAGCTTTTGGCCGGGTCCGGTGACAATTGGCAGCGGGGCGCCCAATGGCGGGCATGTCCGAATCCCTAGATGGGTGTGCGCCTAGACAGAACAAGACCAGGGCGGGGATAGCGCCCGAGACGCGACGCCTCGTCCCCGGAGGCCGACGCGCCAGGGGCGAGTTCGGTTGACGCACGCGTAGGGATACGCGCGCAAAGGGGTGACATGAGACGGAAGAACAACCTGAGAGGTTCCGGAAGCCCGCCTTCCGAGTTCCTCGATGACCAGATCGAGGACGCCGGGGTCGTGGCTTTCGACTTCGACGGCACGATCACCGTACGCGACAGCTTCACCAGCTTCCTGAAGTGGCGGGCGGGACGGAGCCGCTACATGGCCGGCATGCTGCGCCTGGCGCCGGCCGGGCTGTCCTATCTGGGTCACCAGAACCGAGGCCGCATCAAGGCCGCCGCCACCCGGGAGTTCCTGGCCGGGGTCAGCCGCGAGCAGTTGGAGAATGAGGCCAAGGCCTTCGCCCAGAACCTGGCGCCGCGCCTGTTGCGCGGGGACGCGCTGTCGACCTGGAAGCGCTGGCGCACCCGCAGGGCCAAGCTGGTGATCGTCACCGCCTCCCCCGACATCATCGTCGCCCCCTTCGCGCGGGGCCTGGGCGCCGACGCCCTGATCGCCACCGAGCTGCATTTCGACGCCAATGACCGGGCGACGGGCGGCTTCTCCACCCCCAACTGCCGGGGCCAGGAAAAGGTCCGCCGGCTGCGGGAAATGTTCGGCGACGACCTGCAGCTGAAGGCCGCCTATGGCGACACCAGCGGCGACAAGGACATGCTGAAGATCGCCGACCATCGCGGCTATCGCGTCTTCAAGGATCGGCCCTGAGGCCATGGCCCGGATGCGCTTTCGGGTCGAAAAACTGATCCGCGACAAATTGCCCGAGATCATGCGCGACCAGGGCCTGGCGGTGTTCGACCGCCGGCTCGACGACGCGGCCTTCGACACCGCGCTTCGGGCCAAGCTGTTGGAGGAGGCCGCCGAGGCGGCGGAGTCGATGGGCGCCCGGGACCTGGCCGGCGAGCTGGCCGACCTCTGCGAAGTGATCCTGGCGCTGGGCGCCCTGCACGGCCTGACTCCGGCCGATGTCGAGGCGCGCCGCCTGGCCAAGCGCGAGGAGCGCGGCGGCTTCGACGACCGGGTCTATAACGCCGCCGTCGAGGCCGATGACGGCCTGCCGGCGGCGGACTACTATCTGGCCCGCCCGGAACAGTATCCCCGCGAGCCATGAAACACGCCACCGCCCAGGCTCTCGATCAACTGGAGCCGCTGATCGAGACCCTGCGCGCCCTGCCCGGCCTGAAGGAAAGGTCGCGCGGCGTATTCTATCGCAAGTCCAAGGCCTTCCTGCATTTCCACGAAGACCCCAAGGGCCTGTTCGCCGACCTGCGCGCCGGGGATGACTTCGAGCGTTTCGACGTGACCGAGGCGCCCGGCCGCCAGGCCCTGGTCGCCGCGACCGAGGCCGTGCTCAGGGCCTAGCCCCCAAAGCGAAAGGCGCCCGCCGTCGCCGGCGAGCGCCTTTCTGATATTCAATCCACGGGCCCGAAGGCCCACGACGCCTAGTCCTCAGCGCGCTTCTCGATGACCTGGTCGACCAGGCCCCATTCCTTGGCTTCTTCGGCCGTCATGAAGGTGTCGCGGTCGAGTTTGTCCTCGACCTCCTCGAAGGTCCGGCCGGTGTGCTTGGCGTAGATCTCGTTCAGGCGGCGCTTGGTCTTGATGATGTCCTCGGCATGGCGCTCGATATCCGAGGCCTTGCCCGAATAGCCGCCCGAGGGCTGGTGGACCATGATGCGGGCGTTGGGCAGGGAGATGCGCTGACCGGCTTCGCCGGCCATCAGCAGGAACGAGCCCATGGAGGCCGCCATGCCCATGCACAGGGTCACGATCGGGCACTTCACGTATTGCATGGTGTCGTAGATCGCCAGACCCGACGTCACCACCCCGCCCGGGGAGTTGATGTACATCTGGATCTCCTTCTTCGGGTTCTCCGCTTCCAGGTACAGCAGCTGGGCGCAGATCAGCGCCGACATGCCGTCCTCGACGGGACCGTTCAGGAAGATCACGCGCTCCTTCAGGAGGCGGGAGAAAATATCAAAGGCGCGCTCGCCGCGGCTGGTCTGCTCGACCACCATGGGCACGAGATTCAGCGCGGTCGTTTGCGGGTCACGCATGGGGAGGAAGCCCTTCTCGATGGGGCGACCCGGAAAGGGAGTCGCTTTGTTCCCTCCCGATATCGCGTGCGGGAGGGTCGGTTGCAAGGTGACCCAGAGTCCTAAAGAAAATCCCTCCCCGATCCGGGGAGGGATTGATGTGTCACCGGGCCGGGTAGGGCCTCAGGGTCAGGCCGAATAACCTTCCGGCATGTCGTCTTCCTTGAGCAGGTCATCCTTGGAGACCTTCTCGTCGGCGACGGTGGCCTGGCCGAGGATCAGGTCGACGACCTTGTCCTCGAAGATCGGGGCGCGAAGCTGGGCCTGGGCCTGCGGGTTCTGGCGGAAGAAGTCGAAGATCTGCTGGGCCTGCGGGCCATAGCGCATGGCCTCGGCGCGCATGGCCTCGGCCAGTTCCTGCTCGGTGACCTGGACATTGTTGGTCCGGCCGATCTCGGCCAGCACCAGACCCAGACGCACGCGGCGCTCGGCGATCTTGCGGTATTCGCCCTGCAGGGTGTCGTCCGACTTGTCGGCGTCTTCCGGCGGCAGGCCGCCACGTTCCTTGTCCTGCTGAACCTGGGTCCAGATCTGGGCGAACTCGGCTTCGACCATCTTGGGCGGCAGGGGGAAGTCGTGCTTCTCGTCGAGCACGTCGAGCAGGGCGCGCTTCAGCTTGAAGCGCGAGGCGCCGGCGTACTGGCCTTCCAGATTGGTCTTCAGCAGTTCCTTGAGCTTCTCAAGGTTTTCGATGCCGAGGCGCTCGGCCAGGGCGTCGTCGAGCTTGGATTCGACCGGCGCCTTCACTTCCTTGACCGTGACTGCAAACTCGGCGGCTTTGCCGGCCAGCTCGGCGGCCTGGTATTGTTCAGGGAAGGTCACCTTGACGACGACTTCGTCGGCCGGCTTGGCGCCGATCAGCTGTTCCTCGAAGCCCGGGATGAACTGGCCCGAGCCCAGAGTCAGCTCGGCGTCGGTGGCCGCGCCGCCGTCGAAGGCCACGCCGTCGACCGTGCCCAGGAAGTCGATGACCAGGAGGTCGCCGTCCTTGGCCTTGAGCGACTTGCCCTTGCGGGGCTCGTAGGTGCGGTTCTGCTTGGCAAGCTCGGCCACGGCCTCGTCGACCTCGGCCTCCGTGGGCTCATAGACCGGACGGGTCAGGGAGATCTTGGTGAGGTCGGTCGGCTCGAACTCCGGCATGATCTCGATGGCGAGTTCATAGGAGAGGTCGGCCTTGCCGTCGACGACGGCCTGCATGTCGCCGTCCGGCTTCAGATCCGGATCGCCGGCGGGACGGATCTTGTGATCCTCGAAGACCTTCTGAGTGGTCTCGTTGATCGCCGCCTCGACCACTTCGCTCATCAGCGATTTGCCGAACATGCGACGCACATGGGCCGCAGGGACCTTGCCGGGACGGAATCCCTTGATGTTGAGGGTGGGCGTGATCTCGGCGATCCGCGCCTCCAGACGTTCGGTCAGGTCCGCGACGGGGACGGTCACGCCGTAGACGCGGCTAAGGCCTTCGCCAGACTTTTCAACGATCTGCATCGACATTCTTGGATTTCTCGGACGCGGCGCCAAAGCGCCGTCTCGACGTCCGCCCTCGGCTTGAAAAGGTGAGCGCCGCCAGGGGCCTGGCGGCGAGCGGGCGCCCTTATGTCACGCGCCCCGCGCCGGGCCAAGCCCTAAGCGCGCCCATGTTTCAGCCGATCCGAGGGGCCCCGATCACGGGGCCCCTCGGCGGGAGACTACCAGCGGCGCATTTCCGTGTGGCAGATGCGCACCTGATGGTGGTGACGCCACTCGGTGCGGCAGACCCGGACCGGATGAACCTGGCGGTGATGGCGGCGCTCATAGCGATCCTCGTGGCGGTCGCGATGGTCGTCATGGCCATAGGACGGACCACCGCCATAGGGCTGGGCCGAAGCCGGGACGGACACCGCCAGGGAACCGACGGCCAGGGCGCCGGCCAGGGCGAGCGTGATGATCTTCATGTGGGACACCTCTTCAAAGGGAGGGTTCCCCAGCCGGGTCGCGGGGGGCGGCGACGGCTGATTGAACCCGTTCAACGAACGCGCTCAAAGAAGCGCATCGCACATGAACGGGGGCTGACGGGTTTTGTTCAAACCCGGTCAGGTTGGTGCGGGCGAGAGGACTCGAACCTCCACGCCTTGCGGCGCTGGAACCTAAATCCAGTGCGTCTACCAATTCCGCCACGCCCGCACTCTGGGTCTGCGCTTAAGCGGCGAAGGGCCGAAGCGCAACTCTCGTCTCCCCGCCCCTCAAGCCCCAACCAACTCCAGCACCAAGGGCGTCAGGGACAGCGCCAGCAGCGCGGCCATGCTGAGGTTGAAGGCCCGCAGCACCGCCGGGCGATCCAGGAACCGCCGCAGGCCGACGCCGAAGCCGGTCCAGATGGCGATGCAGGGGGCGTTGATGGCGAAGAACACCAGGGAGACCAGGATCACATTGGCCCGATAGTGATCGGCCGGGGCATAGGTGGTGACCGCGCCCACCGCCATGGCCCAGGCCTTGGGATTGACCAGCTGGAAGCTGGCGGCCTGCCAGAAGGTCTGGGGCCGGCTGGCCCCCTGCCCCACGCCGACGCCCTTGGCGGTTGCGATCTTCCAGGCCAGCCACAGCATGTAGCCGCCGCCGGCCAGGGCCAGCACCTTGTGCAAGGCTGGGAACGCCCGGAACACCCCGCCCAGGCCGAGCCCCACCGCCGCGATCATCACGCAGAAGCCCACGGCCACGCCGGCCATGTGCGCGGCGCTGGCGCGGAAGCCGAAATTGGCCCCCGAGGCGATCAGCATGGTGTTGTTCGGCCCCGGCGTGATCGAGGACACAAAGGCGAACAGCGACAGCGCCAGGAGCAAATCAGGCGTGAGCGACGGCATGGCGGACTTCCTTCTCAGGTGGCCGGCGACCGTCGAGGGGGGCCCCGAAACGCGAAAACCCCCTCCGTCGCCGGAAGGGGTTTTGGCGGGGACCTGTCGGTCCGTCTCGAACCTAGGTCGCCGATCCCTTCCGCGCAGCCGCGCATGCCCGCCAGGCGATTACCTGGCGGCGCATAGCTTGGATGGCTGCGGCGGATTGCGGGGTCACGTATCAAGATCCTTCGACGATCCAGCGCCTAGCATAGGTCAACAGCCTTGACCATGGGTCGGGACGGTCGCGCTCGTCACCCGTGCCGGGATGCATAGAGACGGCGCAGAATGGTCGGCGCCAAGCCCGGAATATCCTCAGCGATCAGGCCGGGCCCGTGCAGATCGGCGGCTTCGGAATGGATCCAGGTCGCGGCGCAGGCGGCCTCGAAACTCTCCATGCCCTGGGCGATGAGCGCAGCCACAAAGCCGGCCAGCACATCGCCCGACCCGGCGGTCGCCAGCCAGGGCGAGCCGTTGGAGCAGACGGCGGCGCGACCGTCAGGGTGGGCGACCACGGTGTCGGCGCCCTTCAGCAGCACCACGGCGTCGGCCTTCTGGGCGGCGCGGCGGGCGGCGGTGATCCGCTCCGGCGCCGCCTTCAGGAAGCCGGGGAACAGTCGCTCGAATTCGCCGGGGTGGGGGGTGAGCACGTCATCGACGTCCAGGACCGAGAACAGCTCCTCCGGATCGTCACGAAACACGGTGATGGCGTCGGCGTCGATCACCAGGGCCGCGCCGGTGCGGGCCAGGGCCAGGACATTGAGCAGGGTGGACTCGCTGACGCCGGCGGCGGGGCCAATGACCGCCGCATCGACCTCGGCCGCCAGCTGCTCCAGCTCCATCTCGGTCTCGAAGGGCTTGAGCATCACCGCCTCCAGATGAGCGGCGTTGACCGACAGGGCCTCCGGCGGCGACAGCAGGGTCACCAGGCCCGCGCCCATCCGCAGGCCGGCCCGGGCCGACAGCCGCGCCGCGCCGGTGTTCCAGGCCTCGCCGCTGATCACCACCATGCGCCCCCGGGCGTGCTTGTGCGACTGGGCCGAGGGCCAGGGGAAATGGCCCAGCCAGGCGTCCGGCGTGTTCTCGATCAGGCCGCTTCCTTCGGCGGTGAGACCGATATCGGCCACCACCACCTCGCCGCAGCGGCTTTGGCCGGGTTCCAGCACATGGGCCGGCTTCTTGGCGTGGAAGGTGACGGTCAGGCCCGCCCAGAACGCCGCGTCGCCGAGCGGCCGGCCGGTGTCGCCGGCCAGACCGCTGGGAATGTCGACGGCGACGATCTGGTCGGCGCGGGCCTCGGAAGCCCGGGCCAGGCGCGCCGCCTCCCCGTCCAGTGGCCGACTCAGCCCGACCCCAAACAGGGCGTCGACATAGAGTTCGGCATGGCGCGCCCCCTGCCCCAGGTCGCAGGTCTCGCCGGTCCAGAGCGCCGCCGCCGCTCGGGCGTCCGCGCTCTTCGGCGGATCCGTGCGCTCCACCCAGGCCGGCCAACCGCGCTCGGCCAGCAGGCGGGCGCAGACATAGCCGTCGCCGCCATTGTTTCCCGGGCCACAGAGCACCGCGACAGGCCGGGGCGTGAAGCGGTCGCAGATGGCGTCGGCCACCGCCAGGCCGGCGCGGGCCATCAGTTCCGTCCCCGGCGTCCCGGCCGCGATGGCGGCCTGATCGGCGGCGGTCATTTCAGAAACGGTCAGGATCGGCCGGGCGGTCAAGGCAACTCACCGAAGACAACGGGAACAGGAACGGGGACTCTATAGAACGCCGGTCTGGGCCTCCCGGCCCTTCTCGACCAGGGTCAGGGTCACGCCGTCGCTGTCCAGCACGCTGATCGAGGTGTGATCGGGGCGGAACACCAGGACGCGCGGGTCGTCCGTCAGATGCGACATGACCGCGTTGATCGCCACATAGTGACTGAACACCGCCGTGCCCCCGCGGGCCACCAGGGAGGCGGCTACGGCGCGGCGCCAGGCGTCATAGTCGAGATCGCCCTTCACCTCGGCCCATTCGCCCTGGAACACCTCGCGAAGCCAGGCCGGCCGTTCCTCGGCTGTCAGATTCGCGGGGGTGGGAATCTCGCCGACCGACGGGTCGATCTCGATCTCCACGCCCAGGGCCGCCGCCGTCGGCATGGCCGTCTCGCGGCAGCGGCGCAGAGGCGAGCTGACCACCCGCGACGGGCGCTGGCCGGGCGGCAGTGACAACAGATGGTCGCGGGCCGCCTCTGCCTGGGCGCGGCCGGTGTCGTCCAGGCCCGGATCATCATCGGCCTCGCCCCAGACGGCGGCGGGCTTGCCATGGCGGATGAGGTAGATCGACGACATCGGAGCTTCCAAAACCTGGGGCGAGAGGCGGGCGGCGCAGCGTCCGTCCAGGGGCGGACAATTCCCCGATGCGTCCGCGAGGTCCACCCTCTAAAGCCTGGGTCCGCGCCGGTTCGCACCGGTCGGTCATAATGGCGCCGTCCTTTGGACTTTCCATGACACCGGTCACATCGTCGCAAGGGCGCGTCCGCCGTAAACTTCAGCATCACGCCACGGAAGCTTGGCCGCGCGTGTTTTCGAGAGGCGGGGGATTTTCGGCCGGAAGCCATCGCGAACGGCGATATCGGCGACGACATCATGCGTGGTCGCGGCCAAACCCGGGCCCAAAGGCAAGCCAGGATGAGGTTACAGGTCCAATTCCGTCCTGATTATTTCTTGAGCACTACGTGATCGCCGTTTAGACAAACGCAGATTCCCGCCCACCGGCGCCACAAGCTCGGCGGGCGCCCCCTTGTCGCCCCGCACGTGAGCGTGCTCGTAGCCTTCAAACGCGGGGGCGACCCTCGTCCGTAGTAAGTTGGGCCATGAAAAAGATCGAAGCCATCATCAAGCCCTTCAAGCTCGACGAAGTGAAGGAAGCCCTGCAGGACCTTGGCGTCCAAGGCATGACCGTGATCGAGGCCAAGGGCTATGGCCGTCAGAAGGGCCATACGGAACTCTATCGCGGCGCCGAGTACGTCGTGGACTTCCTGCCAAAAATCAAAATCGAAGTGGTGGTGGCCGACGACCAGCTTGGTCCGGCCCTTGACTCCATTGTTGGCGCGGCGCGCACAGGGCGCATCGGCGACGGCAAGATCTTCGTGTCCGAGATTCTCGACGTGCTCCGCATTCGCACGGGCGAGACTGGATCGGCGGCCGTCTAGGCGCCGGTTCATTGAGACTAGGGATTACCAAAGGGGATATACCAATGGCCACCGCCAAGGACATTCTGAACGAAATCAAGGAAAAGGACGTCAAATACGTCGACGTCCGCTTCACCGACATACGCGGCAAGATGCAGCACGTCACCTTCGACATCGACCTGGTCGATGACGACTTCCTGAACGATGGGACCATGTTCGACGGGTCCTCGATCGCGGGCTGGAAGGCGATCAACGAGTCCGACATGAAGCTGCGTCCGGACCTGAACAGCGCCTATATCGACCCCTTCTACCAGCAGACGACGCTGTGCCTGTTCTGCGACGTGCTGAACCCCGACACCGGCACCCCCTACAACCGCGACCCGCGGTCCATCGCCAAGGCGGCGCTGAACTATGTGAAGGCGGCGGGCGTGGGCGACACCGTCTATTTCGGCCCTGAAGCCGAGTTCTTCATTTTCGACGACGTGCGCTGGTCCACCGAGCCGCACAACACCGGCTACTCCTACGACTCCACCGAACTGCCGATCAACACCGGCAAGGAATATCCCGAAGGCAACATGGGCCACCGGCCCGGCCCCAAGGGCGGCTACTTCCCGATGAACCCGGTCGACAGCGCCCAGGACCTGCGCGGCGAAATGCTCGCCGTGATGGGCGAACTGGGCATGCAGCCGGAAAAGCACCACCACGAAGTGGCCCCGGCCCAGCACGAACTCGGCCTGAAGTTCGCCGACCTGCTGACCATGGCCGACCGGATGCAGCTCTATAAGTACGTCATCCACAACGTGGCGGCGGCCTACGGCAAGACCGCGACCTTCATGGCCAAGCCGATGTTCGGCGACAACGGCTCCGGGATGCACGTTCACCAGTCGATCTGGAAAGACGGCAAGCCCATGTTCGCCGGCGACAAGTACGCCGGTCTGAGCCAGGAATGCCTGTGGTACATCGGCGGCATCATCAAGCACGCCAAGGCCATCAACGCCTTCTCGAACTCCACCACCAACAGCTACAAGCGTCTGGTGCCCGGCTACGAAGCCCCGGTGAAGCTGGCCTATTCGGCCCGCAACCGCTCGGCCTCGATCCGCATCCCGCACGTGGACAGCCCCAAGGCCAAGCGTCTGGAAGCCCGCTTCCCCGACCCGATGGGCAACCCCTATCTGACCTTCGTGGCCCTGCTGATGGCTGGCCTGGACGGCGTGATCAACCAGATCGATCCCGGCGCGCCCCAGGACAAGAACCTCTATGACCTGCCGCCCCGCGAGCAGAAGAAGGTTCCGGAAGTCTGCGGCAGCCTGCGTGAAGCCCTGGAAAACCTCGACAAGGATCGTGGCTTCCTGAAGCAAGGCGGCGTCATGGATGACGACTTCATCGACGCCTATATCGAGCTGAAGATGGAAGAAGTGATGCGTCTGCAACTGCACCCGCACCCGGTCGAATTCGACATGTACTACAAGTGCTAAGCCCGACAGCTTAGTCGAGTTTGGGAAGGGCCGCGGTTCACGCCGCGGCCCTTTTTCTATCCGCGAGATCCGTTCCCGCCCCAGGGTGACCGTGTCCGAAATCGGCCAGACCCCGCGCCCGGCCTCCGCCACTGTGGCCTTCGAAGGTCGCGCTGCGGTCAAGGGGGGTTGAGATGGCGTCGGACGGCGACGGGGGGCGCCGGGTGACCTGGATCACCGACGTGCTGCCCGACGTCCTCGCCGGCCATATCGAGGCGCCGATGAGCGCCGCCGTCCCGATCATGACGGCGACCCCGGGTCGCGTAAGCTAGGCCCGAGCGGGTCAGAGCTTCTGGGCGACCCACCAATAGACGACGAAGGCGATCGCCGCCGGCATGCCGTAGGAGGCCGCGAACAGCCACGGCGAATGGCTGTTGGGCAAGGCGCCGGAGATCAGCCCGCCCAGCGCCACGACGGCGAACAGGGCGAACGCCGTGCCCAGTATGTTGATGAGCTCACGCGGCACGTTGCGAAGCAGGTTCGACGGCGCGCGCGAATGAGTGACGGCCATTGCAGTTTCCTTCCCTTTGACGTCGCCGGGCCCTTGTCACCGGTCCTGTCGGGTTTCCCCTCGGGGCCGGGCTGGCGCATTTCAGACGTCCTGGACCCAAGCTTGCCGCATTCCCGGCGGGTTGCAAGCGTCCTGACGCCGCAGAAGATCAGCGAGCTTGCGGCGCGCCTGCGCTTGGTCCCATACGGGAGGCTTCCGAATCGACGCATTTTCCCGCCATGCCCAAGGCCACTGCTCAAGCTTCCCTGTTCGATAGCGCTTTGAACCCCGCGCCAGCTGCGCCGCTGGCGGAGAACCATGAGCCGCATCTGGAGCCCCCGGCCAAGACCGGCGGCTATTCCGCCAAGGACATCGAGGTCCTCGAGGGGCTGGAGCCGGTCCGCAAGCGGCCGGGCATGTATATTGGCGGCACCGATGAGCGCGCCCTGCACCACCTGTTCGCCGAGGTGCTGGACAACGCCATGGACGAGGCGGTCGCTGGCCACGCCAAGCTGATCGAGGTTCATCTCGACGCCGAGGGCCGGCTGTCCGTCAAGGACGACGGTCGCGGCATCCCGGTCGACCCCCATCCCAAGCATCCCGGCAAGTCGGCGCTGGAGGTCATCATGATCGTCCTGCACTCCGGCGGGAAATTCTCCGGCAAGGCCTATGAGACCTCGGGGGGCCTGCATGGGGTCGGGGTCTCGGTGGTCAACGCCCTGTCCGAACATGTCGAGGTCACCGCCTGGAAGGACGGCTTCGAATGGCGCCAGGCCTTCACCCGCGGCAAGCCGATCGGCGGCATTGAAAAGCTGGGCGCGACCCGCAAGCACGGCACGGCGATCAGCTTCGTCCCCGACACGATCATCTTCGGCGAGGGCGTGGCCTTCAAGCCGGCCCGGCTCTACCGCATGGCCCGCTCCAAGGCTTATCTGTTCGGCGGGGTCGAGATCCGCTGGAAATGCGATCCGTCGCGTATCCATGACCAGACGCCGGCCGAAGCCACCTTCCGCTTCCCGAACGGCCTGGCCGACTTCCTGGCCGAACGGGTCAAGGACATAGAGACCGTCACCCCCGAGCCCTTCGCCGGGCGCTTCGAGCGCAAGGGCGAGACCGGCAAGGTGGAATGGGCGGTCACCTGGACCCCGGCCGGGTTCGGCGAGGCCGACGGCTTCATGCAGTCCTACTGCAACACCGTGCCGACGCCGGAGGGCGGCACCCATGAGGCCGGCCTGCGCGCCGCCCTGACCCGGGGCCTCAAGGCCTATGCGGAGCTGTCGGGCGAGAAGCGCGGCGGGCTGATCACCGCCGAAGACGTGGTCGCCCAGGCCGGCGCCCTGGTCAGCGTGTTCATCTCCAATCCGGAATTCCAGGGCCAGACCAAGGAGCGGCTGTCCAGCGCCGACGCCCAGCGCCTGGTCGAGGCCGCCCTGCGCGACCCCTTCGACCACTGGCTCACCGCCCAGCCCAAATCCGCCAGCGCCCTGCTCGCCTTCGTCATCGAGCGCGCCGAGGAGCGGCTGAAGCGGCGCAAGGACAAGGAGGTCGCCCGCGCCTCGGCGACGCGCAAGCTGCGCCTGCCCGGCAAGCTGGCCGACTGTTCCGGCAACGCCATCGACGGCGCCGAGATCTTCCTGGTCGAGGGCGACTCCGCCGGCGGCTCGGCCAAGCAGGCGCGTAACCGCAAGACCCAGGCGATCCTGCCCCTGCGCGGCAAGATCCTCAATGTCGCCTCGGCCTCCAGCGACAAGACCGGCGGCAACAAGGAACTCTCCGACCTGATGCTGGCGCTTGGCGTCCAGGGCGGGGCGAAGTTCAAGGAAGACGACCTGCGCTATGAGCGCGTGGTGATCATGACCGACGCCGACGTCGACGGCGCCCATATCGCCAGCCTGCTGATCACCTTCTTCTATCGCACCATGCCGGACCTGATCCGGGCCGGACGGCTCTATCTGGCCCTGCCGCCGCTCTATCGGATCAGCCATGGCGGCAAGTCGATGTACGCCCGCGACGAGGCCCACCGCGACGAGCTGCTGGCCACCGAGTTCAAGGGCAAGAAGCCGGACATCGGCCGCTTCAAGGGCCTGGGCGAAATGATGCCCGCCCAGTTGAAGGAGACCACCATGGATCCGTCCAAGCGGACCCTGGCCAGGGTCACCCTGCCGCGCGCCGAGGAACAGGTGCAGGATCTGGTCGAGACCCTGATGGGCCGTAAGCCCGAGTTGCGCTTCCGGTTCATTCAGGAGAACGCGGAATTCGCGGTCGCCGACCTCGACGTCTAGCCGGGCGCCTAATCCCAGGGCGCTGAAAGCTTCCCGGGTCGGAGTTTCGGGGGCGGAGACGACTAGATTCTCTAACGCGTTGACTTGATGCCCCCAGCCCCTATCTTCCGCCGCGCGTGACGATCGCCGTTCGCGCCGCCGCGGTTGGCGAGCCCTCATGGGCGAACCGCCGCCCCCTATTGCCGCTTGATGACAGAATTTTCAGAACTGGGCCTCTCGCCCGCGACTCTTCAGGCCGTGGCCGACACAGGCTACACGACCGCAACGCCTATTCAGGAACAAGCCATTCCGGTCGCCCTCGCGGGCAAGGACGTGCTGGGTATTGCCCAGACCGGCACCGGTAAGACTGCGGCTTTCACCCTGCCGATGATCGACCGACTGGCCGCAGGCCGGTCCAAGGCGCGCATGCCGCGCTCGCTGGTGATCGCGCCGACGCGCGAACTGGCTGACCAGGTCGCCTCATCCTTCGAGAAATATTCCAAGGGCCAGAAGCAAAAGCTGTCCTGGGCCCTGCTGATCGGCGGGGTCTCCTTCTCCGACCAGGAGTTGAAGCTCGACCGTGGGGTCGACGTGCTGATCGCCACGCCGGGACGGCTGCTGGACCACTTTGAACGCGGCAAGCTTCTGCTGACCGGCGTGCAGATCCTAGTGGTCGACGAGGCGGACCGGATGCTCGACATGGGGTTCATCCCCGACATCGAACGCATCTTCAAGCTGACGCCGGCCAAGAAGCAGACCCTGTTCTTCTCGGCGACCATGCCGCCGGAGATCACCCGGCTGACCAAGCAGTTCCTCAATGATCCCGTGCGGATCGAGGCGACCCGGCCGGCCACCACCGCCACCACCATCACCCAGCACATCGTGCGGCTGCCGACCTCCGATCCGAAGGCCAAGCGCACCGCGCTACGCATGCTGATCGGCGCCGATGATGTCCGCAACGGCATCGTCTTCTGCAATCGCAAGTCCGAAGTCGACATCGTCGCCAAGTCCTTGAAGACGCATGGCTTCGACGCCGCGCCGATCCATGGCGACCTGGACCAACAGACACGGATGCGCACGCTTGAGGCCTTCCGCAAGGGCGAGCTGAAGCTGCTCTGCGCCTCGGACGTCGCCGCGCGCGGCCTGGACGTGCCGGACGTGAGCCACGTGTTCAACTACGACGTGCCGCACCATGCCGACGACTATGTCCACCGGATCGGCCGCACCGGCCGGGCCGGCAAGCTCGGCAAGACCTACATGATCGTCACCCCGGCCGATGCGAAGAACATCGACAAGGTGATCAAGCTGATCGGTTCGACCCCGCAAGAGGTCGTGCTGGAGGGCGTTGATTTCGCCTCGATCAAGGACGAGCGCCGTGACGACCGCAAGGGCGGCCGTGAACGGGGCGGTGACCGCTCCGGCGGCCGCAGCCGTGGCCGTGGCGGAGACCGCCCGATCCGTGAGGCCCGCAGCGAACGCCCGCCCGTCGAGGACGCCGTCGTCGCCAGCGCACCCGAGGACGCCGCTTCCGAGCAGCCCCGCGAACGCCCTGCCCGCGCGCCGCGCCGTCGCTCCGAGACCTCCCGTTCAGAAGCGCCGCGCGCCGAGGCGCCTCAGGCCGAAGCCGCTCGCGTCGAGGCGCCCGTCGAGGCGGCCGAACGCCCCGCCCGCGCGCCTCGCCCGGACCGTCCCCTGCCCGAGCGCCCGGTTCAGCCCGAGCGTCATGCGGCGTCTGGTCGCTCGTCGTCGCCCCGGGGCGGCCGCGACCGCGATCGTGGACGCCATGAGGATCGCGAGGACCGCGAGGATCGCAGCGGCGTCGTAGGCTTTGGCTCCGACACCCCGGCCTTCCTGATGCGCCGGCCAAGCCGTCCGGCCGACAAGGCCTG
The DNA here is from genome assembly GCF_947378715.1 of Phenylobacterium aquaticum. Taxonomy (GTDB): domain Bacteria; phylum Pseudomonadota; class Alphaproteobacteria; order Caulobacterales; family Caulobacteraceae; genus Phenylobacterium; species Phenylobacterium aquaticum_A. Next base: position 17,797 of record NZ_CANCLE010000052.1, read on the forward strand.
ATGCGCCCCAGCTTGGGTATTTTCCGGGTCGAAGCCCCGTCTCTTTAACCGGTCGTTTGGCTATGCGGCTTACTGTCCCAGGCCAAGCTCCGAGGGTGCGCGACGAACTCCGCGCACCGCTCGGGATCTGCGGATATGAGAGAGACGATGGCCGGCGACGTGGAAATGAAGCTTCGTGGACCTGAAGCCTACGGCATCGCCCGCAAGGCTCTGCAGACCATGGAGAAGCTTCAGGTCTGGCCGACCCCGGTCAATTACGAACTCTGGCTTCACTCCCTGGCCGACCCGACCGGGCCGCTCGCTCTGGAGCTTGGCCGCATCATCTCGTCGGGCGAGGCCTTCACGGACGGCATCGCCGATGAACTGGCCGCCGTCTATCTGCCCAAGGCCAAGCTGAACGAACAGATCCGCGACACCGGCGACGCCCTGACCAAGGAACTGGCCGCCGTCTCCCGCGCCATCCAGTCGGCCCAGAAATCCAGCGAAGCCTATGGCCAGACCCTGGCCAGCGCGTCGAAGTCCCTGACTGGCGATCGCGACACCAGCGACGTCAAGGCGATGATCGGCACCCTGGCCACCGCCACCAAGCAGGTGCAGCGCGAGAACAAGTCGTTGGAAAAGCGGCTGTCGGAATCCACCGCCGAGGTCGCCCGCCTGCGCGAGCACCTGGAACAGGTGCGCCGCGACGCCACCACCGACGCTCTGACCAGCCTGTCGAACCGCAAGGCCTTCGACGAAGAATTCGACCGCGCTTGCGAGGAGGCCGATATCCGTGGCGAGGCTCTGGCCCTGGCCGTCATCGATATCGACCACTTCAAGAGCTTCAACGACACCTGGGGCCACCAGACCGGCGATCAGGTGCTGCGCTATGTGGCCAGCGTGATCGGCGGCCGAGGCGCCCCACCGCGCTTCGCCGCCCGCTATGGCGGCGAGGAATTCGCCCTGATCTTCCCGCGCGAGGGCGCCAAGACCGCCATCGCCGCCCTTGAAGAGATCCGCGAGGAAGTCTCCTCGCGCATCCTGAAGCGTCGCTCGACCGACGAGGACCTGGGCGCCATCACCGTCTCCGCAGGCCTGGCCGAGCGCATGCCCGGCGAGACGCCTCACGCCTTCATGGAGCGCGCCGACCGGGCGCTCTATGCGGCCAAGCGCGGCGGCCGCAACCGCGTCACCTGCGCCGAGACCGTGACCACCGCCGCCGCGTGAGCCGCCGGCGATCTTTCCACTAGCCTGACGCCGGGACATTGCGTCTTAGTTCCCGGCAAATCAGAGCGGGAGGACGCTAGTGGCCTATTCCAAGATCAAGACCTCGGTCGCCGATGGCATCGGCGTCATCACCCTGTCCGACCCGGCGACCCTGAACGCCGCCGGCCTGGACCTGATGGATGATCTGCGCTCGGCGTTCGACGCCTTCGCCAAGCCCGACGCCGGCGTCCGCTGCGTGGTGCTGACGGGTGAGGGTCGCGGCTTCTGCTCCGGCGCCAATCTCTCCGGCCGGGGCGGGCCCCAGGCGGCGGCCCCCGATCCGGAAGGCCCCGACAGCGGATCGGCGCTGGAGACCGTCTACAACCCCTTCGTGGTGTCGCTGAAGAACTATCCCGTGCCGATCGTCACCGCGATCAATGGCGTGGCGGCCGGCGTCGGCTGTTCGCTGGCCTTGATGGGCGACATCATCGTGGCCGCCGAAAGCGCCTATTTCCTGCAGGCCTTCCGCCGCATCGGCCTGGTGCCGGATGGCGGCTCGACCTATCTGCTGCCGCGCCTGATCGGCAAGGCCCGGGCCATGGAGATGATGCTGCTGGGCGAGAAGGTCCCGGCCAAGACCGCCGAGACCTGGGGCCTGGTCAACCGCGTCGTACCCGACGCCGACCTCATGACCACCGCCATGGAGCTGGCCCGCAACCTGGCCGACGGCCCCTGGGCCCTGGGCTCGATCCGCAAGCTGGTCTGGGAGAGCCTGGACGCAGCCTATGAGGAACAGCTCCACGCCGAGCGCATGGCTCAGAAGCACGCCGGTCGCAGCGCCGACAGTCGCGAAGGCGTCCTGGCCTTCCTGCAGAAGCGGGTCGCCGCCTTCAACGGAAAATAGATCGCACGCAATCGGGTTTCCGATTCCCCAAGGTCGAGCGCCCGGCTATGGCTTGAGAGCCAAACCATAGCCGGAGGGCGCCCGCGCCATGCTGACGGTTCATCACCTGAACAATTCCCGTTCGCAGCGGGTGCTCTGGCTGCTTGAGGAGCTGGGCGAGCCCTACGAGATCAAACACTACCAGCGCGACGCCAAGACCATGCAGGCGCCGGCGGACCTGCGCGCCATCCATCCGCTCGGCAAGTCGCCGGTGATCACCGTCGATGGCGGCTCACTGGCCGAGACCGGCGCGATCGTCGAGTACCTGGTCACCCGCTATGGCGACGGCAAGATGATCCCGCCGCCGGGCACGCCGGAGCGCCTGCGCTGGATCTACTGGCTGCACTACGCCGAGGGCTCGGCCATGCCGCCGCTGCTAATGAAGCTGGTGTTCACCGCCCTGCCCGCCCGCGCCCCGGCCCTGATCCGCCCGATCGCCAGGGCGATCATGGGCGCGGCCCAGACAGGCTTCGTAGATCCACAGCTGAAGGCTCACTTCGACTATTGGGAGGGCGAACTCACCAAGTCCGAATGGTTCGCCGGCCCGGAGTTCTCCGCCGCCGACGTGATGATGAGCTTCCCGATCGAGGCCGCGGCCGACCGCGCCGACGCCACCAAGGGTCGGCCGAAGCTCGCCGCCTTCCTGCAGAAGATCCATGCGCGGCCGGCCTATCAGCGCGCCCTGCAAAAGGGTGGGCCTTACGCCTATGCCTGAGGCGCGATAGGTAGGGGGCTCACGACGCCTTCCCCGGAGACCATGCCCAAGTCCCGCTACTATCCCGCCCTCGACGGCCTGCGCGGCGTGGCGGCCCTGTGCGTGGTGCTGATGCATCGCCACGTCTGGTTCGGGCTGGACGGCGCCCTGGGCCACGGCTTCCTCGCCGTCGATTTCTTCTTCATGCTCAGCGGCTTCGTCATCGCCAACGCCTATGACGGCAAGCTCGCCGGCGGCATGGGCGTCGCGGCCTTCATGCGCGCGCGGGTGCTCAGGCTTTATCCGATGCTGATCCTGGGCGCGGCGATCGGCGCGCTCTGGCGGCTGATCGCGCTCAATCTCGGCGTCGGCGTCCTGGGGGTCTGGGAAGTCGCCAACCTGTTCGGGCGCGCGACCTTCGTCCTGCCCGCCCTGCACAGCCGTTTCGAGGGGGCCAGCGCGTTTCCCCTGGATCCGCCGATGTGGTCGCTGTTCTTCGAATTGGCGATCAACCTGGTCTATGTGGCGATTTTCCGCTGGCTGACCCCTGGCCGGTTGGCCGCCCTGGCGGCGGCGGGCTTCGCGGCCCTGGTGCTGCTGGCCGCAACCAATGGCGGGATCGACGCCGGCGACGTGGCCGCCGAGTTCTGGATCGGTTTCGTGCGAGTGACCTTCCCCTTCCTGGCCGGGGTTCTGTTGCACCGCTTCCGGGACTTCGCGTCGCTTGCCCGACTGAAAGCCCCCTTCTGGGTTCAGGCCCTGCTGCTGGTCGCCGTCCTCAATGTGCCCAATATCGGCTGGGCCAACGCGCCCTTCGACCTGATCTGCGTGGGCCTGGTGTTCCCGGCCCTGGTGATCTCGGGCAGCCTGACGGAGAGCCGCCCGGCTGAGACGCAGGCCTTGCGGCTGATGGGCGACCTCTCCTACCCGGCCTATGTGCTGCACTATCCGCTCTATGTACTGCTGGGGGGATGGGGAACCGTGCTGGGTCTCCTGAAGCCTGACACCCAGTTCGCCTTTGGCCTCGCCGCCCTGGCGATCGTCCTGGCGGCCAGTTGGGCGGCGACGGTGTTCTATGACCGCCCGGTGCGGGCCTGGCTGGATGGGGTTGCCCGGCGCAGGGCGCGGCTGGCGGAGGCCGGTTAGGCCCTATCCGGCTGCGGGTTGTTTCGCGACCGGCTTGGTCTGCCACGTCGACAGATGACACTCCGTGCCACACAACACGTCGACCGGCCAACGGAAGCGAGTGTGCTCGCCGCTGAACTCGATCGCGTCGACCAGGATCATGGCAGGCATGGCCCGATGCACGACGATCTCATTGGCCGGGCGGTGGGTGGTGCCATCCACCTCATCGGCGACGCTCGCCAGTTGCCCATCGAATGTGGCGTCCAGATTGAGCTTGATCTCGCTCATGGCGCCGCCCTGGATCAGACCCACAGCGCTGTCCCCTTCCAGGGGAAATGAATACTCGTCGCCAGCCGCCTTCAGGACCATGGAGCCAAAGGCGATCGACCCCGGGCGATTTCCTGTGTTCGACACGACAAATCTGAGCGTGTGACCGTCGGCCTTCAACAAGTTCAGCGCTATATGCGACCGATCGCCCTGATACACGCGCACCAGCACGGGCGCGGCTGACTGGCTGACGCTGATGAGAGCGATCAGCAGGGCGAGAACGGATGACGTCAGCCCGAGGTGACGCTGCCACCCTTGGCTGGAGCTGCAGTGGATACACTTCTCCGCGCCGGGCTTAATGGGCTCCCGGCAGACCCTGCAGACGGTTTCCACGCCCGATTCTGTATTCATCACCACCTCCCAGTCGCGCCCTTAGATTGTGTCTTCCATTTTGACGCCCATCAAGAGAATGCGCTCAGCATGACCGCCGCCCTCCTCCTCGATCTCGATGGAACCCTGCTGGACTCCGCACCCGGCATCCTGGCCTGCGCGCGAGCCGCAGTGACGGCCATGGGGGTGACCTGTCCGCCGGACGAAGACATGCGGTGGATGATCGGGCCACCCCTGCGGCCTTCCTTCACACGGTTGCTGGGCGGGCCGGACCGAGTGGAGGACTGCATCGCCCTCTACCGCACGCTCTACGCCGTCGAGGGCGTCGCGGCGGCACGGCCGTTCGACGGGATCGCGGCGGCCCTGGAGGCCCTCGCCACATTGGGCCCGCTCTATGTCTGCACCTCGAAGATGACCGCCTTCGCCCGCGACATGATTGACCGTCACGGGCTCACGGCCCTGTTCGCCGGCGTCCATGGCGCCGATCCGGCCGGGGCGCTGGATGACAAGGCCACCTTGATGGCCTGGATGATCGGAGACTACGGCCTCACCCCTGATCGATGCGTGATGATCGGCGACCGCGCGGAGGATGTGCGGGCCGGCGCGGGCCATGGGATGTCGACCGTCGGCGTTCTGTGGGGCTATGGCGACGCCGCAGAACTGGCGGACGCCACTACCCTGTGCGCGGCGCCCCAGGACCTGGCGGCGACGGTGAAGGCGGTGCTGAGCGCGGGGTGACGGCCCAGGCTGGGGTGATACGCTGAGTCCTGGATCACAGAGGCCGCCATGGATTTCCAAGACGATGACCTGGCGGTGTTCGCCGCCGAGGGGGCCAAGGCCCTGCCCGCGCCCGACGCCGCCGGCCATGTGAGCCATGACGGCGCGCGGATCTGGTGGGCGTCGTTCGGCGAGGGGCCGGCGGTCATCCTGCTGCATGGCGGCATGGGTCATGCCGGCAACTGGGGCTGGCAGATCGAGGCCCTGGCCGGCTATCGCGCGGTGGTGATCGACAGCCGGGGTC
>NZ_CANCLE010000053.1 GCF_947378715.1 Phenylobacterium aquaticum
TCCAGGTGGACAGCGGCATGTCCTTGTCCTGCGGCCGCAGGGCGACCTCGACCTTCTTGGCGCCCTTGCCGGCCATGTGCTTGAGCATCCGGCAGACGAAGTCGCCGATCAGGTCGGCGCGCAGGGTCCAGCTGGCGCGGAAATAGCCGAACACCCAGACCATGTTGGGCACGCCGGTGAACATCATGCCGCGATAGGTGACGGTGTCGCCGAACACCAAAGGCTTGCCGTCGACCACGAAGTCGATGTCGCCCAGCACATTGAGGTTGAAGCCGGTGGCCGAGACGATGATGTCGGCCTCCAGCTCCTGGCCCGACTTCAGCAGAATGCCCTTCGGGGTGAAGCGGACGATCTCGTCGGTGACCACCGAGGCCTTGCCGGCGATCACGCCCTGGAACAGGTCGCCATCCGGCACGAAGGCGATGCGCTGGCGCCAGGGCCGATAGCTGGGGCTGAAGTGCTTCTCGACCATGTCTTCCGGCAGGAAGGCGCGGACCCCGGCCAGCAGCTCGGCCCGGACCGCGTCGGGATGCTCGACCGCCAGCTTGGTGAAGGCGTCCTGGTCGAACAATCGCTTACGGCGGACGATCTCATGCACCCAGGTCTCGTCGATCTGCAGCTGGCGCAGGGTGTCGGCCAGCTCATCGGCGTTCTTGCCCGGCACGAAATAGGTCGGCGAGCGCTGCAGCAGGGTGACGTGGTCGACATCGCCGGCGATGGCCGGGACCAGGGTCGCGGCGGTCGCGCCCGAGCCGATGACGATGACCTTCTTGCCCTTATAGGCCAGGTCCTCCGGCCATTCCTGCGGATGGACGATCTGGCCCTTGAAGTCGGCCATGCCCTCCCATTGCGGCGTGTAGCCCTTCTGCTGGCGGTAATAGCCCTGGCACATCCACAGGAAGCCGGCGGTGAAATGGACGGTCTCGCCGGTGTCCTTGCGGACCGCCTCCAGGGTCCAGAGGTTGTCTTTGCTCGACCATTCGGCGTGGGTGATGGTGTGGCTGTAGCGGATGTGGCGCGACAGATCGTTCTCTTCGATCACCTCGCCCATGTACTTCAAGATCTCCTCGGCGCTGGCGATCGGCGCGCTGGTCCAGGGCTTGAAGCGGTAGCCGAAGGTGTAGAGGTCGCTGTCGGAGCGGATGCCGGGATAGCGGTGCGACCACCAGGTGCCGCCGAAATTGTCCAGCTGCTCCAGCACCACGAAGCTCTTGTCCGGGCATTGCTGCTGCAGGTGATAGGCGCCGCCGACGCCGGAAATGCCCGCGCCGACGATCAGGACGTCGAAGTGCTCGGTCTTGGCGGGCGAGCGGGTCGGCTCACGGACTTTGGTCTCGGTGCTCATGGCGGCTTCCTGGTTTTTCCTCGTCGCGAAGTTTTGAGGCCCCGCGTTCGGCCTTCCTTGATCAGGATCAAGATAAGTAAACATTGATCACTTATCGCCGCAAGGCAAGCCACCCAAACGAAAAACCCCGCCGCTCCGGTCGGAGCGACGGGGTTTCAGGCGTCAGGTCGGCTCAGCGAATTCAGAAGCGCAGGGTGCGCGCTTCCTTGACGTGGGGCAGGGCGCGGATGCGGGTGACCAGGGCGTCGGTCGGGTCCTGGTCGACGCCGACCAGGGCGATGGCGTCCTCGCCGGCCGAGACGCGGCCGAGGTTGAAGGTGGCGATATTGACCTGGGCGTCGGCCAGCAGCGCGCCCAGCGAGCCGATGAAACCGGGCTTATCGAGATTGTTCACATAGAGCATGACGGTCCCGAACGGGGCGTCCAGGTCCATGCCCTTGACCTCGATGATGCGCGGCGTGCCGGCCATGACCGAACCGGCGAAGCTGCGCTTGCCCATGGCCGTGGTGACGGTGATCCGCACCAGGCTTTCATAGATGGGGCTGTCGTCCTGCTTGGATTCGGAGACGGTGATGCCGCGCTCCTTGGCCACGGCCGGGGCCGAGACCATGTTGATCTCCGCCAGCATGGGCCGCATGACGCCGGCCAGGGCCGCCGCCGTGAGCGGCCGGGTGTTCAGCTTGGCGACCTCGCCCTCATAGGCGATGTCGACGGCCTTGACCTCGACATCGACCATCTGGCCGGCGAAGGCCCCGAGCCGCTCGGCCAGGGCCACGAAGGGCTTCAGCTTCGGCGCCTCGTCGGCGGTGACCGAGGGGCTGTTCAGCGCATTGGTCACCGCGCCGGTCAGCAGATAGTCGCTCATCTGCTCGGCGACCTGCAGGGCCACGTTCTCCTGGGCCTCGACGGTCGAGGCGCCCAGGTGCGGGGTGGCGATGAAGTTCTCGGCCCCGAACAGCACATTGTCCTTGGCCGGCTCTTCCACGAACACGTCGAAGCCCGCGCCGCCGATATGGCCGTCGTCCAGCCCCTTGCGCAGGGCGGCTTCGTCCACCAGCCCGCCCCGGGCGCAGTTGATGATCAGCACGCCCTTCTTGGTCTTGGCCAGGTTCTCGGCCGACAGGATGTTGCGGGTCTTGTCGGTCAAGGGCGTGTGCAGGGTGATGACATCGGCCCGGGCCAGCAGGTCGTCCAGATCGACCTTCTCGACCCCGATCTCCACGGCGCGCTCGGCCGACAGGAAGGGGTCATAGGCCACGACCTTCATCTTCAGGCCGTTGGCGCGGTCGGCGACGATGGAGCCGATATTGCCGGCCCCGATCAGGCCCAGCGTCTTGGCGTAGAGCTCCACGCCCATGAAGCGGTTCTTCTCCCACTTGCCGGCCTGGGTCGACACGTCGGCGGCGGGCAGCTGGCGGGCCAGGGCGAACATCATGGCGATGGCGTGCTCGGCGGTGGTGATCGAATTGCCGAACGGGGTGTTCATCACCACGATCCCGCGCGAGGTGGCGGCGGGGATGTCGACATTGTCGACGCCGATGCCGGCCCGGCCGATGACCTTGAGGTTGGCGGCGGCGGCCAGCACATCCTTGTCGGCCTTGGTGGCCGAGCGGACGGCCAGGCCGTCATAGTCGCCGATGATCTTGAGCAGCTCGTCCTTGGTCAGGCCGGTCTTCACGTCGGCGTCGACGCCGCGCTGCTTGAAGATGTCGATGGCGGCGGGGGAGAGTTTGTCAGCGATGAGTACGCGGGGCATGGGTGAGTTCCGCTCATAAGCCCCTCCCCCTTGCGGGGAGGGGTTGGGGTGGGGGTGCAAGCGGGGAGAGGCGGTGTTTCACCCCCCTCCCAACCCTCCCCCGCAAGGGGGGAGGGCCAAGGGCGTCAGGCCGGCTGAAGCGCGGCGGCCGTGGTGGCGAAGGCCCAGTCGAGCCAGGGGGTCAGGGCCTCGAGATCCGAGGTCTCCACCGTGGCGCCACACCAGATCCGCAGACCGGGAGGGGCGTCGCGATAGCCGCCGACGTCGAGGGCCACGCCCTCCTTCTCGAGCGCCGAGGCCAGCTTCTTGGCGAAGTCGGCCTGGGCGTCGTCGGAGAGGCCGGTGACCCGCGGGTCGACCACCTTCAGGCACACCGAGGTGTTGGAGCGGCAGGCCGGATCGGCGGCCAGGAACTCGACCCAGCCGGTCTTGGCGACCCACTCGGCCAGGGCGCCCAGATTGGCGTCGGCGCGGCGCTGCATCTCGGCCAGGCCGCCGATCGAGGCCGCCCACTTCAGCGCGTCCACCGCGTCTTCCACACAGAGCATGGAGGGGGTGTTGATGGTGGCGCCTTCGAAGATGTCGAGGCTGACCTTTCCGGACTTGGTCATCCGGAACAGCTTGGGCATCGGCCAGGCCGGGGTGTGGCTCTCCAGCCGGGCGACGGCGCGGGGCGACAGGATCAGCACGCCATGGGCGGCCTCGCCGCCAAGCGCCTTCTGCCAGGAGAAGGTCACCACATCGAGCTTGGCCCAGTCGAGAGCTTGCGCGAAGGCCGCCGAGGTGGCGTCACAGATGGTGATGCCTTCGCGGTCGGCGGAGATGAAATCGGCGTTGGGGACGCGGACGCCCGAGGTGGTGCCGTTCCAGGTGAAGATCAGGTCGGCGTCAGGGCGGACCTTGGTCAGGTCGGGCAACTCGCCATAGGGGGCGTCGAGCACCTCGGCCGGCAGCTTCAGCTGCTTGACCACGTCGGTGACCCAATCCTTGCCGAAGCTTTCGAAGGCCAGCATCTGGATCGGCTTGGGACCCAGCATCGACCACAGGGCCATCTCGACGGCGCCGGTGTCGGAGCCGGGGGTGATGCCGATCAGGAAGTCGTCGGGAACCTCCAGCACCTCGCGGGTGCGGGTGATCGCTTCCTGAATGCGCGCCTTGCCCAGCTTGGAGCGGTGCGAGCGTCCGAGGACGGCGTTCTGGAGAACCTGGGGGTTCCATCCGGGCCGCTTGGCGCAGGGGCCGGAGGAAAATTCGGGGCGCGCCGGGCGCATGGCCGGCGTTGGCAAGGTCGTCATAGCGATGTCTCCCATCCTTACAGATGAGCAGCGCCCCGTTGGGGGGGCGTGGCCCGCCGGCGAAAAACTCCGGATTCGCCCAGGACGCAAGTGAAACTTTTCCGGCGGCGACCCGGCGGGCAATTGATCGCAGGCGCACGTCACGGGGGTTGGCGCGGCGCGCCAGCCGTGGTTCAGCCTGTTTCCGCACTGGAGCCAGAGCCCGAGAATGACCCGCCCGCGTCCGACCGACTGGCTTGTGCTCGCCGCCCTGGTCGTCACCTGGGGCTCGGCCTTCGCCCTGCTGAAAATCGCCGTGGCCCATATCGCCCCGCTGTGGAGCACGGCGATCCGGCTGTGGGTCGCCGTCACGGTCCTGGGCCTGGTGCTGTTGATCCGTCGCGAGCCCCTGCCGCATCCCAGCCACCGGGCCTGGCGGTTCTATCTGGTCAACGGCCTGGTCGGCATGGCCGCGCCCTTCGCCCTGTTCGCGCTCGCCGCCGCCCGGATTCCATCGGCGCTCAACTCCATGTGCAATGGCGCGACCCCGATCTTCACGGCGGTCATGGCCCATGTCCTGGTGGCCGGCGAGCAGATGAACGCCCGCAAGAGCGCCGGGGTCGGGCTGGGCTTTCTGGGTCTGCTGGTGCTGGTGGGCCCCAAGCTCACCGGCGGCATGAGCCTGGAGGCCTCGGGTCTGCTGATGGCCCTGGCCGCCGCCGCGCTCTATGCGGTCTCCAACATCGTCACCAAGCAGACCCCGGCCGTCTCGCCGGCGGTGGGGGCCTGGATGATGTGCCTGGCCGGGGCGGTGTTCGCCACCGTGATCGCGGTGGCCGCAGGTGCGCCGCTCAGCTGGCCGCCGTTTGGCGCGGCCCTGGCCGTGGTGCTGCACGGGACCTTCCCGACGGCGCTCGCCACCATCGGCTGGGTCTATCTGATCCAGCGTCGCGGCACCCTGTTCACCTCGATGGCGGTCTATGTGGCGCCGCTCTGGGCGACCGGGGTGGGCATGCTGTTCCTGGACGAGCAGCCCGGCTGGACGGCCTTCGCGGCCCTGGCCCTGATCCTCGGCGGGGTGGCGCTGGCCACCCTGCAGCCGAGGCCGAAATCCCCGGCGGCGGTCTGAGCTAGATCTCGCGGCGGCCGATCCCGCGCCAGGTCACGACCACCCCGGCCAGGATCACCGCCAGCACGCCCCAGCTGACCAGATTGTTGACGATCTTGAAGAGCATGTCGAACTCCCGCCCGGTCACATAATAGAAGGCGTGGAGCGAGAACTGCACCGCCTGGAGCAGCATGGCGCCGCCCAGCCACAGGCTGGTGAAGCGGATCGCCAGGCCCAGGAACACCAGCCCCAGGAAGCCGTCCAGGAACAGCAGGCCCGGGGCGAGGTCGGTGGCGGGGACCCAGCGCTGCAGGATGAACACCAGCAGGGCGACCAGCAGGTTCGAGCCCGCGCCAAAGCGCTCGGGCCATCCGCCCTTCATCCAGGCGAACAGCGCGACGCCTGCGATGCAGAGCAAGAGAAAGTGGTGAAAGTACCAGCCGGTCATGGAAAGCGCCCCTAACTCGCATTAGGGGCGCCAAACCAGTTAAACTATTGCAACCCGCTTTGGGTCCGGTCGGGTTTTAGCCGACGTCCCGCATCGTGGTGGTCTGCGGCGCGTTGAGCAGGAACTTTTCCAGCTCGCCCGCCATCTTGGTGCGGATGCCGAGGCGCAGCTTGGCTTCGCCGAGCTGGCTGTGCACGCCGACCATGGCGGTGCGCGCTTCGCTGAGGGCGCGAATGGCGTCCATCAGCTTCACCTGAACGTCGTCAGCGAACACCATCGGGGCGTTCACATCCTTACGGGCCTTCAGAAGATCGGCCATCAGCTCGGTGGCCTCAACCATCGCCTGATCCACGGCCGCTTCGGTCGTGAACAGCTTGGTCGCCACGCGTTGCGCAACAAACGCCTTTTCCATCGGGGACACCCCTCCACCTGTGAATGAACTCACGAGGGAAAAGGTAAACCAGAGGTTAAGAGCGGTCCAGGCAATTAACGAGTCGTTAACCGCGACATCTGCGCGCGCAAGTTGCGCGTGGCGAAGACGACACGGTTTCGCTCAAAAGGCGATCATCATTCATCCCTGAGGCGATCCACGGAAGCGAAGCGTTAGGAGTATTGGGCTAAATCCCAGCTTCGTCCGGAACTTGAGCGCTATGACCCAACAGCTCAGAACGACCGCCGCGCCGCATACGGCCTCGTTCCATGCTCGCGTGGCGGGCGCCGCCCTGATCACCGCGCTGGTCGTGCTCGCCGCCGCCTGCGCGACCTTCATGCTGCAGCAATGGGCGGTGGCCCGCGAGCAGAGTCACTCCGCTCAGGTGGCGCTCTCCGAGATCACCGCCGCCGCCGTGGCCAATGATCTGGCGGCCCATGACGCCGCCGCCGCCGCCCCCGCCCTGGCCGCCCTGGTCAAGGCCGAGCGGGTGACCGACGCCCAGCTGATCGACGCCAACGGCCGGATCCTGGCCGCCTATCGTCGCCCTGGCGACACGCCGCGCGAACTGGACGTCATCCACACCGAGGTGACCTTGAAGGGCCTGCGGGTCGGCGAGCTGGTGCTGACGGCGCGCGCGCCCAGCTTCAGCGCCATGGCGCCGCAATTCATCGCCCTGACCGGCGCCCTGTTCTTCGCCGGCGTCGGCGTGGCCCTGTTCCTGGGGCGCGGCCTCGCCCACCGGATCATCGCCCCGGTGCAGCGCCTGTCCGAAGCCATGGGCGAAGTGGCGGCGGGCGGCGAGTTTCAGCCGGTCGTCGTCGAGGCCCAGGACGCCCTGTTCCGCAGCCTCACCGACAGCTTCAACCATCTGCTCTGCCGGCTGGGAGAGCGCGACCGCGCCCTGAAGGCCAGCCTGGTCGACCTGACCGAGGCCCGCGACGCCGCCAACGCCGCCAATGTGCTGAAGTCCCAGTTCCTGGCCAATATGAGCCACGAGATCCGCACGCCGCTGAACGGCGTGCTGGCCATGGCCGAGGTCATGTCCATGGGCGAGCTCGCCCCGGTGCAGCGCGACCGGCTGGACGTGATCCGCCAGTCCGGCAGCCTGTTGCTGGCGGTGCTGAACGACGTGCTCGACCTCTCCAAGATCGAGGCCGGCAAGCTCACCCTGCTGGTCGATGACTTCGATCTGCAGGCCGCGCTCGGCCCGACGGCCGACAGCTTCAAGCTGCTGGCCGAGCAGAAGGGCCTCGACTTCCAGGTCCAGTTCACCGACCAGGCCCTCGGCGCCTGGCGCGGCGACGCCGACCGTCTACGCCAGGTGGTGGGCAATCTGCTGTCCAACGCCGTGAAGTTCACCCAGGCCGGCGCGGTCAGCGCGGTGTTCGACGCCGCGCCGGAGACTGACGCCCTGCGCCTGACCGTGCGCGACACCGGGGTCGGCATCGCGGCCGAAAAGCAGCTCCATCTGTTCGAGAAGTTCGTCCAGGCCGACAATTCCGCGACCCGCCGGTTCGGCGGCACGGGCCTGGGCCTGGCCATCTGCCGCGAGCTGACCCAGATGATGGGCGGCGTGATCCAGGTGGAAAGCGTCGAGGGCCGGGGCTCGACCTTCCGCATCGAACTGCCCCTGGAGCGCGGCGAGGCCGCCGCCGTCTCCAGCTCTGCGGCGATCCCCCAGGAAGAGGCGCCGGAAGGCGCCCTGCGCCTGCTCGCCGCCGAGGACAACCCCACCAACCAGCAGGTGCTGGCCGCCGTCATGGGCTCGCTGGGCCTGGAGGTCGACATCGTCCCCGACGGCCAGGCGGCCTTCGAGGCCTGGCGCGACGGGGCCTATGACCTGATCCTGATGGATATCCAGATGCCGGTGATGGACGGCATCGATTCCGCCCGCGCCATCCGCGCCGCCGAGCTGGAAGCCGGCCGCCGCCGCACGCCGATCGTGGCCCTGACCGCCAACGCCCTGTCCCACCAGGTGCAGGAATATCTGGCCGCCGGCATGGACGGCCATGTCGCCAAGCCGATCGAGATCGCCAAGCTCTATGAAGCGATCAGCCGCGCCCTGACCGACGCCGCCCAGAACCCGGCCGTCACCGCTGCGGCCTGACGGCCAAACCTGAACCTCAGACAACGAACGGCTCAGGTCAGCGTCAGGCGCCGGGTCGCAATCTCCGCTCAACGTCGTCCAACCGGACGGCTCAGAGATCCAAGGAGATCGAGATGAAAAAGGTTCTGCTCTCGCTCATTGCGGCCACCGCTCTGGCCGCCGCGGTCACCCCCGCCGCCGCCCAGTCCTGGGATCACGGCCCGGGTCCCGGCCCCGCCCCGGGTGGCTATGGCGCCGGCCCCGGCTATGGCGGCGGTCCCGACTATGGTCGCGGCGGCGGCGGCGATCGCCCGATCATGCGCGGCGACAACCTTGAGGCCCGCATCAATATGGGCGTCCGCAGCGGCCAGCTGAGCTGGCGCGAGGCCCGCATGCTCCGCGACCAGCTGCGCTACGCCGAGCGCATGGCCTATCGCTATCGCGCCGACGGCGTGGTGACCCGCTGGGAACAGGCCGACCTCGACCGCCGCTTCGACGCCGTCTCGGCCCGCCTGCGCTTCGAGCGCCACGACAATGAATATGGCTATGGCTACGGCGATCGCGGCGACGACCGCGGCGGCTGGCGCCACTAAGATCCCGGCCGGCGGGGGCGCGTCGCTCAGCGTCCCCGCCGGCTAACCCTCGAGGATCGTCAGTTCCGGCCAGCGGGCCTGGGCCGCCAGGGCGGTGCGCAGGAAGCCTGAGGTCTTGCGGGTCGGGTTGGGCCGCAGGCGCAGGGCGAAGATGTCCTCCAGCCCGAACGGCGCGACGATGCGCATCCGGCCGTCGGCCTCCAGCCGCGCGCCCACCCCGAAGGTCGGGCTGGTGAAGCGGGTCAGGGCCTCGGCGCTGTCGGCCAGGGGCTCATAGGGCTCGCCGAACTTGGCCTCGAACCACAGATGCACCCGGGCCTGGTTGCGCACCTCGACCATCTCGCGCAACGGCGGCGCGAAGGCGGCGGCCACCCGCTGGATGACCCGATCCTCCGCCTCATAGGAGACGTCCGAGCCGTCGTGATAGCCGAGGTCATAGTCCTTGATCCCATAGTCGGGATCGCGGCCGGTCAGGTGGTTCAGGGCCCGCTGATAGATGGCGCCGGAGAAGATCAGCCAGTCGGGCAGGTCCAAGGCCCGGGCGGTCTCCATCACCTGCATCAGGCTGGGCGCCGCGCGCAGAATATCTTCCAGCCGTCGTTCCAGCCTCATGCCTTGCCCCTCAGCGGCCAGCCGTGATCCAGCGGCCCGTGGCCGGCCCCGAAGCCCGGGGCCTGGCGCAGGGCCTCGCCGACATAGGCCCAGGCCCGGGCGACCGCCGCCTCCAGGGTCAGGCCCTGGGCCAGGCCCGCCGCGCAGGCCGAGGCCAGGGTGCAGCCCGTGCCATGGGTGTGGCGGCTGTCGATCCGCGCGCCCTCGAACCTGGTCTCGCCGCCCTGGGTCATCAGCACATCGACCACCGCAGCACCGGCCACGTGGCCGCCCTTCATCAGCACCGCCCGCGCGCCCAGCGCCAGCAGCGCCTCGCCGGCCCGGCGCAGGTCGTCCGTGGTCTCCACCGCCCGGCCGGTCAGGGCGGCGGCCTCCGGGGCGTTGGGGGTCAGCAGCGCCGCGCGCGGGATCAACAGGGCCTTCACCGCGCCCACGGCGCCCGCGTCCAGCAGCGAGGCCCCGCCCTTGGCCACCATCACCGGGTCGATCACCGCACGCGCGGGGGAGGTGTCCAGGATGCGGGCCACGGCCTCGACCATGGCGACATCGCCCAGCATGCCGGTCTTGATGGCGTCGGCGCCGATATCGTCCAGCACGGCGCGGGCCTGGGCCTCGACGATATCGACCGGGATCGGATGGACGCCGGTGACGCCCAGGCTGTTCTGCACCGTCACCGCCGTGATCGCCGTGGCCGCATAGCCGCCCAGCGCCGTCACGGTCTTGATATCGGCCTGGATTCCCGCCCCGCCACCGGAGTCGGAGCCCGCGAGAATCAGGACGCGCCCGAGGAAGGGGGCTGGAAAATGGCTCATATCCGCCGATAGCCCGGCGCGATGCGAAATGCATCGGGATTTACGAAGCTTTCCACCGCCTTCAGCATGGCGGCCATGGAGACCTCGACCTTCGCCCGCCGGTTCGAACAGGCCTATCGCGACCTCTATCTGCGCGCCGTGCGCCGGGTGCGCGACAAGCGCGAGCGGCTGACGGCCGAGACCACCGCCTTCCTTTTGCATCTGGCTGAGGCCGGGCCCATGGGCCTGACCGAGCTCGCCCGCCACATGGGCCGCGCCCAGTCGACCACCAGCGAGATGGTCGAGCACCTGGTCGCCAAGGCCCTGCTGGCCCGCGAACCCGACCCGGCCGACGCCCGACGCTCCCTGATCTGGCTCACGGCCGAGGGCCGCGACGACCTGGCCGAAGCCCTGCAAGTGCTGGACGAGCCCCGCCTGGCCCGCGCCGCCGAGGGCCTGACCCCGGCCGAGCGCGCCGACCTCACCCGCCTGATGGACCGCCTCAACACCCTTCTGAAGGAGCAGACCCCATGACCCACACTTGCGAAAGCTGCGGCATGCCGATCGAGACCGGCCGCTATTGCGCCTATTGCGTCGACGCGAGCGGCGCCCTGCAGGACTTCGACACCCGCTTCGGCCGCATGGTCGACTGGCAGCTGCGCGAACGGGGCGGCGAACGGGCCGCCGCCGAGGCCGCGACCCTGGCCTATATGGCCACCCTGCCGGCCTGGAAGGATCATCCGAGGGTCAAGGCCGGGCTGGCCTGAGGCCCGGTGGGGCTGATAGCCTCCGCCCATGAACGGCACAGACAAGATCGCCCTCGTCACCGGCGCGGGCTCCGGCATCGGTCGCGCCAGCGCCCAGGCGCTCGCCAAGGCCGGATGGCGTGTGGCCCTGGTCGGGCGGCGCGCCGAGGCCCTGGCGGCGACGGCGGCGACGGACCCCGACCGCCTGGTTCCCTTTCCCGGGGACGTCGCCGACCCGGAGGCGGTCAGGGCGGTCTTCGCGGCGACCGAGGCCCGGTTCGGCCGGCTCGACCTGGTGTTCAACAACGCCGGGACCGGCGCCCCGCCCGTGCCCTTCGAGGACCTGGATCTCGCCGCCTGGCGCCGGGTGGTGGATGTGAACCTCACCGGCGCCTTCCTCTGCGCCCAGGCCGCGTTCCGGATCATGAAGGCCCAGGATCCCAAGGGCGGGCGGATCATCAACAATGGCTCGATCTCGGCCCACGCGCCCCGCCCGCGCTCGGCGGCCTACACCGCGACCAAGCACGCCATCACCGGCCTGACCCGGTCCCTGTCCCTGGACGGCCGGGTCCATGACATCGCCTGCGGCCAGATCGACATTGGCAACGCCGCCACCGAGATGACCCAGAGGATGAGCCAGGGCGTGCCCCAGGCTGATGGGACCATGGCCGCAGAACCGGTGATGGACGTCCAGGCCGTGGCCGATGCGATCGTCTACATGGCCGGCCTGCCGCTGGCGGCCAATGTGCAGTTCATGACGGTGATGGCCACCAAGATGCCGTTCATCGGCCGCGGCTGATCAACGGGCCTGCGCCAGGGCCCGGGCGAGGGCCAGGGCCTGGACGGTCTCGACCACGTCATGCACCCGCACGGCGGCGACGCCGGCCTGGGCGCCCGCCAGGGCTGCAGCCAGCGACCCGCCCAGGCGATCGGCGGCCGACGCGGCGCGGGGATCCAACGCCTTGAGGAAGCTCTTGCGGCTGGCCCCCAGCAGCACCGGAAAGCCCAGGGCGACCAGCCGGTCCAGATGGGCCAGCAGGGTCAGGTTGTGCGCCAGGGTCTTGCCGAACCCGATGCCAGGATCGAGCCAGATGCGCGCCCGCGCCACGCCGGCGGTCATGGCCGCCTCGGCCCGCGCGACCAGGAAGGCCTCCACTTCGCCGACCGCGTCCTGGTAGACCGGCGCGGCCTGCATGGTGCGCGGCTCGCCCCGCATGTGCATCAGCACCACCTGGCATCCCAGTTCGGCGGCGACATCCGCCGCCTCCGGCGCCCAGGTCAGGGCGGTGACATCGTTCCAGATCTCCGCGCCGGCGGCGATCGCGGCGCGGGCCACCTGGGGCTTCATGGTGTCGATGCTGAGCGTCACCGGGCTTTCGGCGTGGATCGCGGCGATCAGGGGCGCAACCCTGGCGATCTCCGCCTCGGCCTCCACCGGCGCCGCGCCCGGGCGGGTGGATTCCCCGCCGATGTCGAGGATATCGGCCCCCTGGGCGACCATTCGCCTAGCCTGGGCCAGGGCAGCGGCAGGGTCCAGGAACCGGCCGCCATCCGAGAAGCTGTCGGGTGTGGCGTTGAGGATGCCCATCACCCGGACGGGGGTGCGTTCAGTCATGAAACCCACTCGACAGCTTTCTGAAATCGCACCCTAGACGGGCGCCCCACTTCGGGTAACGCTCAGCTACGCGGCAAGGACCAGGACTGTCACCAACTTGACGGCGGCGCGCCTTCTCGCGGTCACGAACCGATGCTACGCGAAACCGTCCGGGAGCCCTCTGCGGTGTTAAATCCTCTTCGCCTGCTCCGCCGCCACGAACGTCTCAAGCGCGAAGCGCTGGATGAGGCGCAGGTCCTGCGTCGCCGACACGGCGAGGCTGCAGCCGCCGCGGCCAAGGCCAAGCTCGAACGTACCGACCTCACCACCTGGCACCGCCTGGTGGTGGAGCGCGCGATCCAGATCCTCGAGAAGGAACTGGTCTAGAACCGCCGCTCTGGCCTGAGGCGTCAGGCCGGTTCGGGGTCGGCGCGCGGCGAGATCGGCACCGCCACCGAGGGGCCGATGGGCAGCTTGGCCTCAGGGTCGGCGCGGTTCGGGGCGACGCCCTTGATGACATTGATGATCTCGTCGCCGGTCAGGGTCTCATATTCGAGCAGCGCCTTGGCGAGCGTGTGCAGGTCATCCAGCTTGGTGGTCAGGATTCGACGGGCCTCATCGAAGCCGGTCTGGACCAGGGCCTTGACCTCGGCGTCGATCAGCTTGGAGGTCTCTTCCGAGACGCTCTGGGTGCGCGAGACCGAGTGGCCCAGGAACACCTCGTCCTGGTTCTCGCCGTAGGACACCACGCCCAGCTTGTCGGAGAAGCCCCACTTGGTGACCATGGCCCGGGCCAGCTTGGTCGCCTGGTCGATGTCGGAGGAGGCGCCGGAGGTGATCTTCTCCTTGCCGAAGATGATCTCCTCGGCCATGCGGCCGCCCATCAGAATGGTCAGGCGCGACGTCATCTGCTCGTAGGACATCGACAGCTGGTCCCGCTCGGGCAGCTGCATGACCATGCCCAGCGCGCGGCCACGCGGGATGATCGTGGCCTTGTGCACCGGATCGGTGGCGGGAACGTTCAGGGCCACCAGGGCGTGGCCGCCCTCGTGATAGGCGGTCAGGCGCTTCTCGTCCTCGCTCATGGCCATGGACTTGCGCTCGGCGCCCATCATGACCCGGTCCTTGGCTTCCTCGAAGTCGCGGTGCAGGACCATGCGACGGTTCTTGCGGGCCGCGGTCAGGGCCGCCTCATTGACCAGATTGGCCAGGTCGGCGCCCGAGAAGCCCGGGGTGCCGCGCGCGATGGTGCGCACGTCGACGTCCGAAGCCAGGGGCACATTCTTCATGTGGACGCGCAGGATGCGCTCGCGGCCGCCCACGTCGGGATTCGGCACCACGACCTGACGGTCGAAACGGCCGGGACGCAGCAGGGCCGGGTCGAGCACGTCGGGACGGTTGGTCGAGGCGATGACGATGATCGCCTCATTGGGATCGAAACCGTCCATCTCGACCAGCAGCTGGTTCAGGGTCTGCTCGCGCTCGTCATTGCCGCCGCCCAGGCCGGCGCCGCGATGGCGGCCGACCGCGTCGATCTCGTCGATGAAGATGATGCAGGGGCTGTTCTTCTTGGCCTGTTCGAACATGTCGCGCACACGGCTGGCGCCGACGCCGACGAACATCTCCACGAAGTCGGAGCCCGAGATGTAGAAGAACGGCACACCGGCCTCGCCGGCCACGGCGCGGCCCAGCAGGGTCTTGCCGGTGCCGGGGGGCCCGACCATCAGGGCGCCCTTGGGGATCTTGCCGCCCAGGCGCTGGTATTTCTGCGGGTCTTTCAGGAAGTCGACGATCTCGGTCAGCTCTTCCTTGGCCTCATCGACGCCGGCCACGTCGTCAAAGGTCACTCGGTTCTTGTTCTCGGTGAGCATGCGGGCCTTGGACTTGCCAAAGCCCATGGCGCCCCGGGCGCCGCCCTGCATCTGGCGCATGAAGAAGATCCACACCCCGATCAGCAGCAGGATCGGCAGGGACTGGACGATGAAGCCCACCAGGGTGAAACCGCCGGGCTGCTTGACGTTGATGTCCGCGCCCTGGCTTTCCAGCCGCTTGACCAGGTCATCCTGGTTGTTGGGGGTCACCGTGCCAAAGGTCTTGCCGGCGCCATCCGTGACCACGACCCGCGATCCGGAGATCTCGGCCTTCTTCACGTCGCCCGCGCCCACCTTGTTGAGCAGCTGGGAATAGGTGATCTCGCTGAGGTTCGCTGTGCGCGTGCCCCCGGCCATCATGCTGTACAGGCCGATCAGGACGACGACGACGACGCCCCAGATAGCAAGATTACGCAGGTTCATGATCGTTCAAACCGTCTCGGAAATGTCCGCCGAAGACTCAGATAGGTGGGTCGGCGAAGGTCCACCAGCAAGGCCCATGCCGCGCGACGTGAAATCGCGGCGCCGCGGCGGGGAAAAGTTCAGTCTTCAGACCATAGCAAAAAGGCCGCGCGATGTCCGCGCGGCCTTTCCGAACTTGGTCTCGAAAGCCTGAGGATCAGCGCGCGGGCTTCTTCGGCGCGGCGATCAGGCCTTCACGCTGGGCGCGCTTGCGGGCCAGCTTGCGGGCGCGACGGACAGCTTCGGCCTTTTGACGGGCGCGCTTTTCCGACGGCTTTTCGTAATGCACGTGCCGCTTCATCTCGCGGAACGAGCCCTCACGCTGCATCTTCTTCTTCAGCGCCTTGAGGGCCTGATCGACGTTGTTGTCGCGGACGAAAATCTGAACCAGAGGTCTCTCTCCTGTCACCCGTTCCCGCTCGGCCTACCTTTGTGGGGCGGCGGCGAACGGACAATAGTCTGTATAATTGCGAATAACCCGCAGGTCGCCCTGCCGGGTTTGAGCGCGGCGAGATAGCAGATGCTTAAGCCCATGTCCACGGCGGACAGACGGCTTAAGCCGTTCTAATATGGGCTTCATGACCGACGCCCTCGCCCCCGACCGTCCCGCCCAGGCCGCTTCCCGACCCGATTGGGCCGGCGAGACCGAGCAGCAGGTCCTGGACCAGGCCCTGGGACTGGCGCCGGCCCAGGGTTGGACCTGGCCCATGACCCGGGCCGCCGGCCGTGCGGCGGGCCTCTCAGGCCCCGAGACCGAGCTTCTGCTGCCCCACGGGCCCCGCGACCTCGCCGCCCTGCTGTCGCGCCGCCATGACGCCGCCGCCCTCGCCGCCCTGCCCGATCCGGCGGGCTTGAAGATCCGCGAGCGCATCCGCCGCGCCGTCCTGGCCCGCCTCGACGCCGCCTGCGCTGACGAGGCGGCCACCCGGCGCTGGAGCGGCTATCTGTCCCTGCCGCTGAACCTGCCGCTCGCCCTGTCGCTCCTGTGGGATAGCGCCGACGGCCTGTGGCGCTGGGCTGGCGATATCGCGACGGATGAGAACCACTATTCCAAGCGCGCCATCCTCTCCGGCATCCTAGCCGGCGCCCTGGCGCTTCGCCTGCACGCCAGCCCCGCCGAGGCCGAGGCCTTCCTCGACGCCCGCATCGACAACGTCATGGCCTTCGAAAAGTGGAAGGCCGGCCTCTCCACCCACGACGTCATGGGCGAGGTCGCCCGGGCCCTGGGCAAGATGCGCTATCGGTAGGGGCGGCCAAGCCCCCTTCCCTTTCCCCCCGTCACCGGCGGAGAATGCCCCTCAAACCATAGGGGAGAGACCGCCATGAGCGCCGCCGACACGACCTGGACCTGCTTCAACGTCACGATCGAGGACGGGGTGGCCCACATCCAGCTCAAGCGTCCCGAGGCCATGAACTCGATGATCCGCGAGTTCTGGAACGAACTGCCGGCCATCGTGAAGGACATCGACGACAACGCCCGGGCCCGGGCCATCGTCATCTCCTCGACCGGCAAGCACTTCTGCGCCGGCATGGACCTGGCGGTGTTTGGTGGCGGCGGCTCGACCTCCACCCACCAGACGACCGACCGCTGGCTCAACGCCGAGGCCCAGCGCCACCACATATTGTGGCTGCAGAACTGCTTCGGCTGCCTGGACGAGGCCCGCGTGCCGGTGATCGCCGCGATCCAGGGCGGCTGCATCGGCGGCGCCGTCGACATGACCAGCGCCTGCGACATCCGCTACGCCTCGGCCGACGCCTTCTTCTGCATCCAGGAGATCAATATCGGCATGACCGCCGACGTCGGCACCTTCCCGCGCCTGTGCAAGATCATCCCCGAGGGCTGGGTCCGCGAGATGGCCTATACGGGCCGCCGCATGCCGGCGCTGAAGGCCAAGGAGATCGGCTGGGTCAACGAGGTGCTGGCGACCCACGAGGAGTGCGTGGCCCATGCGCTGGCCACCGCCCGTGAGATCGCCGGCAAGGCGCCGCTGGCCGTCACCGGCTCCAAGGTGATGATCAACTACGCCCGCGACCACACCATCAAGGACGGGCTGGACTATATCGCCGTCTGGCAGACCGGCATGTTCGCGGGCCCGCACATGGGCGAGGCCTTCAAGGCCAAGGCCGAGAAGCGCGATCCGGTCTTCCAGGACCTGCAGCCCCTGCGCCACGAGATGTGAGGGCGAAGCTCCTCCCCCAGCGCGCAGCGCGGCTTGGGAGAGGTGGCCCGGAGGGCCGGAGGGGGCCGCTGCGATAGCAGCGGATCCGACCGTCGCCTTTGTCCGCCCCTTCGGGTCGGCCCCCTCAGCCGCTGCGCGGCAGCTCCCCCAGCGGGGAACAGCTATTTAGACCTCCAGCTCGGCGCCCTTCAGGTCGCAGCCGCGCAGCTTGACGCCGTACATGTCGGCGCCCAGGAACCGCACCCTCTGGGCGTGGGCGCCGGTGAGATCGGTCTGGCGCAGCTTGGACCGGGAGAGGTCGGTGCGCACCAGCCGGCCTTCGCCGATGGCCAGCGGGCCGAGCCTGGCCTCGCTGAGATTGGCGCGGCTGAGGTCGGCCTCGATGAGCTTGGCCCCGCGCAGGTCCGCGCCCTTGAGATTGACCCCGCGCAGGTCGGCGCCATTGAGGTCGGCGCCCTGCAGCTGGGCGCCGGACAGGTCCATGCCGAAGAACACCGCGCCGGGCGCGACCAGGCCGGTCAGCCGACGGCGACGCAGCTGGCCCAGGACCCGGAAATCGACGTCGGGCAGCCTGCCGATCTTCCCCTTGGCGCCCCCGCTGTCGCAATAGGCCTCGTGCTCGGCCAGCACGTCGGGCAGGGGCCGGTCGTCGACGAAGATCGCCCGGGGCGGCGCGCGCAGCACGCCCGTGGTGTCGGCGCCCTGCAGATTGGCGAAGCCGAGATCGACCTTGACCAGGATCGCCCGCTTCAGGGAGGCGCCCGAGAAGTCGGCCCCGCCCACCGCCGCGCCGGTCAGGTCGGCGCCGTCCAGCAGGGCGCTGATCAGCCGGGCCCCGCCCAGCCGCGCCCCGGACAGATTGGCGTCGGAGAGGTCGGCGGGCTTGGGACCGCCCATGGTCTGGATATTGACCATCCGGGCGCCGGCCACCACGGCGATCTGGCTCTCATGGGCCTTGGCGTCATGCGACAGCACCTGGAACCCGTCGACCCGATCCTGCAGGGCGATCAGCCCCTCGCGCAGGTCGCAGGCCTCGAGATTGGCGTTGGTCAGGTTGGAGCCGCGCAGGCAGACGCCGCGCAGATCGGCCTGGTGCAGATTGGCCTCGCGCAGGTCGGTGTCGCGCAGGTCGGCGCCGAAGAAGGTGGCGCGGGCCAGGTCGGCGCCCCGCAGGGAGGCCTCGTTCAGCCGGGCGCCCGAGAAGTCGGCCTCGCGCAGGTCGACCCCATCCAGCTGCCGATTGGTGAGGTCCACATAGGACAGCTGGGCGCGACGCCCCCCGCTGCGGCCCGCCAGATAGCGACGGTGGGCCTCCACGATCGCCCGCAGGGCGTCGGTCTCAAGCGTGCGGAAGAGGCGGGCGGCAGAGGACGACATGCGGGGAGATATCCAATGCCGAACAGGTTCCCCCAACGCGCTTAAGGAAGAATTGCGACGTCCGGTCGCAGGCCGGATTTTGCCCGCGTCAGGAGAGTGCGGCGCTCAGAACCAGCCGCGCCGCTTGAACCACAGGGCCGGCCCCAGGCCCGACACCACCATCAGCCCCAGCGCCATGGGATAGCCGAGCTTCCAGGACAGCTCCGGCATGTGGACGAAGTTCATGCCGTAGATCGCCCCCACCAGGGTCGGCGGCATCAGGATCACCGTCGCCAGCGAGAACACCTTCATGATGTTGTTCTGCTCGATGTTGATCAGGCCCAGCGCTGCATCCAGCAGGAACGAGATGTGGGTGCCGAGATGGCCGGAGTGCTCGGTGAGCGACTGCACGTCGTGCTGGATGGAATGCAGGTGGGCCTTGCGGGCCGGCGCCTCGCCGATCTCATCGGCCAGCATGGCGAAGCTGGCCAGCCGCCCCAGGCTGATCAGGCTGATCTGGGCCATGGCGGTGATCGACTGGGTGCGCGACAGGCCGGTCAGCAGCGGCTCGAAGGCCGCGCCGCGCGGCCGGTCGAAGATGGCGTTGGACGAGGCCTGCACCCGCGCCGAGCCGCGCTCCAGCACCGAGGCCAGGCGCTCGACCACCGCTTCCAGCAGGCCCATCAGGGCCTCGCCGCCACAGGTCGGCTTGCCGTTCTGGAGGGCGGACTGGGCGAAGGCCTCGAAGGCCTTCAGATGGTCATAGCGGATCGTGACCAGCAGCTCGCCGGTCAGGACGAAGGTGACCGGCGTGGCGGCGGGATGCTCGCCATCGCTGCGGGCCAGCAGCGAGGCGGTGAGGAAGGTCGCCCCGCCCTCCTGGTAGAGCCGGCTGGAGGGCTCGATCTGAGCCATTTCCTCGCGGGTCGGCAGGTCGAGGCCCAGCGCCTGCTCGACCGCCAGCTCTTCCTCGCGGGAGGGCGACTCCAGGTCGATCCACAGGGCGTCGGCGGGGGGCGCCCAGTCCGGCGCGACCGCGATGGTTTCGAGGCGCGAGGCGCCCTGGCGCAACAGATGCAGCATGAATGTCTCCGCGCTCCCTCATGCGAGGGGTCGGGCCGCAGGTCAACGCGAAGCGTCGATCAGTGCTGGTCGTTGGCCGGCTGGGACAGGGCCGCCTGGATCAGGGCCGCGATCCGGTCGGTGGAATCGGCCGCCTGGCTCAGCATGGCCATGGGACCGGCGCCGGGACGCACGGTGGACACCACCTGGGTGGCTGCGCTCTGGGCCATGGCGATGGCGGCGTTGCCGGCGGCGTTGAAGCCGGAATTGGCCATCCGCGTCGCATTGGCGTCCTGATAGATGAAGCCGTAGGTCGGATAGGTGGTCGAGCCGAGATCGCGAACCGGATCGTACCAGACCTTGACCGTCGACCAGTCGCCCATGGGCGAGACGTCGATGACGGTGACGTCCTTCTCGATCTGCCCGCGGGTCCCGCCGATGCGCGACCAGTTGGCGTGGGTGATCTGGATCACCCGGTCGGTGAGCACCTGGGTGACCACGGCCACGTGGCCGAGGGTCATCTTGCCGGTGGGCTTGAAGCAGAGCACCGCGCCGGCCTTGGGCGCGAAGCCGGTGTCATAGTGACCGGCGGCCTGCTTCCACCAGGTGTAGGCGTCGCCGAAGATCTGGATGCCGGACATCAGGCGCGCGAAGGGCACGCACTGCCAATAGGTGTCGGCGACCGCTCCCGACAGGGGCGTCAGTGTCATAACCGCTATGGCGGCAAGGGAACCCAACAGGGTCCTCGTCCGTTTCAGCATGTTAGAGGAACTCCCCACGCGAACTGGCGTTAGGGATACTCATCCCGTGGGCGAATGAAAAGCGGATTTATGCCCTTGCGGCCGAAGGTCGCCGAGTCACCCACGATTCCGCGATGAGCTTCATGCGCTCCCGGGCCGGCTTCTCGATCAGATGATAAGAGATCGCGGCCAGAGGAACCACCGAAATCAAGAAAACTAACCACAACCCCAAGGGAAGTTCCTTGCTGTTAAGCTGCGCGACCCTGATGACAAGATTCGGGAATACAATCTTCCAGGGGATGCAGATCATATAGACCGAGTAGCTAATCTCACCGAGGTAGACCAAGGGTCGGGCGCTCAAAAGATCCGAGCCGGTTTGGGCCAGACGCGCCAAGAAGAAGATCACCCCGCCCAGGCCGATGACAATCGCGGCATCCGAGGCCCCGGCTGCGGCGGCCACGAGCACCCCGGCGCCTGAAAATGCGGCGCCCAGCAGGGCCTGGGTCTGATTCTCCGCCGGCCGGGCCCGCCACAGGGCATGCAGGGCGCAGCCATAGGCGAAGCACGGAACGATTCTCAGCGCGCCCCAGCGGATGGTCGCCAAGGTCAGGGGGAAACCCGCCAGGGCCTGGAAGCTGGCATAGAGGACGACGATGAAGCCCATGGCCAGGCCGACGGCGGCGAGCGGCCGGTCCTTCAGCTTCAGGGCCGCCCAGGCGAAGGCCGGGAAGCTCAGATAGGCGAACCACTCCGCCGAGATCGACCAGGAGGGATGGTTCCAGCCGGCCACGGGCGCGAAGCCCCAGGCCTGGGTCAGGGTCAGATTGGCCGGCAGGCTCGACCAGGACATGATGTTGGGATCGACGGCGATCCCGGCGAGGCCGGCGGCGCCGGCCATCAGCCCCATGGCCGCCAGGGTGGCCAGATGCAGCGGATAGACCCGGGCCAGCCGCGCCCACAGGAACGCCCCATAGCGGAACCGGCCGGTCTCGACGCTGGTCCGATAGACATGGGACAGGATGAAGCCCGACAGGATGAAGAACAGCTCCACCCCCAGATAGCCCTTGGCGACAAAGCCCGGCTCGCCATGCGCCGCCGCCCCGGCCAGGTTCGGCCAATAGTGGAACAGCACCACCCAGATGGCCGCGAAGAACCGCAGGGAGGTCAGGGGCTTGATGTTCTGGCCGTCGGTCATCGCCGTGCGCATCCGGTTCCGGCGCCAGGCGCCCGCTCTCCTGCGCACCATCACCCAGAACTCTCACCGTCCGGTTAGCGACTGGTGGCGGCGACCTCTTGCGCTACATATGAGGGTTCACGACACCGTCTGAGGACCCCCATGCCGAGCCTTATGGCCCTGATCTCCGATCCCGCCGCCTGGGCGGCGCTGATCACCCTGATCGTCATGGAGGTGGTGCTCGGCGTCGACAACCTGGTCTTCATCTCGATCCTGACCAACAAGCTGCCGCCGGAGAACCGCACCCGGGCCCGGCGCATCGGCATCAGCCTGGCCCTGGTCCTGCGGCTCGGCCTGCTCTCCACCCTGGCCTTCCTGGCCGGCCTGACCCACCCGGTGTTCGAGCTGCCCTGGAAGGGACCGATCGGCGAGAACGGCCACCCGGCCTTTGAACTGGCCTTCTCCTGGCGCGACCTGGTGCTGATCGCCGGCGGCCTGTTCCTGGTCTGGAAGGCGACCAATGAGATCCACCATTCCGTCGACACCCACGCCAGCGACGACCTGTTGGACAAGAAGGCCCCGGTGGCCCTGAACTTCGGCGCGGCCATCGTGCAGATCCTGCTGCTCGACATCGTCTTCTCGGTCGATTCCATCCTGACCGCCGTGGGCATGACCGACCACCTGCCGATCATGATGGTGGCGGTGATCGTCGCCGTCGGCCTGATGCTGGTGGCCTCCGACCCCCTGGCCAATTTCATCAACAACAATCCCAGCGTGGTGATGCTGGCGCTCGGCTTCCTGTTGATGATCGGCGCGACCCTGATCGCCGACGGCTTCGGGGTGCATGTGCCCAAGGGCTATATCTACGCCGCCATGGCCTTCTCCGGCCTGGTCGAGGGCCTGAACATGGCCTCCCGCGCCGCCGACGCGAAGAAGCGCGGCGGCCACTAGGGGCCGAAATCTGAAGCGTGAGTCCCGGCGGGTCGGAGGCGCTGACGCCGCTACCCGCCCGGGTGCAGCCCTGGCGCTTCCTGGCCGGTGCGGGCGACATATTCCAGATAGCCGCCGCCATACTGGTGGACGCCCTCAGGCGTCAGCTCCAGCACGCGGTTCGACAGGGCGGCCAGGAAATGGCGGTCGTGGGAGACGAAGAGCATGGTGCCCTCGAAGTCCGCCAGGGCTGTGACCAGCATCTCCTTGGTGGCCATGTCGAGGTGGTTGGTCGGCTCGTCGAGCACCAGCAGGTTCGGCGGATCGAACAGCATCTTGGCCATGACCAGCCGCGCCTTCTCGCCGCCGGACAGGACGCGGCAGGGCTTTTCCACATCGTCGCCTGAGAAGCCGAAGCATCCCGCCAGGTTGCGCAGCACGCCCTGACCGGCCTGGGGAAAGGAGCGCTCCAGGGACTCGAAGATCGTCTCCTCGCCCTCCAGCAGGTCCATGGCGTGCTGGGCGAAATAGCCCATCCTGACGCTGGCCCCGATGCTGACCACGCCCTGGTCGGGCGCGGCGTCGCCGGCCACCAGCTTCAACAGCGTCGACTTGCCGGCCCCATTGGCGCCCAGCACGCACCAGCGTTCCTTGCGGCGCACCAGGAAATCGAAGCCGTCATAGATCCGCTGCGCGCCATAGCCCTTGTGGACGTCGCGCAGGCTGATCACGTCCTCGCCCGAGCGCGGCGGGCTCTTGAACTCGAACTGCACCGTCTGGCGCCG
>NZ_CANCLE010000054.1 GCF_947378715.1 Phenylobacterium aquaticum
GATGGCGGGGCCAAGCTGGGCGGCACGGCCGCCGACGCCGCCACGCGGGTGATGAACAACCTCAAGGGCGAGGTCGAGGCCGGCGGCCTGACGATGAACGACCTGGTCTGGGTGCAGATCTTCGCGGCCGACCTGGGCGACTACGCCGCCTTCAACGAGGTCTATCGCAGCTATTTCACCGGCCCCATGCCCACCCGCGCCTTCATCGGCGCCGGCCACCTCTTGGGCGACGCCCATTTCGAGGTGATGGGCGTGGCGGTGCGCAAGACCAAATAGTCTCGTCTGCCCGGGCTCCGGACATGGAAGAGGCCGCGGGCGAAATCGCCGCGGCCTCGGATCTCGTCTCGCCTTGAGGGGCGGAGGAGGGGTCTATTGACGGGCCTTGCGGGCGGCGTAGCGCTGGTCGCGCTTGGCCTTCTGCTCGGCCTTGGTCAGCGCCTTGCGTTCCTTGCGTTCGCCGCGCTTGGCTTCCAGCTCGGCCTCGGCCGTGGCTTCGTGCGCGAGACGGGCGGCCTCGACGGCGTCGGCGGCGGCCTGCTTGGCGGCGGCGCGCGCCTCAAGACGGTCGGAGCGAACCTTTTCGAGCTCCGCGGCGCGCCGTTCGGCGCGGGCGGTGAATTCCGGGTCGACGACGGTCGGCTTGGGTTGGAACTTCGCGAGCAGGGCCTTCTTGGCCTCCGCGGCGGTCTTGAGCCGTTCGGCGAAACCGGTGTTCAGAGTTTGATTCATGTAGCCTTCTGGGGTGCGCGCCGGGCTGGCGCCGTCATTCCGTAGGGACGGGCTTGAAAGTGGCCGCGCAGATAGCCTCAAGGTGCCCGCGAATGGAGCGGGGCGCCAACAGGGCGTCAACCGCCCGGCAGCCGTCAGCCTTCAGCCGGTCCTTCAGCTTGTTCAGGTCGCCATACTGGCCGGACCGGGCCAGGGCGTAAGCGCGTTCAACAGTCTGAGTCGTCATGTGTGTATCTTGGTCTGCGGCCGACGGGGTGGACGGAGCGATGCGCCCCGTCCCGCCGGCCTGGTGGGCCGGCCCCCTAATAGCCGTTTAGACTTAAGCGGCTTGCAGCTGGGCGGCGGACATTTTGCCGCTGCGCTGATCGCGCTCGAGCTCGTAAGAGAGCTTTTGACCTTCGTGGATCGAGCCCAGGCTCGAACGTTCGACGGCCGAGATGTGGACAAACACGTCCGCTCCGCCCGCGTCAGGTTGGATGAAGCCGAAGCCCTTGGTGGGGTTGAACCACTTCACGGTACCGGTAGCCATTTTGTGTCACCTTTCAGGTGCATGTGTTCGCGCAGTCCCAAGAGAGGACGCGTGATCAAATTTTCGGAGAGGATCGTGGTAGACTCGGGAGCTCGATCCGAAGAATGAGCAGGGAGAGCAACCGAACCAAAACGATATTCGACGTTGCCAGCATTCCACGAATTTGGCTCAAAGCCAAGCGAAATTCCATCCAGACGCGATTAGCTGCCGCATCGATCGGGTCGCTCCCGGGCTTTCGCGAGTAAATTCAAGGCGATTTCCGCACCGGTCCATCGCGGCAGGCGATCAGCCGATAGCCGCCCCGAAGCCCGGGTTCCGTGCTATAGTGTCCGACTTGGAAACCGGCGAAACGCCGGGAAGGATGCGAACCGACGCGCGCCGCGGGTCTTCGCACCCGCTCCTGAAAGCCACCACATGGGCGGAACCTCGCCGGACGCTGAGCCGTCCCAGGCCCCTACGGCGCAGGCGCCGGCGGCCAAGACATCGCAGCGCTCCCCCTGGGGTTCCGGTCCGCGCTCGCGCAACGCCGCGCGGCTCAAGCTGCTGGGCGCCCTGCGCGGCGACGGCCAGCTGATCTGGTCGGGCGGCGAGCTTCCGGTGGCCTATGAGCTGGACGTCTATCGTCGCGGCTCCGGGCGGGTGGTCAGCGGCAATCTGGAAGGCGACTTCTCGACCCTGCTGGCGATCGAGGTTCCCGAGGGCGAGGCCCTGGCGGCCCCGGAGACCGAGCTTCGCCTGGCCGACGGCTATGAGATCTCCGTCACCATCTCCGACGTCGAGGCCGCCGCCGCCAGTTTCGACGGCGCCGAGGACTGGGACGGCCCCGACCCGGGCTAGGTCTAGAGCTCGTCGAAGGGCGGGGGCAGGCGGCCGGACTTGAACAGGATCACCGGGTTCTCGTCATAGTCGCCCATCTCGGTGTCAGCCGAGGCCGAGAAGGCCACCACGCCAAGCCGCAGGTCCGACAGTCGCTCGGCCTTGCGCCGCGCGTCTTCCGCAGTCTTGCAGGCGAAGGCCGGCTCGGCCTTGAGCGCCTGGCCCCGGCCGGCGATATAGGCCTGCACCAGGTGGACGGTCTCCATGGCCATGGGGACTATTTCTTCTTCACCGCCGGAGGCGGGGTCAGGAAGATGGAGCCGGTGTTGGCGGCGGCCTTGGGCTTGTCGGCCTTGGGCTTGCGGGTTTCCTTGTTGCTCTTCTTCTGGCCCTTGGCCATGGCGTGTCCTTTCAGACAATCGGGCCGGCGTCATGCGCCGGCGAAGCTTCTACAGGATGTCGGCCGACGGGGCCTGGGGCTCGGAAGCCTGGGCCAGCTCGCCGCGCTTCTGGATGTGGCCCAGCTCGGTGACGGCGGCGCTGCGGTGGCGGCGGACGTCGCGGTCGCGCTCCACCGAATGCAGCCTTTGGCGCAGCAGACGGAACACCCAGACCTGGGCGCCGGAGGTCTCGGCCGCCCCATAGTCCTGGGCCTGGGCGATCTTCAGGGTCTGGGCCACCAGGGTCTTGGCCCGCTGGGCGTCCCCGGTCAGGGCTTGGGCGGCTTCCAGCAGACGGGGTTCTAGCGCCAGGATTTCCTGGCGGCGGTCATCGATTGTGGTGGTCATCGGACCCCTTTCCGGGGGGCGCGCAGTCCTGCGGGGCAGGGCCGATCACGCCGCTCGCCGCGCCGGAACACGTCGAAGCAGCAGTGTACCACATCGCCGTCGTCCCGGCGGAGAAATCGCCCGCCCGACCGCGCCCTAACCCTTGAGCACCAGCGGCAGACCGGCCTGAACCACCACCATCCGGTCCACCGCGCCGGCGATCGCCTGATGCATCCACCCGGCCTCGTCGCGGAACCGCCGGGCCAGGGCGTTGTCGGGCACGATACCCTGGCCCACCTCGTTGGAGATCAGGATCACCGCGTCGGCCGGCGAGGCGTGCAGGGCCGCGACCAGGGCCTCGGTCTCCTCCGCGATCTCGGCCTCAGCGTGCATCAGGTTGGACAGCCACAGGGTCAGGCAGTCGATCACCGCCACATCCCTGGGCTGCAGGCCGGCCACGGCCTGGGGCAGGGCCAGCGGAATTTCCAGGGTGGTCCAGTCGGGTCCGCGCTCGGCCTGGTGGCGAGCGATGCGGGCGGCCATTTCCTCATCCAGCGCCTGCGCTGTGGCCAGCAGGACCCTGCGTCCGCCGCCCTCGGCCGCCAGCTGATCGGCCTGGGCCAAGGCATGGCGCGTCTTGCCCGATCGGGCCCCGCCCAGGACGAAGGTCAGGCTCATCGGGCAAGCTCCGCGATTGACGGCCCCGCCTGAACCCCCTAGGGCGGGTCCTGCGACAGGTTCCCCGCAAGGGGATTAATAGGGAACTCAGGTGGAACACCTGGGCTGCCCCCGCAACTGTAAGCGGCGAGCCCGCGCGTCATATGCCACTGGACGACGGCCTGAAAGGGTCCGGTTCTGGGAAGGCGACGCGCTCCGGCTATGACCCGCGAGCCAGGAGACCTGCCTGACGCGGTCGTCCTTCGTCCGGCCGGGGTGCGCCGAGCGAACGGGTTTGTCCCGAGAGGCGACGTCCGTTGGGGCCGCGTTTTCGCGCGGTCTCGTCGTCACGCTTGCTTGGGGGACACCCGCTTGAAGACCGTCTTGATTTCCACCGCCGCCACGATTGCGCTCTGCGCCGCCGCCCCCGCCTGGGCCGATGACCAGACTGCGCCCAGCCCCGATGTCGCGGGGCGCGACGCCGCCGCGGTCAGCGAACTGGTGGTCACCGCCACCCGCTCGGCCCAGCCCGCCGACCATATCGGCCAATCGGTGACGGTGATCTCCGACCGCGACCTGAAGGCCGCCCAGGCGGTGGTGATCACCGATCTCCTGGCCTCAACGCCCGGCGTCAGCTTCGCCCGCAACGGCGGGGTCGGCGGCGCCACCTCGCTGCGCATTCGCGGCGCGGAGAGCGGCCAGACCGTGGTGGTGATCGATGGGGTCAAGCTCAACGATCCCTCCTCCACCGACAGCGGCTACAACTTCGCCAACCTGCTGGCCGGCGACGTGACCCGCATCGAGGTGCTGCGCGGCGCCCAGTCGACCCTGTGGGGCAGCCAGGCCATCGGCGGGGTGGTCAATATCGTCACCGCCGAGCCGACCCAGCCGTTCCAGGGCTCAGTCACGGCGGAGGGCGGCTCGCTCGGAACCGGCTATCTGCGGGCCGGCCTCGGCGGCGTGACCGACCGCCTGACCTGGCGGCTGGCCGCCAGCCAGTTCGCCACCTCGGGCGTCTCCGCCTACGCCAAGGGCGCGGAGAAGGACGGCTATCGCAACACCGGTCTTTCCGGTCGCGCCCGCGTGGCGATCACCGATGACGTCTCCCTCGATCTGCGCGCCGTCTGGTCCAAGGGCCGCAACGCCTTCGATGGCTTCCCGGCTCCGGCCTATGTCTTCGCCGACGATCCGGAATACGGCCGGACCCAGGAGCTGGTCGCCTATGCCGGCCTGAACTTCGCCCTGTTCGACCAGCGGCTGAAGAGCCGCATCGCCTATGGCGCCACCACCACCGACCGCGACAACTTCAATCCCGCCCAGGCGGTCACCTCCCGCACCTTCGACGCCCGGGGCGAGAACCGGCGCTGGGAATATCAGGGGACCTTCGCGATCACCGACGCCTGGACCGCGACCTTCGGGGCGGAGTCGGAAAAGGCCAATATGCGCACGGCCTCGCCCAGCGCCTTCAACGCCAACCCGACCCCGGCGCGCGCCAAGGCCGGGATCGACAGCCTCTATCTTCAGGTGATCGGTCCGGTGGCGCCCGGCCTGACCCTGACCGCCGGGGTTCGCCACGACAGCCACGACACCTTCGGCGACCACACCCTGGGCCAGCTCGCCGCCGCCTGGTCGTTGAACGACGGCGCCACGGTGCTGCGGGCCAGCTGGGGCCAGGGCTTCAAGGCCCCCAGCCTCTACCAGCTGTTCAGCGACTACGGGAACCCGGGCCTCGCCCCGGAACAGGCCGACAGCTGGGACGCCGGCGTCACCCAGCGCCTGGGCAAGGCCACGGTCTCGGCCACCTGGTTCCAGCGCGACACCACCGACCAGATCGACTTCGTGTCCTGCACCGGGACCTCGACCGTCCCGCTGTGCTCGAAGGCCGGCGTCCATCGCTTCGGCTATTATGACAACATCGCCCGGGCCAAGGCCCACGGGGTCGAGCTGACCGGGGCGGTCACCCTGGCCGGCGTCGACCTCACCGCCAACTACAGCTGGACCGACACTGAGAATGGCTCGGCCGGCGCCAATCACGGCAAGAAGCTGGCGCGGCGGCCCGAGCACCAGGCCAATCTGCAGGCGGCTCACGTCTGGGGAAACAAGCTCTCGACCTCGGTCGCGGTGCGCTATGCGGGCGACAGCTTCGACAACGCCGCCAACAGCTTCGTGCTCCGGGCCTACACCCTGGTCGACCTGCGGGCCTCCTATCCGCTGAACGATCGGCTCGAGGTCTATGGTCGGGTCGAGAACGCGCTGGACGAGGCCTATCAGACCACCCGCAACTATGGCTCCGTCGGTCGCGCGGCCTATGTCGGCCTGCGGGCCAGCTTCTAGATCAGCGTCGCGCCGCGGCGGCTCATCCCGCCGCGGCCCACCTCAAGGCCAAGGACCCTTCCATGACCGACGAAGCCGAAAAGAACGCCGCCCACGCCCTCGCCATGCAGGCGCTCAAGGCCGAGCGCGAGGCCCTGATGGCTGACAAGACCGACGAGGCCCCGGGCCTGCTGGTGGTCAACACCGGCGACGGCAAGGGCAAGTCCACCGCCGCCTTCGGCACCGTCGCCCGCGCGCTCGGCTGGGGCCACAAGGTCGGCATCGTCCAATATATCAAGGGCAAGTGGATCACCGGCGAACGCCAGTTCTTCGATAAGTTCCCCGACCAGCTGCGCTGGGAGGTCATGGGCCAGGGCTTCACCTGGGATACTCAGGACCGCGCCAAGGACATCGCCGCCGCCGAGGCCGCCTGGGCGCTGTCACTCGAAATGCTGCACGATCCGTCGCTGAACCTGGTGCTGCTGGACGAGCTCAACATCGCCCTGCGCTATGACTATCTCGACATCGACCGCATCGTCGCCGACCTCCAGGCGCGGCCCCGCGACAAGCATGTGCTGGTCACCGGCCGCAACGCCAAGCCGCAGCTGATCGCCATCGCCGACCTGGTCACCGAGATGACCCTGGTCAAGCATCCCTTCGACCAGGGGATCAAGGCCCAGCGGGGTCTCGACTTCTGATGGCCGGCCTGACCCGCAGGACAGCGGCCGGCGTCCTCGCCCTGGGCCTGGCGGCGAGCCCGGCCTTGGCGGCGACGGGCGGGCCGCGTCGGGTGGTCTCGCTCAATCCCTGTCTCGACGCGATCCTCGTCCAGGTGGCCGATCGTGATCAGATCGCCGCCGTCAGCCACTACACCCACGCCCCGTCCAGCACCTCCAGCGGCGCCCTGGGCCTGACCTTTCCCTTCACCCACGAGACGGCCGAAGAGGTGGTGGCCCTGCGCCCCGACCTGGTGCTGACCGCGCGACATTCCTCGCCCGCCACCCGCGCGGCCCTGGCCCGCATGGGGGTGCGCACCGAGCTGTTCGGCCTGCCCAACACCGTCGAGGAAAGCCTCGCCCAGGTGATGCAGGTGGCCCGCGCCGTGAACCGGCCCGAGCGCGGCCAGGCCCTGGTCGCCCGCATCCGCGCGGCCTTGGCGGAGGCCGCGCCGCCGCCGGGCGCCCGGACCCTGACCGCCGTCACCTTCCAGTCCGGCGGCTTCGCCACGGCGCGCGGCACCCTGATGGACGAGATGATGCGCCGCGCGGGTTTCGAGAACGCCGCCACCCGCTATGGCCTGACCCGCACCAGCAACATTCCGCTGGAAAAGCTGATCGCCGATCCGCCCGACGTGCTGCTGGCCGGCCAGCTGGAGCCCGGCGCCCCCACCTGGGCCGACCGCGTCCTGGCCCATCCGGCGCTGGCCCATGTCGCCCACCGCATGTATCGCGCGGTGTTCCCCCAGAACCTGACCTTCTGTGGCGGTCCCGTGCTGATCGACAACGCCCGCATGCTGGCCCAGGCCCGCCGCGACGCGCTCGCCGCCCTGGCGGCGCGGACATGACCCTCGCCCCCAAGCGCCCCGCGGTCCTGGCCGGCCTGGTCGCCGCCGGCCTGGTCCTGGCCCTGGTCAGCATGGCCGCCGGCCGGGTCTGGGTGCCCTTCGCCGTCTGGTTCAAGCCGGCCGATCCGCTCTGGCCGATCCTGTTCGACCTGCGCCTGCCGCGCACCCTGCTGGCCATCGGCGTCGGCGCCTCGCTCGGCATGTCGGGCGCGGCCATGCAGGGCTACACCCGCAACCCCCTGGCCGATCCTGGCTCGCTGGGGGTGTCGTCGATGGCGGCGCTCGGCGCGGTCCTGACCCTCTATCTCGGCATGGGGGCCCAGGCGCCCTGGGTGATCGCCGTCGCCGGCATGGCCGGGGCGCTGGCCGCCGTCCTGCTGCTGATGGGCCTGTCGGGTCGCTCACCCGGCGTGGTGACCTTCATCCTCGCCGGGGTGATCCTCAACACCATGGCCGGGGCCGGGGTCGCCCTGGCGCTCAGCCTCGCTCCCAATCCCTGGGCGGTGAACGAGATCGTCAACTGGATCATGGGCTCGCTTGCCGACCGCAGCGCCGGCGAGGTCGAACTGGCCGCGCCCTTCATGATCATCGGCTGCGTCACCCTGATGTTCACCACCCGCGCCCTGGACGCCCTGACCCTGGGCGAGACCGGGGCCCGGTCCCTGGGGATCAACCTCACCGCCATCCGCTGGATCCTGGCGATCGGCGTGGCCCTGGCCACCGGCGCCAGCGTCGCGGTCACCGGGGTGATCGGCTTCGTCGGCCTGATCGTGCCCCACCTGCTGCGGCCCTGGGTCGGGGCCCGGCCCGGCGGATTGCTCCTGCCCAGCGCGCTCGGCGGCGCGGTCCTGGTGCTGGCCGCCGACATCGCCGTGCGACTCACCCCCGCCGCCAATGAGGTGAAGCTCGGCGTCGCCATGGCGGCCCTGGGCGGCCCGTTCTTCCTCGCCCTGCTGTTGCGCATGCGCCGGAGGCTCGCATGAGCCGGCTCATGGCAGAGGGGCTTGGCGTCATGCTCGGCGACCATCTGGTCCTGGCCGGGGTCGGCGCCAGCTTCACCACCGGCCAGGTCACCGCCATCCTCGGGCCCAACGGCGCGGGCAAGTCGACCCTGCTGGCCTGCCTGGCGGGCTTGCGTGAACCTGAAGTCGGCGAGGTCCGCCTCGACGACCAGCCGATCCTGGCGCTCGATCCCCGCGCCCGGGCCCAGCGGCTGGGCTTCATCCCCCAGACCCCGGAGATCGCCTGGGCCATAGAGGTCGAGACCCTGGTCGGCCTGGGCCGCACGCCCTTCATCGGCGCGCGGGGCCTGGGCGACGACGACCGCGCCGCCGTCGCCAAGGCCATGGCCGCCTGCGAGGTCCAGGCCCTGGCCCATCGCGACGTCACCACCCTGTCCGGCGGGGAACGCGGCCGGGTGCTGATCGCCCGGGCCCTGGCCGGCGACCCGCAATGGCTGCTGGCCGACGAGCCCCTGGCCGGCCTCGATCCGGGCCATGCGCTCGACGCCTGCGCCCTGTTCGCGACCATGGCCCATGACCAGGGGCGCGGCGTGATCGTCACCCTGCACGACCTGTCGCTCGCCGCCCGCATGGCCGACCGCATCCTGGTGCTCACCGACGGGGCGGTCCTGGCGGACGGCCCCCCGGCCGAGGCCCTGTCCCCCGCCGTCCTGGCGCGGGCCTATGGCGTCGACGCCCGCCTGACCGAAGGCGCGGGCGGGGTGCTGATCGAGATCGTGGGCCGTGCCGGCTGACCCCTGGATCGTGCTTGGGGCCGCCCTGATCGAGGGCGCGACCGGCTATCCCGACCGCCTGCACGCGCGGCTGCCGCATCCGATCTCCTGGGCGGGCTGGCTGATCGGCGCGCTCGAACGCGGCTTGAACCGGGGTCGGGCCCGCCGCGCCAAGGGCGTCCTGGCCCTGGCGATCGTGGCGGGTCTGGCCGGCTTCCTGGGCTGGGCCGTGCAGGGCGTCCTGGCGGGCTCGTGGACCGGGCTCCTGGTCACCGCCGCCGTCGGCTCGCTCGGCCTCGCCGCGCGCAGCCTCTACGATCACGTGCGGCCGGTGCTCAAGGCGCTGGAGGCCGACGACCTTCCCGCCGCCCGCACGGCCGTCGCCCGCATCGTCGGTCGTGACGTCCAGGCCCTGGACGCCTCCGGCGTCGCCGCCGCCGCCCTGGAAAGCCTGGCCGAAAGCCTCACCGACGGGGTGGTCGCGCCACTGTTCTGGTTCCTGCTGGCCGGCCTGCCGGGCCTGTTCGTCTACAAGGCGGTCAACACCGCCGACAGCCTGATCGGCCACCGGGAGGAGCCCTATCGCCTGTTCGGCTGGGCCGCCGCGCGCACCGACGACCTGATGAACCTGATCCCCGCCCGCCTGGCCGGTCCGCTGATCGTGCTGGTCGGCGGCCGGGGCTGGCGAGTCATGCGGCGCGACGCCGATCGTCACGCCTCGCCCAACGCCGGCTGGACCGAGGCCGCCATGGCCGGGGCGCTGGCCATCGAGCTGGGCGGGGATGCGACCTATGACGGCGTGCGCCACCACCGGCCGATCTTCGGCGACGGCCATCGCCCCCAGGCCGCCGACCTCAAGGCGGGCTTGCGGCTCTACCGGCGCGCCTGCATCGTCCTGGCGTCGGCCCTGCTGGTCGGAGGCTTCGCATGGCCGCGCTGATGATCCAGGGCTGCGGCTCCGACGTGGGCAAGTCGGTGCTGGTCGCCGGCCTCTGCCGGCTGTTCGCCAACCGGGGGCTGACGGTGCGGCCCTTCAAGCCGCAGAACATGTCCAATAACGCCGCCGTCACCGCCGAGGGCGGCGAGATCGGCCGGGCCCAGGCGCTGCAGGCCCTGGCCTGCCGCACCCCGCCCACCGTCGACATGAACCCGGTGCTGCTCAAGCCCCAGTCCGACACCGGCGCCCAGCTGGTGATCCGTGGCCGCATGGCCGGGACCTGGCAGGCCCGCGCCTATCAGGACCGCAAGGGCGAGCTGCTCGAGGTTGTGCTGGAGAGCTTCCGACGCCTCCAGGCGCAGAGCGACCTGGTCATCGTCGAAGGGGCCGGCAGTCCGGCCGAGACCAATCTGCGGGCCGGCGACATCGCCAATATGGGCTTCGCCCGCGCGGCCAAGGTTCCCGTCGTCCTGACCGGCGACATCGATCGCGGCCATGTCATCGCCGCCCTGGTCGGAGCGCACACGGTGCTGGACCCGCAGGACGCCGCCATGATCGGCGGCTTCCTGATCAACAAGTTTCGCGGCGACCCGGTCCTGTTCGACGCCGGCCGGGCCGAGATCGTCCGGCGCACCGGCTGGGCCGACATGGGCATGGCGCCCTGGCTCGCCGCCGCCGCCCGCCTGCCGGCCGAGGACGCCGTGGTGTTGCAGTCCGCCGGCCGCGACCAGGGGCGCCGCTTCAAGGTCAGTGTGCTGATGTTCCCGCGCATCGCCAATTTCGACGACTTCGATCCGCTCGCCGCCGAGCCGCAGGTCGAGCTGGCCTATGTCCCGCCCGGCGGCGTCATCCCCGGCGACGCCGACCTGGTCATCCTGCCCGGAACCAAGTCGACCCTGGCCGATCTGGCCTTCCTCCGCGCCCAGGGCTGGGACATCGACCTCGCCGCCCATCTGCGCCGGGGCGGCCGGGTGCTGGGCGTCTGCGGCGGCTTCCAGATGCTGGGCCGGACCATCGCCGACCCCGACGGGATCGAGGGCCCGCCCGGCCAGGCCCCCGGCCTTGGTCTGCTCGACCTCGACACCGTGCTCACCGACGACAAGGTGCTGCGCCCCACGGCGGGACAGCTTCCCGAAGGCCCCGCCTTCGAAGGCTATGAGATCCATGTCGGCCGCACCGCCGGCCCGGCCCTGGCCCGCCCGCTGCTGCATCGCGCCGACGGGACGGGGGAGGGGGCGATCTCCGCCGATGGCCGGGTCATGGGCTGCTACGTCCACGGCCTGTTCGGGCGCGGCGAGGCCCGCGCCGCCCTTCTGGCCCGTTGGGCTGTGGGCTCGGATGGCATAGACCAGTCCGCCCGCACCGACGCCGCCCTCGACGAGATCGCGGCGGCCCTGGAAACCGCGTTCGACATTCCCCGCCTGGCCGCCCTGGCCGGATTGGAGCTTCGCCCATGACCTCCGCCGTTCCGCCCCTCGACCGCAGCCGCACCGCCGCCCTGCGCGCGCGCCTCGACGCCAAGGCCAAGCCGCTGGGCGCGCTGGGCCGCATCGAGGATCTCGCCGTCCGCCTGGCGCTGATCGGCGATACGGAGACGCCGAAGGCCGACCGCGCCGTGCTGATGGTCTTCGCGGGCGACCACGGCCTGAACCAGGCCGGGGTCTCGTCCTATCCGTCCAGCGTCACCGCCGCCATGGTCGCCACCCTGCTGGCCGGCCGCGCCACCGCCAACGCCTTCGCCGCCGCCGTGGGGGCCGAGATCCTGATCATCGACGCCGGGGTCGACGCCGACCTGCCCGACCACCCGGCCCTGATCCGCGCCAAGATCCGTCGCGGAACCCGCAACGCCGCCCAGGAGCCGGCCCTGACCCTGGAAGAGGTCCAGACCGCCCTGGTGCGCGGCGCCGGCCTGGCCCGGGCCGCCGGCCAGGACTTCGACCTGCTGGCCATTGGTGAAATGGGCATCGGCAACAGCGCCTCGGCGGCGCTCATCCTGCACCGCCTGGCGCCCGCCCCGCTGGAGGATTGCGTCGGGGCCGGGGCGGGGCAGGACATCGAGGGCCTGGCCCACAAGCTCGCCGTGCTGGAGGTCGCCGCCGACCGCAGCGAGGCCGTCGAGCCGCTGGACGTCCTGGCCGAGTTCGGTGGGCTGGAGATCGTCATGATGGCCGGCGCTGTGCTGGGCGCCGCCCAGGCCCGCAAGCCGGTGCTGATCGACGGCTTCATCGCCGGCGCCGCAGCCCTGGCCGCCATCCGCCTGGTCCCCGAGGCGGCCGACTATTGCGTCTTCGCCCATCGCTCGGCCGAGCGCGGCCATGCCCTGATGCTGGAGGCGCTGGGCGTCGAGCCCCTGCTCGACCTCGACATGCGGCTGGGGGAGGGAACCGGCGCCTTGCTGGCCATGCCCCTGCTGCGGGCGGCCGCCAAGCTGATGAGCGATGTCGCCAGCCTCGACGACGTGCTGGCCGGAAACATCTGAGGTGGGCCAGCTGCGGCTGCTGATCTGCGCGATCCAGTTCCTGACCCGCCTGCCGACGCCGGCGCTGCGCGGCTTCCAGCCCGACATGATCTCCCGTTCTGCCCGCTACTTCCCCCTGGTCGGGGCCCTGGTCGGGGCGATCTGCGGCCTTACCCTGATCGGCGCCGACCGACTGTGGAGCGGGGTGCTGCCGGCCTTGCTGGCGGTGGCGATCGGCGTGCTGGTCACTGGCGCCTTCCATGAGGACGGCCTGGCCGACGCCTGCGACGGCCTGGGCGGCGGCGGCGATCCGGCCCGCCGCCTGGCGATCATGAAGGACAGTCGCATCGGGACCTATGGCGCCCTGGGCCTCGGCCTCACCCTGGCGCTCAAGGTCGCGGGCCTCTCAAGCCTTCCGGCCGTTCCCGCCGCCCTGACCCTGGTCGCCGCCCATGCCGGCGGCCGCGCCGCCTCGGTCTGCGCCATGCGCGGCCTGGCCTATGTCGGCGATCTCGACCTGGCCAAGTGGAAGCCCGCCCCGGTCAATCTGTCGGCCTGGGAGGTGGCGATCGCCCTGGCCCTGGGGCTCGCCCCCCTGGTCCTGCTGCCCCCGGTCGGCGCGGCCTGGGGGCTGGGTCTTGGCGCGGCCCTGGCGCTCGGCCTGGCGCTGACCGCCAAACGCCTGCTCGGCGGCTATGTCGGCGACGTGCTGGGCGCGGTGGAACAGGTCTTCGAACTGGGCTTCGTGCTCGGGATCGCCGCCTGGGCGCGGATCTAAGCCTCAAGCTCCAGGTCCAGACCGGCCAGGGTCAGGCTCTCGGCCAATCGGCAGGTCTCGACGATGGTGGCCCCCAGATAGCCCTCCGACTGCGGATGCTGGCGAATGTCGGCGGCCAGGCGGATCTTGCCGTCATCGGCCCGGGCGCACAGGCCCGCCGCGATCAGCTTGCCCACATGCCGCCGCGTGGTCTCATAGGGCAGGTGCAGCTGGCGGGCGGCGGCATAGACGCTGGTGGTCGGAATGAGCTCGCGCCCCCCCATCACCGGATGCTGCTCGGTGATCGCCTGCAGCAGGGCCAGGAACACCAGGGTGGTCACCAGGTCGTGGCTCACCGCCTCGCTGGAGATCCGCAGGAAGACCAGGAAATATTCGGTGGTCAGGCGCGAGACCTGGCGACGCAGGGTGCCGGTCGAAAGCGGCAGCAGCACCCCCTCGCTGGTCATCCCGTTCAGTTGGCGGAAGAAGCGGCGGGTGCGCAGCTCGTTGCGGGTGACCACATTGGAGACTTCCGGCCCCAGCAACGCCCGGGTCGGCACGATCAGACCCTGGTCGGAGGCGCGTTCGACCAGGCCTGCGTCGATCAACTGGCGAAGGTGCCGCCGGGCGGTCTCGTAGGACAGGTGATAGGCGCGCGCCAGGCTGTAGAGGCTGACCGGCCGCCGCTCGGAATCCGGCGGCGCCCCGCCGCCCAGGCGCTCGGCCAGGGCCGGGTCGTGGGTGATGTGGCGGATATTGGCGTGCATGATCGCCATGAACAGCAGGGTCGAGACATGGTCGGCCTGGATCGCTCCGGCCACCAGGTTCACGCAATCCAGCACGAACTCCCGCGCCAGCCGGGCGATCTCGACATCGCCGATCGGCAGGGAGAAGGCGCCCCCCCGCGCTGCGCCATGGCCTGGTCCGCTCGGTTCATATCGCACGGACAGGACTCCGATCGGGGGCGGGACTGCGCGGTTCAATCAATGGTGGAATCACGCAAGGCCACACGAATTTCGAACCTACCCACTATCTAAAGTTGATC
This sequence comes from Phenylobacterium aquaticum, assembly GCF_947378715.1. Taxonomy (GTDB): domain Bacteria; phylum Pseudomonadota; class Alphaproteobacteria; order Caulobacterales; family Caulobacteraceae; genus Phenylobacterium; species Phenylobacterium aquaticum_A. The sequence goes on from NZ_CANCLE010000054.1 coordinate 14,308, forward strand.
ACAGGGCCAAGCACCGCACCCTGCGGCCAACGGACGCGTCCAACCCGTGGTCGTCCAACGCTCCAGCGCCCCGGCTCCGTCGCGAATCTGGAACGGCGTCTTTCGACCCAGGTCGAATACGGGCGGGATGCGCCTGCGGATGCAATGGCCTCGCTCGGCCTGGTTGCTCCCCTTTTTGGGGACGGTTGCGAAAAGCCCCTCTCCCTTGCGGGCAGGGCTATCGCATATGGCCGCAACGCGGCTGCTCCCCCAAGGAAGGGAGCAACCAAGCTGTGTCCGCCCCTAAAGCGCCAGCTCCACCTTCACCCGCGCCGGGTCCTCGGCGGTGTGGCGGCTGAAGCCCAGGGCGTCGGCCAGCTGCAGCATGCGGGGATTGTCGCGCGCCACATCCCCCCACAGGGACTTCAGCCCCTTGGCCCGGGCCTGTTCGATCAGCTGGGTCATCAGGGCGTGGCCCAGGCCGTGGCCGTGGTGATCGGTCCGCACCATCAGGGCGAACTCCGCCGTCGCGCCCTCCGGGTCGCCGGCCAGGCGCCCGACCCCGACCACCTCGCCCTTTGCGGTCTCGGCCACCAGGGCCAGTTCGCGATCATAGTCGATCTGGGACAGTCGCGCCGCCCAGCTGTCGGGCAGATGCTGGACGCCGGTGCGGAACCGCAGCCGCACATCCTCGGCGCTGGAGCGGTCGATCATCTCGATCAGTCGCGGCGCGTCCAGCGGCCGGATCGGCCGCAGGGTCAGGACCTCGCCCTCCAGGGTCACCGTCCGGTCCAAGCCTCGCGGATAGGCTCCGATCGCCGTGCGGACGCTGACCGCCTCCGGCGCGGACAGCCGGATACGGGCGTCGAGCGCGATCACGCCGCTGTCGTCGGCCAGCAGCGGATTGATATCCAGCTCGGCGATCTGCGGCAGCTCCACCGCCAGCCGCGCCAGCCGGATCAGCACCTCGGTCACGGCCTCGAGATCAGCCGGCGGCCGGTCGCGGTATCCGGCCAGCAGCTTGGCCACCCGGGTGCGGGCGATCATGTCGCGGGCCAGCACATCGTCCAGCGGCGGCAGGCCCACGGTGCGGTCCGCCAGGATCTCCACCCCGATCCCCCCCTGGCCAAACAGGATCACCGGCCCGAAGGTGGGGTCCTGGGCGATGCCGGCCAGCAGCTCCTGGGCCTTGGGCCGGCGGATCATCGGCTGCAGCACGAAGCCCTCGATGCGGGCGTCGGGGACCGCCTTGCGCACCCGCTCCAGCATCTGGCCGGCGGCCAGCTCGACGGCCGCCGCGCCCTCGAGGTTCAGCATCACCCCGCCGGAATCGCTCTTGTGGCTGATGTCGCGCGACAGAATCTTCAGGGCCACCGGGCCGCCCAGGGCCTCGGCCGCCTGGCCGGCCTCCAGCGGAGTGGCCGCGATCCGGCTCTCCACCACCGGCACGCCATAGGCGGCCAGCACCTGGCGGGCTTCCGGATCGGTCAGGTCGCGACGGCCCTCGGCCCGGGCCTTGTCCAGCACCTGGCGGGCCAGCTCCGGAGCCGGCGGCTCCAGGTCGCCCACGGTGGGGACGCGCATCAGCAAAGCCTGACCTCGGCGATGCTCGACCAGGTGCATGAAGGCGCGCACCGCCTCGTCCGGCGTCTCCTGCACCGGCAGGCCGGCGGCGGCCAACAGCTTGCGGCCGGGCTCGACGGCCGTCTGGCCCAGCCAGGCGGTCAGCACCGGCTTGCCGGACTTCGCCTTGAGCACCGCCTCGACCACCGCCTGGGCCGCCTCGGTGGACGAAGCGACGGCGGTGGGGCAGTTCATCACCAGTATGGCGTCGGCCTCGGGCTCAGCCAGCAGGGCCTCCATGGCCTTGCCATAGAGCGCCGGCTTGGCGTCGCCCAGGATGTCGGCGGGATCGCCATGGCTCCAGTTGGCCGGTGCGACGGCGTTGAGCGCCGCGATCGTGCCGGGGGACAGCTGGGCCAGCCGCCCGCCGCGGGCCTCAAGGGCGTCGGTCGCCATCACGCCTGCGCCGCCGCCATTGGTCAGGATCGCCAGCCGGTCGCCCCGCGCCGTCAGGCCGGCGCCCAGGGTCTGGACGGCTTCGAACAGTTCGCGCAACTCGCCGACCCGCAACAGGCCGGCGCGGCGGAAGGCGGCGTCGTAGACCGCGTCGGATCCGGCGAGCGCGCCGGTGTGGGAGAAGGCCGCCTTGGCCCCGGCGGCGCTGCGGCCGGTCTTGACCACCACCACCGGCTTGTTGCGCGAGGCGATGCGCGCGGCGGTCATGAACTTGCGCGCATCATGGATGCTCTCGACATAGAGCAGGATCGCCTGGGTCGCCGCGTCCAGGGCCAGATAGTCCAGCAGGTCGCCGAAATCGACGTCGGCCGCGTCGCCGATGGTGACGATGTGCGAAAATCCGATCCCCTGGGCGTGGGCCCAGTCGATGGCGGCGGCGGCCACTGCGCCCGACTGGGCGACCAGGGCGATCCGCCCCGCCGCCGGCGTCAGGTGGGCGAAGCTGGCGTTGATCCCCCGGGCCGGCGAGATGAAGCCCAGGCAGTTGGGCCCGATGATCCGCAACAGGTGCGGCTTGGCCGCCTGCAGCATCTCGGCCTTCAGCCTGGCCCCGTCCGGCCCTGCGTCGGCGCCGAAGCCGGTGGAGATCACCACGGCGGCGCGGCAGCCGCGCGCGCCCAGTTCGGCGATCAGGCCGGGGATGCTCTGGGGCGGGGTGGCGATCACCGCCAGGTCCGGCGTGACCGGCAGGTCGGCGACCTTGGCATAGGCCATGGCCGAGCGGATGGCGCCCTCATGCGGATTGACCGGCAGCACCGGCCCGGCGAACCCGCTCTCCAGCAGATTGCGCGCCAGCACGGAGCCCACCGATCCGTCCCGGTTGCTGGCCCCGATCAGGGCGATGGCGTGGGGTTCGAACAGGGCGTCGAGATTGCGGGTGGTCATGGGGGATAGCTACGCCCTTCGCAGCGCGGGATCGTGACGGGCCGGTCAGTCATTGACCGGATAGGGCGAGACCGGCGCGGCCTGGGTCTCCAGCTTCTCCAGCGCCTCCAGCACCGGACCCGGATCGCCCGGAACCTCGACGGACGCGCCCGGCGCATGGATGTCGTCGCGCCGCCTGCGGCGCGGCCAGACGGCGGTCAGGGCCTTGAGCCCCGCGCCCAACAAGGCCGCGAGCTCGCCGAGACCTCCCAGCGGCCCGGTCTTCGAGCGATGTTCAGAAGGCTCCACGCGCCCGGCCTCCTCGGCGGTCTGCGAGGTGTGAGCCTATCACGGGATCGCCGCCTTGATGCGGGTCAAGGCGAGAGCGGGGTGGCCCTCAGGCGCTGAGCGCGTCCGGGGCGGCCGCAGGAACCCGGCCCCGGGCCGCCATGCGGCTGTGCAGGCGCTGGACGCAGTCGCTGGCGGTGCGTTCGAAGGCGAAGGGCAGAAGGGCGTGGACCAGGCAGGCCAGGCCGGCGGCGAGCAGCGGCCAGGCATAGCTCGACGCGGCGCTCAGGTGCTCGCCATAGGTCTCGCCGACGGCGTGCGGGTGGCGGGTGAAGGCGTCGATCATGGCGGTCCCCAGGTCCTGATGACCAGATCATGCGGCTGAACCCGGAGAATGACCTTATCGATTTCGCGCCAAAATCGATCCATAAGAGAATTATATTCTCCAATTCGGCGAAACGGCATGAATGAAAATCTCGATCCCATCGATCGGCGCATATTGCGGGAGCTCCAGGCCGACGCCACGATCTCCGTCGCCGACCTGGCCGAACGGGTGGGCCTGTCCCAGACCCCGTGCTGGAAACGGATCAAGCGGCTGACCGATGACGGCGTGATCGAGCGCCGGGTCGCCCTGCTGGATCGCGACAAGCTCGACCTGGGCCTGGTGGTCTTTGTCGCCGTCCGCGCCGCCCGTCATGACGAGGAATGGCTCAACGCCTTCGCCCGTGGCGCCTCGTCCCTGCCGGAGGTGGTGGAGTTCTATCGGATGAGCGGCGAGACCGACTATCTGCTCAAGGTCATCGTCCGCGACATCGCCGCCTATGACCGCTTCTACAAGCGGTTGATCGCCGCCGCCCCGCTGGGCGACGTGTCCTCCTCCTTCGCCATGGAGCAGATCAAGTTCACCACCGCCTTGCCGCTCTGAAGTCCGCGTCGCCCGGCGTCTCGTCTTGAGGCAAATCAACCGAGCGGCTTGCCTGTTGCGGTGCGCGGGTGGGGGCGATAACCACGATCCGAATTCCACACGGCCCGGCTGGGTCGTGGCGGGATGGGCAGGCGAGGGGTGAGGGCGATGAGCGAGGATCGGGCCGGCGGGGGCGATCCCACTTCGGAACTTCGGCATCGCACCGCCAACATCTTCCAGTTGCTCGGCGCCCTGGCCCGGATGCGCAGCCAGAGGTCGGGCAATCCCGAGGCCGCCCGCCAGTTGCTGTGGGTCGCCGACGCCATCGGCTCGCTCGGCGCCCTCGAGCGCCACCGCACCGACGGCGGGGTCGATCTCGGCGGCTATCTGAACGAGATGACCCCGGTCTGGCGCCGTCGCCATGGCGCCCACGCCGCCCAGGTCGAAATCCTGGCCGGCAAGGTGATCGTGCCCGACTCCATGGCCTCGACGCTCGCGCTCATCGCCCAGGAGCTGATCGGCAACGCCCTGGGTCACGGCTATCCGTCCGGCGCCGCCGGCCGGGTCGAGGTTCGCCTGGGCCCGCGCCCGGATGGCCGTACGGAACTGCTGGTCGCCGACGACGGGGTGGGCTTCGATCCCGCCGCCCCGGAGAGCGCCGACCGCTTCGGCCTGTGGATCGTGCGCAGCCTTTCCACCCAGGTGCGCGGCGAGTTCGAGCTGACCACCCAGGCCGGCGTCACCGCCCGGCTGATCTTCGCGACCTGACTTCAGTGAAAGCTCAGGTTCGCCCGGCCGCCCAGCTCCGGCGGCGCGTGGGTGGCGTGGGCCTTGGCGATCTCCCAGGCGAAGCGCACGGGCCCGGCGTCTGACAGCCAGACCTGGGCCGCCTCGCAGGTCAGGCACAGCATGGTCAGGCCGGGATCCTCGCGGCCCAGCGGATACCAGGCGGCGACCACCGCGTTCCAATAGCGTTCGATCCTGGCCGGATCATATTGCAGGGTGAGCTCGCCGGAGATCACCGCCTGCAGCCCCTTGCGCTGGACGATGAAGCTGGCCCGGCGGCCCTCGCCGATCGCCCGCGACAGATCGGTGTCGGAACGGGTGAAGAACCAGATCTGATTGCGCTCCTCGTCCAGGAAGGCGGTCATCGGCTGGGTCTGTTTCGGGGCGCCGTCGATCCCGAGCATGCCGGTCTGATGGTCTTCGAGGGCCTTCCACAGGCGACGTTCGATCGCGGCCTGGTCCTGGGTGTCGGTGATCATCGGCTACTCCTTGGGCGACTACGCCCCGCAGCCCTAACCGGCGAGCCCCCGCAGAGTTCCAGCCTTGACCGCAGGCCCGCCATCACCCCAGGGCCGTGATCTCGACCTCCTGGCCGGCCAGGATGGCGGTGTCGCCGACGCTCTTGCCCAGGAGGGCGCGGGCCAGGGGCGAGACATAGGACACGCAGCCCTTGGCCGGATCGGCCTCGTCCTCGCCGACGATGCGATAGGTCGCGACCCGGCCGTCCTCGCGCGCAAAGGTCACCGTCCCGCCGAACACCAGCTTGTCGGGGTTGGGCGGGGTCTCCATCAGCTGGGCGCTGCCCCGGCGAGCGGAATAGTAGCGCAGGTCGCGGGTCGCCCGGGCCATGGCCGTGCGGTCGACGCTGATCCCGCCCTCGGCCTGGGCGGCGGCATAGGCCGCGCGCGCCTCGGCCAGGGCCGCGTCCAGCTCGGCCAGCCCCTGGGGCGTGACCAGGTTCGGGTGCGGCGAGATCGGCCGGTCCGGCAGGTTCGCGGCCTGGGCCTCGCTGTCCTCTTCCTTGGTGAAGGCGACGCTCAAAGGATGGCTCCGTGCCCGGCCGGAACGGCCGCCCCCATGACATAGGCGCGCGCAGGCTCCGGACCTAGCCCTCAGCCGCCGGGGAAGCCCGGCATCTGCATCACGCCCTCGGCCACCAGGTGATAGGGCTGGGCGTCGTTCATCCAGATGGCGATCTGCGGGCCTTCGAACACCTTGGGGTCATCCAGGGTGCCGATCTTCAGGATCAGCATCGAGGTGTCGCGCGGCGTCCGCGTCAGGATGTGGGTGCCGCAGGTGGCGCAGAACTCGCGGGTGGCGGGGGCGTCCAGGTCCTCGCGGGTGAAGGTCGCCGGCTGGCCCTTCACATAGGCGAAGCCCTCGGATCCCAGGCCCATGAACAGGTTCGACGCCCCGCCGGAAATGTACTGGCACTCGCGGCAATGGCACTGGCCCTTGAAGCGCACCGCGCCCTGGGCCTCATAGCGCAGCGCGCCGCAATAGCATCCGCCGGTCAGGCTCATGATCGTCCTCCCTCAAGTGACCCGCCATCGGAAGATCTCGCCCAGGGGGAAGTCAAGCCGCCCCGAGGGTCCTTCCCCAGGACGGGAGCCGCGATGCCTACTCCGCCTGCTGCCGCGCCCGGGCCTCGACCTGGGCCCGGGGCATCAGGCGGATGGTCGAGGAGCCCTTGGCCAGCACCGCCCCGGCCGCGGTCTTCAGCACACCCTCGACAAAGGCCGTCGATCGGCCGCGCCGCTCGATCCAGCCCTCGGCGAACACCGGCCCGGGCCCGGCGGGGGCGAAGAAGCTGACCTTCAGCTCCAGCGACATCGGCGTCACCTCGGCCCCGGTCTCGCTCATCACCGCATGCGCCATGGCCGCGTCGATCCAGCCGCAGACGAAGCCGCCCTGCACCACCCCGCCGGAGTGGCACATGTGGGCGCCGGCCAGATATTCGATCACCGCCCGGCCCGCGCCGACCTCCACCACCCGGACCTGGCCCAGGGTGTGATGCAGGTCCATGGACGCATTCCCCACGCGATCGTCACTCATTGGGCTCGGGCCTTCCGCTGTTGTCCCGCCCCCTTAGGCGCACGGCGCGGCGCCGCGCAAGCCCGGGTTCAGTCCGTGTACTGGCCGCCCAGATAGCCCGGCGTCTTGTCCAGCCCATGGCAGTCGACGATGTAGCCGAACTTGCCGGCCGCCAGCGCCGCCTTCAGCTTTTCCAGCCGCTGGGCGACCAGGCCCTGGGCGTCGCCCTCGATTGTCCCGTCGGGCAGCAGATAGCGCAGCTGGCCCACCGCCCCATAGCCGGTGTCGACCAGCTTCAGCAGGCCGGCGACCCAGGCCGGAACCCCCAGCTGGTCGACCAGCCCGACTTCCAGCGGCAGGTGCGGGACGATGTCGTCGTCGAATTCATAGCGGATGTGGTCGGGCAGGGCGGCGTTATAGGCGTCGGCGAAATGCACGTCCCCCACCCGGGCGGCGGCGAAGGTCCGCACCTTGATCGCCCGCTGGGCGCCCAGGTCCTTGCGCAGCCGCCAGGCGACCAGGGCGCATAGCGACCCGCCCTTGGAGTGGCCGGTCACATAGACCGGCAGGTCGGGGTGCTTGTCGGCCATGGCCTTCACCGCCGGCCCCAGCTCCGGCCACAGGTTCAGATAGGAGCGGTAGAAGCCGAAATGCACCCGCCCCGGAAACCCCGGCGGGGTGTCCAGCGGCGGCAGCAACGGGATCACCCCGTCATTGGCCCAGTCGGCGATCACCTTCTGCCAGTCGCGGTCGGTGGGGGGCGTGGTGCCGCGCAGGGCGACCACGATCCCCTCGGCGATCACCGCCACGAAGCCGGCGTCCTCCAGCCGCTTGCCGGCCGCGAAACCCATCGGCGGCTCGACATAGGCGATCGATCCGGAACTGGGCGGCCGGGTCCCGAACCCCAGGGCGGGCACGGGCCCGTCGCGGGTGATGGCATAGGTGTGCCGCGCCACGCTCAGCAGGGTCAGGGTCAAGCTCATGGTCGTTCGCCCTCCGGTTTTGTATCGGAGCGTGCGCTCGAAAGTAGAGTGCGGCAAGATGGGGAGGGGTGTTGCCGCCCCGACATTGCGCGCCACATCCGGCCCCGCCCGCGCCCTATTGCCGCCCCCTTGAGCCCCCAGCCTGCTTTCGGGACCAGACGGGAGTAGCCGACATGGCCAGCTTGAGCGAGACCTTCGAACCCGACCGCCGCCCGGACGGCGCGGTCGCCCTCCACTTCACCCCGGCCGAATGGCGCCACCTGCTGGAAGACCCCGGCTTCCTCTGCCAGGACGACAACCGCTACCTCGCCCCCCGCCGCCTGATGGGCGTCCCCGTCGCCATCGTGCCGGACCACCGGTGGGGGTGAGGGCTCGTTATGCGCCGCCGGTGGCCAAGGCCCGCGCCACGGCTTCGGGCTCGGTGAGGATGACGGTCAGATAAGCCAGCAGCGCACTGTCGGCCTGGGTGCGGCCCTGCTCCAGGTC
>NZ_CANCLE010000055.1 GCF_947378715.1 Phenylobacterium aquaticum
GTGCCGCAGGAGGTCGTCCACCACCTGGGCATGATCTATGTCCCGACCTTGGCCACCCTCTATGTGCTGGCGATCCTGGCGGTGTCCGGTTACCGCATCACCCGCGAGAGCCACGCGGAATCCCTGCGCCAGCTCGCCGCCGCCGCGGATCTGACCCTTGAGGGCGAGCCCGCCTCGTCGGAGAGCCATATCCGCTGATCAGCGGATGAAGACGCCCATCAGCAGGGGCCGCGCGAAGATCGACGGCGCGGCCTTCTGCGTGACGCCCGGAACCCAGAAGGCCAGCTCCGCGCCGGCGTTCAGGGTGGCGTTCAGCATCTGGGCGGCGATGGCCGGGTCGACCGGCCGGATCGAGCCCTCGGCGATGCCGTCCGAGATCATCGAGGCGAAGCGGTCCGACACCCGGTTGGAATGGGCGACCTGCTCCTCGCGGATCGCCTCGGGCAGGGCCGACAGGGCCGAGGTGCGCAGCAGCGGGCCAAATTCAGACAGCTGGTATTCCGTGAGCGCGGCGGCGGCGCTGGACAGCTTGGTCCACTGATCTCCCGGCAGGGCCATGGCCAGGCGCTGGACCCGACGCATCACCTCGAAGGTGCGGTCGAAACAGGCCACCACCAGGTCGTCCTTGGCGTCGTGGTGATGATAGAACGAGCCCTTGGTGACGTTCAGCTCGGCGGAGATCTTGTCGACCGAGGCGCCCTTGTAGCCGCGCGCATTGATCAGCCGGGTGGCGGCCAGCAGGAAGGTCTCGCGACCGTTCTCCTGGCCCTCGCCGGCCGCCAGCTCGGCCAGGGGCGCGGGGATCGGGGCCCATTCCGCGCCGGGGGCCGCGAAGCCGCCGATCAGGATGTCGTACATCCGCTCGCAGATCCGGGGATAGTCCTCGGGATCGTACTTGGGCAGCCAGGCCGCAGCCCAGAACAGCTGCTCCAGCAACATGTGGGTGCGGGCCGTGCGCCGGCCTCTGCCCAGCCAGGCCAGCTCCGGCGCCTCGAACAGGGCGCGCACTTTGCGGAAACCGGCCATGAAGGCCTCGACCACCTCGGCCCGCCGGGGATTGTTCAGGGCGCGGACATCGGCCAGGGAGGGCAGGGCAGGGGCCTCGCCCACGGCGGTGAGCCGCAACCGCTCCAACCGCAGCTCCAGCAGCTTCTTCAGCCGCTGCGCCGGAGTGGGCTGGGCCATGGCCTCGTCTGCGGCGGCGCACAACCAGTCGATGCCGCGCATCAGACAGGCGGCGGCCAGGTCGTCCTTGCGCTTGAAATAATAGGTGACGCTGGTGGTCGACAGGCCCACGGCGGCGGCGGCCACGCCGAGGGTCAAGCCCTTGACCCCCTCGCGGTTCAGGATCTCGGTGGCGGCGTCGAGGATCGCCTCGCGCTTCTTCTCGAAGCGGTCGGTCGACCGGGCGCTGCTCCGCTCTGACATCTCGTCTCCACCCTGCCCCCGCGTCTGGGGCGGGAACCCCCTATCTCTATCGAAACCGGCCGGTTCGCGCCAAGGCGAAGTGCCACGGCCTCAGGATCCCACCCCGCTTCGGGCATTCCGGGACTTCGCAAGTGCGAGATCAGACGCTATTGAATTGCGACAGCCTGACGCACCGCAGCATTGGCGCGCGGCGCGTGGGTTTCAAGTTTCGGGGAGGTCGGCGCACGTCGCCGGTCCGACCGAGGCGCGAAGGGCCAGGTCTGGCCCTTCGCCCGGATGTCTCTCCTGGCCCGCCTCGAGCTCAGCTTGGGCGGGCCGCCTTTTTCCGCCCTGGGGGCGGGGCCTACTTCCGCACCCAGCCGCCGCCCACGGGCCTGTAGAATTCGCCCGGCTTCAGCTTGGCGCTGATCACGCTGTTGAAGGCGGCGGCCGCAGCGGCCTCGGGGGTGACATTGTTCTTGGCGGCGGCCTGGGCGTAGACCTGGGACCGGCCGGCGTTGATCTCGGCCACGGCGGCCTTGACCGCCGCGTCCGCGCCGCCGGTCACAAAGCCGAGATAGCCGTCAGCCTGTTCGCCCACCACGCCTTCGGCCTTGGCGGCGTCGACGGCGAGCTTGGCGGCGGCGATGTCGGCGTGGGCGGCGCCGGCGATCAGGGTTCCGGCCACCACGGTCGCGGCGGTGGGAAGCCATCCATTTGCGCGCATCATCATGATCATGGCTCCTAGAACAGGTTCGGATTCTTCAGGATCAGCGCCTTGACGTCGTCGTCGAGGCGCAGTCGGACATCGGCGTCCAGCTTGGCGTAGATGGTGATCGGCTTCACATCCACGTGCAGGGTCGGCGCGCAGGCGGCGAGCGCCAGGGCGCTCATCACCCCTCCCAGGGCCAAGGGATTGGATCGAAGCATGGGTCGGTCTCCACGTCTTGAGGTCGGAAGCTGGCAGGTCACGGCTGAACCGGGCGTGAACCGCGCAGGCGCTGATAGTCGGCGAGGTCGCCCAAGAGCTGATCCAGGTTGACCGAGGTGTCCAGGGTCAAGTCGACCTTGGTGCCGGATGGCAGGGGCAGGGTCCGCAGGATCTTGCGGGTCAGGACCTCGCGGGCGGTCAGCTTGATCTCAGCCCGCTTCGGCGGATCGTGCTCGCCCTTGATGTGGAAGATCACCCCCAGCCGGCCGCCAGGACGGGACGCCACCTCGGCGGTCAGGGCCTCGAAGGAGAGGTTTTCCATCGCCTGGTAGACGAAGTCGGAATAGGGATCGGCATTGGCCACCGCCGTGACGGCCGCCGCCGCAGCAGGGGCCGCCACCGGGGCTTTGGGATCGACGGCCGGCGCGCCGCCCGCGCCTTGCACCCCGGTCAGGGCTTCCCGGCGGATGGAGATGCGGCCGGGCGACACGGCGTGCAGCTCGCCGCCCTCGATCCGGACGCCCTGGGGCGTCATGGCGAAGGGGATGCGGCCGCTCACCTTGGCCTTGAGGTCCATGCGGTCGGCGAAGGGCGAGGCTTCGACGAGGTCCGCCAACTCCACCTCCTTCACGGTCACCGCCGCGCGCCAGGTCCCGCCGGCGAAGGGAATCTCGAAGGGCTCGACCCTCACCTGACCGCCGCTGAGGCCGAAGCCCGCCGCCGAGACCTGAACCGCGTCATGGTCGAGACCAAAGGTCACCTGGGCGCCCGTCAAGGGGGTGAGCGCCGCGACCGTATCGGCCGTCAGGCTCTGACCGGGGGCCGCAGCCAGGGGCGCGAGGCTGGTGAAGACGATCCGGCCCTTGAGGCCCGAGACCGCGCCGGCCGGGCTCATGAAATCCAGGCCGCCCACGTCCAGGGTCCCGCCGCTGGTGGAGCCGGCGCTGGTCCAGTCGATGCGGCCCTGGAAGCGCGCCGCGCCCTGGGCGGGATCGCCGATCATGCTGGCCTTGGGCGACAGGGCGGCGGGCTGCAGGCCGCCTGGCGTGAAGGCCAGCAGCCCGGTGTCGAAGGTCACGCCGCCAGCGCCCGCGCCGCCATCGTGGGTCAATGCGGCCTGGGCCAGGGGGCGGCCGCTGGCGTCCGACAGCGCGAAGGCGCCGGTCCAGTGGGCCTTGGCGAGCCGAGCCTGGCCCTTCGCCAACAGCGGATTGAACCGCCGGTCCGGGGCCGTGTCGGCGAGGCTCGCGCGCTGGATGTCGGCGTCGAGCGCCAAGTCGCCGTGCCGGCTGGCCAGATCGAGCGGGCCGCTCGCCGCGCGGATCGCGACCTGCAGGAACGGGACCTCGGCCGCCAGCGCCTTGGTGGTTCCCTGAGCGCGCCAGCTTCCGCCGCCCAGCTGGAACAATGGGCCACGCGTGGGGCAGAGCTGGCCGGAGATCACCGAGAGGTCATTGGCGCCGAGCTCCAGCCGGCCGGCCGCAAGGTCGGCGCAGCGATCGGCGGTGAAGGCCAGGGCGCCGTCCGCGATCCGGACCGTGCCCGAGGCCGCCACATGGGCGTCGACCACCGGGCCCAGGGAACCCTTGGCGTCGAGCCTCGCCTGCCCTGCGAACGCGCCGCCCGCCAGGCTGTAGCGGCTGATCGCCAGGTCAGCCTGGGGCAGGCCGCCGCCGGCCAGGGCCAGGTGGAAGCCGCCGCCGCCCTGGGCGTAGAGCGGACTGCCTAGCCGGTTCAGCTGGCCTGTTCCGCCGGTGTCTGTGCGCAGGGTCAGCGCGCGGGGCAGGTCCAGGCTCAGGCCCTGGGGCCCCGCGCTGAGGGTCACAGCCGGGGCGTTGAGGGCGAAGCTGGCCAGGGCCCGCTTCAGGCCGGCGTCGCCGGGGCTGTCTCCAGACCTGGCCGGCCCCAGGCCCGTCCATGCGCCCCGGGTGGCGGCGGGGCCGGAGAGGGCGAGGCTGAGGCGTCCGGCTTCGATCCGGGCGGGCCCGGTCAGGTCCGCGCCCAGCTTGGCCAGGACAAGGTCGCCCTGGTCGAGGCGGCGTGCGGCGGCGGTCAGGCGCAGCTGGCCCTGGGCCCCGGCCTTGGCGGTCCAGGCGACCTCGGTGGCCTGAACGGTCAGGCTCGGGGCCTCCAGGCGGGTTCCGCCCAGCCGGGCGGTGGCGGCTCCGGTCGCGCTCGTCACCGCGCCGGTGACGCCCAGGCCGTCGCCCCAGCCGGTGACCCTGCCCTTGAAGCTCAGGGTCTGGGTGAGGTCCTGGACCATCGTCGCCCCCCAGCTGGCCGTGGCTGCGTGCCCGTCAAGGGTCAGGAGCAGGTCGCCGTCCGCCCGGTGGCCCTTGAGGTCGGGATAGGGCAGCTGGCCGGACAGGCGCAGGTCGAGCGGGCCGATCCGCCCCGGCCCGTCCGGCGCGCGCATCTGGCCCTGGTTGATCCGCGCGGCCAGGGCCACGGCGATCTGGGCCCCATGGGTCACCAGGTGCATTTCGGCTGGCCCGGTGGCCAGGGTCGCATCCGGCGTGCTCAGGGTCGCCGGGGCGAAGACCAGATCGAGGCGCTGCAGCCGTCCGCCGGCGGTCAGGGCGTCGGCCTGGGCCATCAGCCGGCCCTGGTCGGTGTCGAGCCGCAGGCGGCCGTCCACCAGCTGGATGTCGGGCAGGGCGCTGTTGGCGTCCGCCGGCCGCTTGCGCAGGGTCTCGACCAGGGGGTCGAGCGCGCCGAGGCTGAGCCGGCCGCCGTGCCAGCGGGCCTTCAGCTTGGGACGCACCAGCCGCACCGAGGTGACCCGCGCCCCGAACCGGTCTCCGGTCCAGAAACCCAGCAGGTCATAGCGAATCTCGATGGCCTCGGCGGTGAGGTCGGGGTCCTGGGTCGGACCCACGGTCAAGGCGCCGGTGAAGCCGCCGGGATCGAAGGCCTGGAAAGTGATCTGGGATTCGACGCCCTGGGCCCTCAGCCAGCTGGTCACCGCGTCGCGCGCCAGGGCGCGCCGCGCGGCATAGACCCCCAGCGCGCCCACGGTCGCCGCCACGAGGCCGACCGTCAGCGCCAGACGCAGCGCGCGCCTTTGAGCCCTGGGGGGCGAGGGGATTGGGCTTTCAGTCAACGGGATCCGCTTCGGAGTGATCGGTTCAGGCATAGCCCAAAACCCTCCGAAGCGGTGATGTTCCCGTCAGATGGCGGTTTGGAGGCCGCCCTTTAGAGGCCGCCCGTGGTCGCGAAGGCCACGCCGCCGTCGACCGCGATGGTCTCGCCCACCACATAGTCGCCGGCCCGGCTGGCCAGGAAGATCGCCGTGCCGGCCATGTCCTCGTCCGTGCCGATGCGGCGCGAGGGGATGCGCTTGGCGATCTCGTCGCCATGGTCGCGGGCCACCCGGTTCATCTCCGAGGCGAAGGCGCCCGGCGCGATGCCGGTCATGACGATGTTGTCGGCGATCAGGGTCGCGGCCATCCGGCGGGTCAGATAGATCAGGCCCGACTTCGACGCGTGGTAGGAATAGGTCTCCTGCGGATTGAGGCGGATGCCGTCGATCGAGCAGATATTGATGACCTTGGCCGGCTTCTCATGGGTCCCGGCGGCGGCCAGAGCGCCGTGCAGGGCCTGGGTCAGGAAGAAGGGCGACTTCAGGTTCAGGTCCATGACCTTGTCCCAGCCGCTTTCCGGGAATTCGTCGAAGGGCGCGCCCCAGGCGGCCCCGGCGTTGTTGACCAGGATGTCCAGCTTGGGCTCGGCGGCGATCATCCGCGCGGCGAGCGCCTTGCAGCCCTCCACGGTCGAGATGTCCTGGGGCATGGAGATGCAGTTGGGGCCGAGCTCGGCGGCGGTCTCGTCGCAGGCGCCGGGCTTGCGCGACGAGATATAGACCTTGGCGCCCTGATCGATGAAGCCCTTGGCGATCATCTTGCCGATCCCGCGGGAACCGCCGGTCACCAGGGCCGTACGGCCCTCCAGAGAGAACAGATTGAGGGTCATGGGCGCGTCCTTCCTTGACGTTATGGAAGGCGTCATAGACCCCCCGCCGAGCGCCGCAAAGCCTTCGCACATTTGACTCGCGCCGGGGCCGGCGGCCCTGTAACAAGCGTTTGAATCAAGGGTCGCCAGGTTCGCGAGCGGCCGCATAAGTCATTTCAATCGAGGATGCGCCGCATGACCGCCATCAACCCGGTGACCGACCTGTCGCTTGACGGCGATATCGCCGTCATCACCCTGAATTCTCCCCCCGTGAACGCGCTCTCCGCCGCCGTGCGCGAAGGCCTGTTCGAAGGCTTCAAGGCCGCCGGCGCCGATCCGGCCGCCAAGGCCATCGTGCTGATCTGCGAGGGCCGCACCTTCATCGCCGGCGCCGACATCACCGAATTCGGCGGCGCGTCCAAGGGCCCGGGCCTGCACGACGTGCAGGACATGATGGAGAACTCGCCCAAGCCGGTGATCGCTGCGATCCACGGCACCGTCCTGGGCGGCGGCCTGGAAGTGGCGCTCTGCGCCCACTTCCGCGTGGCGGTCCCGTCTGCGAAGTTCGGCCTGCCGGAAGTGAACCTGGGCCTCCTGCCCGGCGCCGGCGGCACCCAGCGCCTGCCTCGCGTGGTCGGCCCTGAGCGCGCGCTCGAAATGATGACCAGCGGTCGTCACGTCCCCGCCAAGGAAGCCCTGGCCGGCGGCCTGACCGACGAGCTGGTCGAGGAAGGCAAACTCCGCGAAGGCGCGCTGGCCTTCGCCCGCAAGGTGGTGGCCGAGGGCCGCCCCCTGACCCGCATCCGCGACCAGAACGCCAAGGTCGAGGCCGCCCGTGGCAAGCCCGAGATCTTCGCCGACTTCCGCAAGGCCAATGCGCGGAAGTTCCGCGGCTTCCTGGCCCCGGAATACAACATCCAGACCATCGAGGCGGCGGTGAACCTGCCCTTCGACGAGGGGATCGCCGTCGAGCGCAAGCTGTTCATGGAGCTGATGAGCGGCTCGCAGTCGGCCGCCCAGCGCTATTCCTTCTTCGCCGAACGCACCGCCCAGAAGATCCCGGACGTGGCCGATGACACCCCGCTGATCCCGATCAAGAAGGTCGGTGTGATCGGCGCCGGCACCATGGGTGGCGGCATCTCGATGAACTTCGCCAATGCCGGCATCCCGGTGGTGATCGTCGAGCAGAAGCAGGAGCCGCTGGATCGCGGCCTGGCCACCATCCGCAAGAACTATGAGCGCACCGCCGCGCGCGGCGGCATCACGGCCGCGCAAGTTGAAGAGCGCTGCGCCCTGATCACCGGCTCGCTGTCGATGGAAGACAGCTTCGCCGACGTCGACCTCGTGATCGAGGCGGTGTTCGAGCGGATGGACATCAAGAAGGACATCTTCGAAAAGCTCGACGCGATCTGCAAGCCGGGCGCGATCCTGGCCACCAACACCTCGGGCCTGAACATCGACGAGATCGCCTCGGTGACCAAGCGTCCGGAAGCGGTCATCGGCCTGCACTTCTTCTCGCCGGCCAATGTGATGAAGCTCCTGGAGATCGTCCGCGCCGACCACACCTCCAAGTCGGTCATCGCCACCTCGATGAAGCTCGCCAAGCAGATCGGCAAGGTCGCCGCCCTGGTCGGGGTCTGCCCCGGCTTCGTCGGCAACCGCATCCTGGGCGCCCGCCAGCGCGAGGCCCAGAAGCTGGTCATGGAAGGGGCGATGCCCTGGGACATCGACCGCGTGCTCTACGACTTCGGCTTCCCCATGGGCCCCTTCGCCATGAGTGACCTGGCCGGCCTCGACATCGGCTGGGTCAAGGAAAAGTCGAACGGCGAGACGATCCGCGACGTGCTCTGCGAAGCCGATCGCCGGGGCCAGAAGACCGGCGCCGGCTATTACGACTATGACGAAAACCGCGTCGCTCATCCCTCGGCCTTCACCGAGAAGGTCATCAACGACTTCATCGTCAAGTCGGGCGCCAATCCGCGCAAGATCTCCGACGAGGAGATCCTGGAGCGCTGCATCTATCCGATGATCAACGAGGGTCTGAAGATCCTCGAAGAGAAGAAGGCCATCCGCGCCTCCGACATCGATGTGGTCTGGCAGAACGGCTATGGCTGGCCGGTCTATCGCGGCGGCCCGATGTTCTATGGCGACCTGATCGGGCCCGAGAAGGTCCTGGCCAAGATGCAGGAATTCCAGGCCAAGATGGGCGACCAGTTCAAGCCCGCCGCCCTCCTGGAAAAGGTCGTCGCCGAAGGCAAGAAGTTCGGCCAGCTCTAAGTCTCGAAAGGCCCGCCCGAGCCTCGTGCTTCGGCGGGTCTTTTTTCCTATCCAAGCTCCCCCTACGTCAGGGGCGGCCCCTCTCCCCAACGACAGGAAAGTCTCACCATGCGTGAAGCCGTCATCGTTTCCACCGCCCGCACGCCGATCGGCAAGGCCTATCGCGGCGCGTTCAACAACACCTCGGGCGCCGAGCTCGGCGGCCATGTGATCGCCCAGGCCATCGCCCGCGCCGGCATCGATCCCTCGACCGTCGATGACGTGGTCATGGGCGCCGCCATGCAGCAGGGCACGACCGGCAACAACATCGCTCGCCAGGCCGCCCTGCGCGCCGGCCTGCCCAACACCGTCTCGGGCATGACGCTGGACCGCCAGTGCTCCTCGGGCCTGATGGGCATCGCCACGGCCGCCAAGTACATCATCAATGACGGCGCCTCGGTCGCGGTCGGCGGCGGTCTGGAATCGATCTCCCTGGTCCAGAACGACAAGATGAACCGCTATCGCACCAGCGATAAGTGGTTGAACGAGCATGTGCCGGAAATCCACACCTCGATGCTGGAAACCGCCGAGATCGTCGCCGAGCGCTACGGCGTCAGCCGCGAACTCCAGGACGAGTACGCCTTCCAGTCCCAGCAGCGCACCGCTGCGGCCCAGGCCGCCGGCGTGTTCACCGCCGAGATCGCCCCCCTGACCTCGACCATGCTGGTGCAGAACAAGGAAACCGGTGAGTTCTCCGAGAAGGAAGTGACGCTCACCCTGGACGAAGGCAACCGCCCCTCGACCACTCTGGCCGACCTGCAGAAGCTCGCGCCCGTCTTCAAGGGCGGCCAGTACGTCAAGGAAGGCAAGTACATCACCGCCGGCAACGCCTCGCAGCTGTCCGACGGCGCCGCCGCCGTGGTGCTGATGGAAGCCAAGGAAGCCGCCCGCCTGGGTCTCACCCCGCTGGGCGCCTATCGCGGCATGGCCGTGGCCGGCTGCGGCCCGGAAGAAATGGGCATCGGCCCGGTGTTCGCGATCCCCAAGCTGCTCGAGCGTAACGGCCTGAAGATCGACGACATCGACATGTGGGAGCTGAACGAGGCCTTCGCCTCCCAGTGCCTCTATTGCCGCGACAAGCTCGGCATCGACCCGGCCAAGTACAACATCTCGGGCGGCGCCATCTCCATCGGCCACCCCTATGGCATGACCGGCGCGCGCGCGACCGGCCACATCCTGCACGAGGGCAAGCGCCGCGGTTACAAGTACGGCGTCGTCACCATGTGCGTCGGCGGTGGCATGGGCGCGGCCGGCCTGTTCGAAATCTTCTAAACGATTTCGTTCAAGATTGAACTATCGAGAGGGGCCGTCCGCGAGGGCGGCCCCTTTTCGTTGATTGCGATTGGGGCGTAACATTCACCAACCGCTGTTACGCCCAATCAGATTGTCAAATCCGCCGCGCCCGGCCTAGCTTGCCCACCTGATTTTTCGGGGAGCCGGTCTGATGTTGCGGAAGATTTTGCTGGCGGGCGCGGGCCTGTCCCTGGTGGCGGGCCTGGCGCTCGCGGCGGAGCCGGAGGGCGCGCCAGCCGCCAAGAAGCCGGAGGCGAGCGCCTCGGCGGATGCGGCGCTGTTCACCCCGGAGAGCGTCGGCAGCGACGGCTCGGTCACCGTGGGCGGCCAGAACATCGACTATCACGCCGTAGCCGGCACCCTGATCGTGCACCCCAAGGGCTGGGACGACGCCGCCAAGGCCAAGGGCGAGGGGGCCGACAAGTCCAATCCCGAGGCCGAGGCCTCGATGTTCTATGTGGCCTATTTCAAGAAGGGCGCGCCCTCGGCCGACCGGCCGATCACCTTCATCTACAACGGCGGGCCCGGCTCCTCGACCATGTGGCTGCACATGGGCGCCTTCGGACCCCGCCGGGTGATCACCGCCGACAATGGCGAGCACACGCCCGCCGCGCCCTATGCCGTGGCCAATAACGCCTACAGCCTGATGGACGTCAGCGACCTGGTGTTCATCGATGCGCCGGGCGCGGGCTTCTCGCGCATCGCCGGCAAGGACAAGGAAAAGGCTTTCTGGGGCGTCGACGCCGACGCCTACGCCTTCACCCAGTTCGTCACCGGATTCCTGTCGCAATACGGCCGCTGGAACTCGCCCAAATATCTGTTCGGCGAAAGCTACGGCACGCCGCGATCGGCGGTGCTGATCAACAATCTGGAGACCGGCCAGAGCGTCGACTTCAACGGGGTGATCCTGCTCTCCCAGATTCTCAACTTCGCGCTCAGCGTCGACGGGATCGAGAACAATCCGGGCAGCGACGAGGGCTATATCACGGCGCTTCCGACCTATGCGGCCACCGCCTGGTACCGCAATCTGGTCGGGCCCAACCGCCCGGCCGACCTCAAGCTGTTCCTGAAAGAGGTCGAGCATTTCGCGACCACCGACTACGCCACCGCGCTGCTGGCTGGCGCTGAACTGCCGCCCGCCCGGCGCCAGGCGATCGCGGAGCAGCTGGCCCATTATACCGGCCTGCCGGTCGACTATGTGCTGCGCGCCGATCTGCGGATCACCGGCGGCATGTTCGAAAAGACCCTGCAGGCCAAGGACGGCCTGACCACCGGCCGGCTGGACAGCCGCTTCTCCGGCCCGGACATGGATCCGCTGAGCAAGGAGGCGGACTATGATCCCCAGTCGGCGGCGCTCAGCTCGGCCTATGTCACGGCCTTCAACGACTATGCCCGCCGCACGCTGGGCTATGGCCAGGGCAAGATTTTCAAGCCCTCGGTCAATGTGTTCCGCTTCTGGGACAATGGCCACGTGCCGCCCGGCGCCGGCTACACCCCCCGCGCCATGCTCAATGTGATGCCCGACCTGGCCTCGGCCATGAAGTACAATCCCAGCCTGAAGGTGCTGCTGCTGGGCGGCTATTACGATCTCGCCACGCCCTATTTCCAGGGCTGGTACGAGATGCATCACCTGCAGATCCCCGCCAGCCTGCAGGCCAACATCTCCTACAGCTACTATGAATCCGGCCATATGGTTTACGCCCACGAGGCCTCGATGAAGGCCCTGCACGACGATGTGGCCGCCTTCATCACCCGGACCGACAATGTCCGGGGAAAGCCTGCGGGCCGGTAGAACCTTCCCATTGTGAAGCGCCGCGCTCCTCCCTAACCTCTGGTGCAACCAGAGATCCCGGGGAGGGGCGCATGGCGAACGAGGGCAAGGGCCGCAATGACGGCCTGATCATCGGCGCGGCTTCGGCCGGCACGGTGTTCGAGTGGTACGACTTCTACCTGTACGGATCGCTGGCCAGCTTCATCACCGGCCACTTCTTCTCCGGGGTGAACGAGACCACCGGCTATATCTTCGCCCTGCTGGCCTTCGCCGCCGGCTTCGCGGTCCGCCCGTTCGGCGCCCTGGTGTTCGGCCGGCTGGGCGACCTCTGGGGGCGCAAGAACACCTTCCTGGTCACCATGCTGCTGATGGGGCTGTCGACCTTCACCGTCGGTTTGCTGCCCGACTACAAGCAGATCGGGGTGGCGGCGCCCATCGCCCTGGTGGTCATGCGCCTGATCCAGGGCCTGGCTCTGGGCGGCGAATATGGCGGCGCGGCGACCTATGTGGCCGAGCATGCGCCGGAGGGGAAGCGCGGCCTCTACACCAGTTGGATCCAGACCACGGCGACCCTGGGCCTGTTCCTGTCGCTGATCGTCATCATCGTGGTGCGCACCCAATTGGGCGAGGACGCCTTCAAGGCCTGGGCCTGGCGCATTCCCTTCCTGGTCTCGCTGGTGCTGCTGGGCGTCTCGCTATGGATCCGGCTGAAGCTCAATGAGAGCCCGGTGTTCCAGAAGATGGTCGACGAGGGCACCTCGTCAAAGGCGCCGCTCACCGAGAGCTTCGCCCGCTGGCCGAACCTCAAGCTGGTGATCCTGGCGCTCCTGGGGCTGACCGCCGGCCAGGCGGTGGTCTGGTACACCGGCCAGTTCTACGCCCTGTTCTTCCTGGAGAAGACGCTGCGGGTCGATGGCGTGCTGACCAATGAACTGGTCGCCGCCGCCCTGTTGATCGGCACGCCGTTCTTCGTGATCTTCGGCTGGCTGTCAGACAAGATCGGGCGCAAGCCGATCATCCTGCTGGGCTGCCTGCTCGCGGCCCTGACCTATTTCCCGATCTTCAAGGCCCTGACCGTGGCGGCCAATCCCGCGCTCGCGGCGGCCACCGCCAGCGCGCCGGTGACCGTCGTCGCCAATCCCGCCGACTGCTCGTTCCAGTTCGATCCGGTGGGCAAGCAGAGCTTCGCCTCCTCCTGCGATATCGCCAAGTCGGCCCTGGCCAGCGCCGGGGTCTCCTACGCCAACCGTTCGGCTCCGGCCGGGACCCCGGCCCAGGTGCTGGTCGGCGACGCCATGGTCCCCGGCCTGGAAGGCCGGTCGCTCGCCAAGAAGGAACTCACGGCCGCCAAGACCGCCTGGGGCAAGGCCCTGACCGCGACCCTGGCCCAGCACGGCTATCCGGCCAAGGCCGATCCGGCCCGGATCGACAAGGTCAAGGTGGTGGGGCTGCTGTTCCTGCTCGTGCTCTATGTGACCATGGTCTATGGCCCGGTCGCTGCGGCCCTGGTGGAGATGTTCCCGGCCAGGATCCGCTACACTTCGATGTCCCTGCCCTATCACGTCGGCAATGGCTGGTTCGGCGGCTTTCTGCCGACCACCGCCTTCGCCATGGTGGCGGCGACGGGGAATATCTATTTCGGCCTCTGGTATCCGATCGGGGTGGCCTTGGTGACCGTGGTGATCGGCGCCCTGTTCATTCGCGAGATGAAGGGCGCACCGATCGACGGCTAGGCGGCTC
This sequence comes from Phenylobacterium aquaticum, assembly GCF_947378715.1. Lineage (GTDB taxonomy): Bacteria > Pseudomonadota > Alphaproteobacteria > Caulobacterales > Caulobacteraceae > Phenylobacterium > Phenylobacterium aquaticum_A. Next base: position 13,410 of record NZ_CANCLE010000055.1, read on the forward strand.
GAACTTCCAGCCCATAGGCGATCAGGTCGGCGACCTCGTCAGCGATCCGCAAGGGCGTCAGAGGATAGCTGTCGGGCAGCCATTTGGGCAGCCACAGGAACACGCCGGCCGCCACCTCGCCGATGAAGGCGGTGTCGCAGGGGCGTACGGAGCCGTCCGCCACGCCCTGGCGCAGGCTGCGGGTGGAGGCCATGCGCAGCCGGCTCGAGGCCCGGGTGAAGGCGGCGCGGTCATCCTCCGGAAGGGCCAGCCGTCCGGGCTGCAACATCAGGGGCGACAGGGGGCCGGCCTGGGCCTGGACGTTCAGGTGCAGGCAGATGATCGCCTTCTCGAAGCCGTTGCGCCCCCGGGCCAGGGCAGTGTCCATGAACACGTCATAGAGCTCGAAGGCCCGTCGGTAGCAGCGCACCACCAGGTCGGCCTTGTCGTCGAAGTAGTGATAGACCGCGCCCTTGGTCGCCCCGACCATGGCGCTGATCTCGTCCAGCGACGCGCCGTCTATGCCGCGCCGGTTGAACAGCCGTGAGGCTGCGGCGATCAGCTGGGTGATCTTGATCTCATTGGTCTGGCGCCGGTCGAAGGCGTTGAACGGCCTGGCGGTCAGGGCCTCGGCGTCGATGTCGCACAGGGGGGTGGGTTGCGACCCGGCCGCGAAGCCGCGCAGGAACAGGTCGCTGATCGCCGCGATCATGCGCCTGCGCGCCGCCCGCCCGTCGCGATAGCCCAGCCAGCCGGCCGACAGCCTGGCCCAGGAGATCAGGCCGATCAGGGCCTGGGCGGCGATCTCGGTCTCGCAGGGGCGGAACAGGCCCAGGGTCACGCCCTCGGCGATCTGGGCCTGCAGGGCGGCGACATTGCGCTGGTGCTGTTCACGGATCATCCCGCGCTGGGGCTCAGGCAGGAAGTCGATGTCGCTCAGCACCGTCTGGGCCGGACGGTCAAAGGCCAGCTGGCTCTCGACGAACAGGGCCAGGCGCTCGGCCGGACCCGCCCCCAGCTCCTCGGCGGCGACCAGGTCGTCGGTCATGGCCTCGCAGGCCCGCTGATAGGCCCGGAACACCAGGTCCGCGCGGTCGGCCACATAATAGTAGAGGGCGTTGCGCGACAGCCCGACCTGTTCGGCGATGTCGTTGAGCACGATGGCGCCGGCCCCCACCGCGTTGATCTGGCGGGCCGCCTCGTCGAGCAGCAGGTCGCGGCGCGCCGCGCGCTTGCGGGCGGGCTTCAACCGCGCGGGCGCGGGGTCTGACGTCAGTTTGTCCTGGTCGCGAGCCATCGGGTCGGTCTTAGCGGCGGTCGGCTCAGGACGCCATTCTTCGCCGCCAAATACAAGAGACCTACGCTGACGTCGAAGAACTTGACGGCTTGAACTGGTCGTGTCGTTATCCCGACAAACTTCAATGTCGAAAAACGGGCGGAGATCAACTCCGCCGGCGGCAGGTCAGGGAGGGCGATCATGAGCGTTCAGAATATTCGGCGACCGCGTGGACGGCTGCTCGGCGGCGCGGGGGCCCTGGCCCTCATTGCGGCGGCCGGAATGGTTGGCGCGGCCCACGCGGCCGAGGCGCCGGCCGAGCTCGAGGCCATCACCGTCACCGCCCAGAAACGCACCCAGGACACCCTGGACGTCGGCGTCAATGTCGCCGTGGTCTCGGCCGCCGATCTCCAGGCCCGCCGGGTCGGCCAGGTCACCGACCTGGCAGCCTTCACGCCCAATGTCGACATCAAGGAGAACATGCCCGGCATCCTGCCGGTGGTGTCGATCCGCGGCGTCGGCCTCAACGACTTTTCCGTCACCAACAATCCCAGCGCCGGGGTCTATGTGGACGAGGTCTATCTCAGCTCGCTGGCGCTGATGAACTTCGACCTGTTCGACCTGGAGCGCATGGAGGCGCTCAAGGGTCCTCAGGGCACCCTCTACGGCCGCAACTCCACCGCGGGCGCGATCAATATCGTCACGGCCAAGCCGAGCTTCGGCGGGCTGGAAGGCCGGATCGCCGTGGGCTACGGCGACTACAAGGCCGGTGATCTGGAGGGGATGATCAACATCCCGATCTCCGACACCTTCGCCCTGCGCCTGTCAGGCAAGGTGGTGAAGCAGGACGAGGGCTATTTCTACAACCGGTCTCTCAAGCGCGACATCGGCCGCCGCGACGTCGACCTCGGCCGCATTCAGGCCCGCTGGCAGGCGACGGACAAGATCGAGGTGCTGCTCAAGCTCGAGGCCCAGAAGAACCGCTCGGAAGTGGGCGCGCCCGAGTTCTTCGGGCTGCTGAAGCCTGCGGGCGCCCCCGCGGGCCTGGTCTGTCCCGGCGCGTCGGGCTGCACCGATTTCCTCGGCTACAACGACACTGATGGAAACCCCTTCAAGGGCGCCTGGTCGGTCAATCCGGCCTATGATTTCGATCAGCGGGCCGCCACCGGCCGGATCACCGCCGATCTTGGCTGGGCGACCCTGACCTCGATCACCGGCTATCTGGACTTCAAGCGCCAGTGGGGCGCCGACACCGACGCCGGCCCCTATCGCGAGCTGGACTTTGTCGAGCACGACAAGATCAGCCAGATCTCCCAGGAGCTTCGGCTGTCCGGAACGACCGAGCAGACCGACTGGCTGATCGGCGCCTTCGTCTCCCGCGACCGGGTGAAGATGAGCTACGACGGCGACCTGCGGGACCTGTTCAACACCAAGCTCTACACCTTCTCGGATCAGACCTCGAAGTCGGCGGCGGCCTTCGGCAATGTGGAATGGAAGCTGCGCGACCACCTCAGCCTGGTGGCCGGCCTGCGCTACACCTGGGAGCAGAAGGCCAATGTCGGGGGCGACCTCGACCTGGTCTCCAATTGCCCGGGCAGCGCGCTCACCCTGGCCCCCTGCGGCTCCGGCCCGATCCCGCTGGCCCATGTCGACGCCACCATCGACGACACCAACTGGTCGTGGAAGCTCGGGCTGAACTGGAAGCCCAATCCGATGACCCTGGTCTATGGCTCGGTCAGCCAGGGGGTGAAGTCTGGCGGCTTCTTCTCCGGCGTCGCCACCACCTCGGCCCAGCTGCAGCCCTATCTGCCCGAGACCCTGATCGACTACGAGATCGGCATGAAGCAGCGGCTGTCCGCCGCCGGCCTCTCCTGGTCCGGCAGCGCCTTCTACTATGACTATTCCGACGTCCAGACCTTCATCCGCGACACCTCCGGCGGCCTGCCGATCCAGCGTCTGGGCAATGTCAGCCAGGCCAAGATCTATGGCGCCGACCTCGACCTGATGTGGTCGCCTCCGGCGCTCGACGGCCTGGACCTGACGGCGGGGATCGGTCTGCTGCACACCGAACTGGGCGCCTTCGCCTCGTCCGCCGGGCCCGTCGCCAAGGGCAACCAGATGCCCGACGCCCCCAAGGCCAGCGCCAATGTCTCGGCGACCTATACGGCCGAGCTGTCCGGCGAGCTGAAGGCCCGCTTCCAGGTCGACGGCCGCTATGCCGGCAAGATGTTCAAGGACGCGCTCAACGATCCCTTGATCGAGACCCCCGGCTATTGGGTGTGGAACGCCCGGGCCAGCCTGTTCACCGCCGGCGACTGGGAGGTGGCGGTCTGGGGCAAGAACCTGGCTGACGAGCGCTATGTGACCCAGGGGGTCGACAACCTGTCCCTCGGCGTCGGCTTCCGCGTTTACGGCGCGCCGCGCACCTTCGGCGTGTCCTTCTCCAAGTCGTTCCGGTAGGCCCATGGTCGAGATCCATGGAGGTTTCCAGGCGGGCTTCGAGGCCGCCGCCGCCGAGTTCGCGCGGAATTTCGCCGAGCGCGACGATGTGGGCGCCGCGCTCTCCATCGTGGTTGAGGGCCAGCCCGTCGTCGACCTGTGGGCCGGCAGCCTGGACCGGGCCGGAGCCCGGCCCTGGGCCGCCGCCTCGGTGGTCAATGTCTGGTCGACCACCAAGGCGGTCAATGCGCTCTGCTTCGCGCTCTTGGTCGACCGAGGCCTGATCGCCTACGAGGACCCGGTCGCCCGCTGGTGGCCGGAATTCGCCGCCCATGGCAAGGGCGCGGTCACCATCGCCCAACTGCTGTCGCACCAGGCCGGGCTGTGCAGCTTCCGCGATCCGGCGGTGGTCGAGGACTTCTACGACCAGCCCCGCGCCGCCGCGCGGCTGGCGGCGACCGAACCCCTGTGGCCGCCGGGTTCCCGCTCGGGCTACCACGCCATCTCCATCGGGGTGCTGGCCGGCGAGCTGTTCCGGCGGATCACCGGCGTCAGTCTCGGCCAGTTCATCGCAGCCGAGCTGGCCGGGCCGATGGAACTCGACCTGACCCTGGGACTGCCGGTCTCGGAGGAGGCGCGGCGGGCCGAGATGATCGCCCCGCCGGAAATGGCCACCAGCAACATGGCCACCGACCTGAACCCTTCCCAGGTCGCCGCCTACACCAATCCGGTGATCGAGCCGCTCTTGCCCAACACCGCCGCCTGGCGGGCCTGCGAGCTGTCCTCGGCCAATGGCTTCTCCAACGCCCGGTCCCTGGCCCGGCTGTTCGGGGCGGTGGCGGCCGGTGAGGTGCTGCGGCCTGAAACCCTGGCCCAGGCCACCGCCCTGAGGATCGAAGGCGTCGACGAGGTGCTGGGGGTCCAGGCCCGCTGGGGCGCCGGTTTCCTGCTCAACACCGACGGGCTCTATGGACCGCGCCCGGAGGCGTTCGGTCATTCCGGCTGGGGCGGGTCCTTCGTGGTGGTCGATCCGGTCGCCCGGGCCGCCATCGCCTATACGATGAACCGCATGGGCACGGACCTGGTCGGCGATCCCCGCGACGTGGCGCTGATCGCCGCAGCCTATGAGGGCTTGGCCTGAATAAAGAAGCCGCCGCGGAGACCGCGGCGGCTTTGATTTCAGCGGGGCCGAAGCCGATCTATTCCGCCGCCTGGCGGGACAGGTCGAACTTGGGGGCAAGCTCGCCCTTGGCGTAGCGCTTGGCCATGTCGGACAGGGGGATCGGCTTGATCTTGCTGGCCTGGCCGGCGCAACCGAATTCCTCGAACCGCTGGGCGCAGACCACCCGCATGGCGTCCATGGCGGGCTTCAGATACTTGCGCGGGTCGAACTCGCCGGGGTGTTCGCTGAGGATCTTGCGGATGGCGCCGGTCATGGCCATCCGGTTGTCGGTGTCGATGTTGATCTTGCGCACGCCGTGCTTGATGCCGCGCTGGATCTCTTCCACCGGCACGCCCCAGGTCTGGGGCATGACGCCGCCGTACTGGTTGATGATGTCCTGCAGGTCCTGCGGCACCGAGGAAGAGCCGTGCATCACCAGGTGGGTGTTGGGCAGGCGACGGTGGATTTCCTCGATCACCCCCATGGCCAGGACGTCGCCGTCCGGCTTGCGGGTGAACTTGTAGGCGCCGTGGCTGGTGCCCATGGCGATGGCGAGCGCGTCGACCTCGGTGGCCTTCACGAACTCGACCGCCTGGTCCGGGTCGGTCAGCAGCTGGTCGTGGGAGAGCTTGCCCTCAAAGCCGTGGCCGTCTTCCTTCTCGCCCATGCCGGTCTCAAGGCTGCCCAGCACGCCCAGCTCGCCCTCGACCGAGGCGCCCACCCAGTGGGCCATCTCGACGACGTTGCGGGTGACCTTGACGTTATAGTCGTAGTCGGCGGGCGTCTTGGCGTCGGCCTTGAGGCTGCCGTCCATCATCACCGAGGTGAAGCCGTACTGGATCGCCGTGGCGCAGGTCGCCTCGTTGTTCCCGTGGTCCTGGTGCATGCAGATCGGGATGTGCGGATAAAGCTCGGCCAGGGCGTCGATCAGGTGCTTCAGCACGATGTCGTTGGCGTAGGAGCGGGCGCCGCGACTGGCCTGGATGATCACCGGGGCGTCCAGCTTGTCGGCCGCCTCCATGATGGCCAGGCCCTGTTCCATATTGTTGATGTTGAACGCCGGCACGCCATAGCCCTGCTCGGCGGCGTGATCCAGAAGCTGTCTCAGTGTGACCCGGGCCATAGGCCGTTCTCCATCAAATCTGTTCTATTGGGACAAGGCCGCCACGCCGGGCAGCTCTTTGCCTTCCATCCATTCAAGAAACGCGCCGCCCGCCGTCGAGACGAAGGTGAAGTCGTCGACCACGCCCGCCGCATTGAGTGCGGCCACAGTATCACCCCCACCGGCCACGGCCACGATCTTGCCGCTTTTCACCAGCTCGGCGGCATGGTGCGCCGCCGTCATTGTCGCTTTATCGAACGGCGGCATCTCGAAAACGCCCAAGGGACCGTTCCAGATCAGGGTCTTGGAGTTGTCCATGGCCCGGCACAGCCGCTCCGTGGTCTCAGGCCCAGCGTCGAGGATGCGTTCATGCTCGTCCAGGGCGCCCAGGCCGCGCACCCGGGCCGGCGCGCCAGGCGCCATCTTCTCGGCCACCACGATGTCGAGCGGCAGGAAGAGCTTGCAGTTGTTCTGTCCGGCCAGGCGGATGATCTCCCGCGCCGTCTCGGCCATCTCCTTCTCGCAATAGGAGGCGCCGACGTCATGGCCCTGGGCGTAGAGGAAGGTGTTGGCCATGCCGCCGCCGATGGCCAGCTTGTCCAGCTTGGTCACCAGGTGGCGCAGCAGGTCGAGTTTGGTCGAAACCTTGGAGCCGCCGACGATGCCCAGCACCGGGCGTTCCGGATGGCCCAGTGCGCGCTCAAGGGCCGACAACTCCAGCCGCATCTGCTCGCCGGCATAGGCCGGCAGGATGTGGGCCAGGCCCTCGGTGGAGGCATGCGCCCGGTGGGCGGCGGAGAAGGCGTCGTTCACATAGAGGTCGCCATTGGCGGCGAGCGCCTTGGCGAACGCCGGATCATTGGCTTCCTCGCCGGCGTGAAAGCGGACGTTCTCCAGCAGGAGAACATCGCCGTTCCTGATCGCCGCGATGGCGTCGGCGGCGATCGGTCCGACGCAGTCGGACGCGAACGCCACCGGTAGGCCCAACACCTTGGCCAGAGCCGGGGCGATCGGCCCCAGGCTCATCTCCGCCACGACCTTGCCCTTGGGGCGGTCGAAGTGAGCAAGGAGTATGACCTTGGCCCCGCCGGCGCGCAGCTTGGCGATGGTCGGGATCGCGGCGCGCAGGCGGGTGTCGTCCGACACCTCGCCGTCGGCCATGGGCACATTGAAGTCCACACGAACCAGGGCGCGTCGGCCCTGCAGGTCGGCGTCGTCGAGGGTGCGGAAGGTCATGGCTGTGATCTTAGATCAGCTTCGCCATGGCGAGCGCGGTGTCCGCCATGCGGGTCGAGAAGCCCCACTCGTTGTCGTACCAGCTGAGCACGCGGCCAAGGCCGCCATCGATCACCTGGGTCTGGGCGAGCGCCGCGGTCGAGGAATTGGCGATGTGGTTGAAGTCGATCGAGACCAGGGGCTCGTCGGTGACGCCCAGCACGCCCTTCAGCGGGCCCGAAGCGGCGGCGGCCTTCAGGGCCTCGTTGATTTCCTCGGCGGTGAGGGTGCGGCCAGGGACCCAGGTCAGGTCGACCACGGAGACGTTGGGGGTGGGCACGCGGATCGAGGAGCCGTCCAGCTTGCCCTTCAGCTCCGGGATCACCAGGCCCAAGGCCTTGGCCGCGCCGGTCGAGGTCGGGATCATGCTCATGGCCGCGGCGCGGCCGCGGTAGAGGTCCTTGTGCATGGTGTCCAGCGTCGGCTGGTCGCCGGTATAGGAGTGGATGGTGGTCATATAGCCACGCTCGATGCCGGCCAGCTCGTGCAGAACCTTGGCGATCGGGGCCAGGCAGTTGGTGGTGCAGGAGGCGTTGGAGACCACCAGGTCGTCCTTGGTCAGGGTCTGGTGATTGACGCCGAACACGATCGTCTTGTCGGCGTTGTCACAAGGCGCCGAGACCAGGACGCGCTTGGCGCCGGCTTCCAGATGGGCGGAGGCCTTGTCCTTCGAGGTGAACAGGCCGGTGCACTCCAGGGCGATGTCGACGCCCAGATCCTTGTGCGGAAGCTCGGCCGGATTGCGGATCGCGGTGACCCTGATCTTGCCCTTGCCCACGTCGATCGTGTCGCCGTCGACGGTGACCACGCCCGGGAACCGGCCATGGACGCTGTCATAGCGCAGCAGGTGGGCGTTGGTTTCCACCGGGCCCAGATCGTTGATCGCCACAACCTCGATGTCGCCGCGGCCGTGTTCGACGATCGAGCGCAGGACCAGCCTGCCGATACGGCCGAACCCATTGATAGCGACGCGGACAGTCATCGAGGCGACTCCTTCGAGAGTATGGCTGGCCCAGGCCGGCCCTATGTTCTGATTTGGATGGGTTTCTTCAGGTCGAGGGCGCTTAAGTCAACCCCTGTAGGCCTCAACTTCCGCTGCGTATTGTGACGGATTAGGCGTAGGCGAGAACCTGACACCGGTTACCGGCGAGACTCATTTCAAGCCTTAAGCTTTTACGGCGCCCGCCTAGACGGCGTCGGGGCCCAGGACGCGCACCTTGCTGGCGGCCTCCGTCGCCAGGCGTCGCGCCAAGTCGGTGTCGGTGGCGCGGGCCAGGGCGACGCCCATCCGTCGGCGCGGAAACGCCTCCGGCTTGCCGAACAGCCGCAGGTCGGCGCCCGGAACCGCCAAAGCCTCGGCGACGCCGTCAAAGGCCACGCCCCTGGCGTCCATGCCGCCATAGATCACTGCGCTGGCCCCCGGCTCGCGCTGGGCGGTGTCGACCGGCAGACCCAGTATGGCCCGGGCGTGCAGGGCGAATTCGCTCTGATACTGGGTGACCAGGGTGACGAGCCCGGTGTCGTGTGGCCGGGGGCTGACCTCCGAGAACCACACCTCGTCGCCGCTAACGAACAGCTCGACCCCGAAAATGCCGACCCCACCTAGCGCCCCGGTCACGGTCGCGGCGATCTCGCGCGACCTGGCGAGCGCCATCTCAGTCATGGCCTGGGGCTGCCAGCTCTCCACATAGTCGCCCTTGACCTGGCGGTGACCGATCGGGGCGCAGAAGGCGGTTCCGATGGTCCCGTCGGCGTGGCTGAACCGCACGGTCAGCTGGGTGATCTC
>NZ_CANCLE010000056.1 GCF_947378715.1 Phenylobacterium aquaticum
CAGGGCGTCTATGGCATCGGCGACGCCACCCTGAACGGGCGGGAAAAGGCCGTTGTGGCCTATCTCGAGGAGCACGTGATCCCGGTGCTGATCGGCCGCGACGCGCGGCGCATCGAGGACATCTGGCAATATCTCTATCGCGGCGCCTATTGGCGCAGGGGCCCCGTCACCATGCGGGCCATCGCCGCCGTCGACGTGGCCCTATGGGACATCAAGGGCAAGGCGCTCGGCGCGCCGCTCTATGACCTGCTCGGCGGCAAGAGCCGCGAGGGCGTCCTGGTCTATGGCCACGCCAACGGCGCCGACATCGCCCAGACCAGCGACGAGGTCGGCCGCTATATCGACATGGGCTACAAGGCCATCCGCGCGCAGTCCGGCATTCCGGGCGTGGACAAGGCCTACGGCGTCGGGCGCGGCGACATGTTCTATGAACCGGCCGACGCGGCCCTGCCCACCGAGACCGTCTGGTCGACACCGAAATATCTCGACCACACCCCCAAGCTGTTCGAGGCCCTGCGCGTGCGGTTCGGCATGGAGCCGCACCTGCTGCACGACGCCCACCACCGCCTGACCCCGCTGGAGGCCGCCCAACTCGGCAAGTCGCTGGAGCCCTACCGGCTGTTCTGGCTGGAGGACGTCACCCCGGCCGAGAACCAGGAGGCCTTCCGCCTGATCCGGCGGCACACCACCACCCCACTGGCGGTGGGCGAGGTGTTCAACACCATCTGGGACTGCAAGGACCTGATCCAGGAGCAGCTGATCGACTACATCCGCGCCACCATCGTGGGCGCCGGCGGGGTCACCCATCTGCGGCGGATCGCCGATTTCGCCTCGCTCTGGCAGGTGCGCACGGGCTGCCACGGGGCGACGGACCTCTCGCCGGTGACCATGGGCGCGGCCCTGCACTTCGACACCTGGGTTCCGAACTTCGGCGTCCAGGAATATATGCGCCACACCGCAGAAACCGACGCGGTCTTCCCCCACGCCTACAGCTTCTCGGACGGACTGTTGTTTCCGGGTGATGCGCCCGGCCACGGCGTCGACATCGACGAGGCGCTCGCCGCAAAGTATCCTTACGAGCCGCGTCAGCTTCCAGTTGCAAGACTCGAGGACGGGACCATGTGGAACTGGTGAAACACTGGGCGTCACAAATCTTTATACTCAGATCGGGGTGGCGGCCCGACGCCCGTTAACCTTTGATTTAGCTTCTGGCCACAACGCTGCGCGGCATTCTGTCCCACCAAAAGTAACTTGGGGTAGTCCAGGTAACGGCCCGCCGCGGAGACCCCGCGACGCTCGAACCCTGTTGCGCGGGGCTGTGCCGGCATGCCGGGCGCACCCCTTCATGTCCGAGGCGAAGGGGAATTTCCGATGGCGAACTGGTTTGGTGGCAAGCTCAGCAAGGCGGAGATCGAAACGCAGATGACCCTGGAGGCGACCGTCGCGGCGATCCAGCGTTCCCAGGCGGTGATCACCTTCAAGCTCGACGGCACGATCGTCGAGGCCAACCAGAACTTCCTCGACACCCTGGGCTACCGGGCCGACGAGGTGGTGGGCCGCAAGCACGCCATGTTCGTCCCGCCCGAGGAGGCGAACAGCGCGGCCTACAAGGCCTTCTGGCGCACTCTGAACAACGGCGAATTTGTCGCCGAGAAGTTCCGGCGGATCGGCAAGGGCGGCCGCGAGATCTGGATCCAGGCCTCCTACAACCCGATGTTCGACGCGGCCGGCAAACCCTTCCGGGTCATCAAGTTCGCCACCGACGTCACCGCGATCGAGCAGGAGCGCGCGCGCAACGAGGCGGAGCGCCGAAGCGCCCAGGCCCGCCAGGAGCAGGCCGTGGCCGAGGTCGGTCTGGGCCTCACACGCCTCGCCGCCGGCGACCTGACCTATCGCATCACCGCCGCCCTGGCCGAGGACTACAGAGGTCTCCAGACCGACTTCAACGGCGCGATCGAACGCCTGCAAGAGGTGATGACCACCATCGTCAACACTGCGGGCGGCATGCGGTCCGGGGCCGGCGAGATCAGTCAGGCCGCCGACGAGCTGTCGCGGCGCACCGAGCAGCAGGCCGCCAGCCTGGAGGAAACCGCCGCCGCCCTGGAGGAGATCACCGCCACGGTCCGCCAGACCGCCGAGAACGCCCGCCAGGCGCAGACCGCCGTCACCGCCGCCCGCACCGACGCCGACGCCTCGGGCAAGGTGGTCGAGAACGCCGTCACCGCCATGGGCGCCATCGAGGGTTCGGCCTCCCAGATCAGCCAGATCATCGGGGTGATCGACGAGATCGCCTTCCAGACCAACCTGCTGGCGCTCAACGCCGGGGTCGAGGCCGCGCGCGCCGGCGAGGCCGGCAAGGGCTTCGCCGTCGTCGCCTCCGAGGTCCGGGCCCTGGCCCAGCGCTCGGCGGAAGCCGCCAAGGAGATCAAGGCTTTGATCTCCGCCTCCAACCAGCAGGTCAGCACGGGCGTGGACCTGGTCGGCAAGACCGGCGAGGCCCTGCGCCGCATCGTCAGCCAGGTCGCCCAGATCACCGACCTGATCACCGGCATCGCCGCCTCCGCCCAGGAACAGGCCGCCGGCCTCCATCAGGTCAACACCGCCGTCAACCAGATGGACCAGATGACCCAGCAGAACGCCGCCATGGTCGAGGAATCCACCGCCGCCAGCCACGCGCTGTCGAACGAGGCGACGGAGCTGAACCGGCTGATGGGCGAGTTCGATCTCGGCGCGATCACCGCCGCCCGGCGCCCGGCGCATCAGGCGCGCGCCCAGGCGCCCCAGCGACGCCCTGCGCCGCTGGCCCAGCGCTCCGGGGCGGCGGCCGCGCGCAAACTCGATCCTGCGCCAGACGTCGATAGCTGGGAGAGCTTCTGACCCTGCGACCGATGCGCCAAATCGGCTCCGGGCGCGCCGAACCCGCGCCCGGAAGCCCCGGCATTAGGGCTTCATTTACCAACGCGATCCCTACTGAATTCCAGTCGCTTTTGTAAATCGAGTATGGGCTGCGGCCCCCGCCCAACCCCGTCCCCGGAAGGATCCCTGATGGCTCTCGATGAACGCGGCCTGCCTGCGGTAGGCGCTGAACTGGTCACCGTCGCCATTGGCGGCCAACAGTTCGCCATCGACATCATGATGGTTCGCGAGATTCGCGGCTGGACGGCCTCCACGCCCCTGCCCCACGCGCCGTCCTATGTGCTGGGCATGATCAACCTGCGCGGCGCGGTGCTGCCGGTGGTCGATCTCGGCTCGCGCCTGGGGCTCAAGGATTGCGCGCGCACCTCCTCCTCGGTGGTCATCGTCGCCCATATCGACGGCCGCCAGGTCGGCCTGCTGGTCGACGAGGTCTGTGACATCGTGGTGCTGGCCGAGAACATGCTGCAACCGGCCCCCCAGGTCGGCGCGGACCGCTCGGAAGAGTTTGTGCAGGGCGTCATCACCACCGACGCCGGCATCGTCACCCTGCTGACCCTCGACGGCGTCCTGCCCCGGGTCGCCGAAGCCGCCTAGTCCAGCCACTGGTAGATGTACCAGTCGCCCTCGATCCGCCGCTCCACATAGAGATACTTGGCCTTCTCCCCACGACGGGCGAAGGCGTCGGTGTCCGGAACCTGGTCCTGGGGGTTGGCCGCCCGGTCATAGACGATGCCCTTCACAGCCTTCGATCCCCAGCGCGTGGGCGCCAGATAGGCGAAGCGCACGGCCAGGCTGGAGGCGTTGTCTGGCCCGGTCTCGCCCGCCGCCACTGAGGTCGCCCCTACCGATCTCAGAATGCGCGCCAGCCGTTCAGCCCGGGCCGGATCGGCGGACTTCGGCTCGGCCTTGGGACTCGCCTGGCCCTCGCGAAGCGTGACAGCCTCGATCCCTGGGGCGCGATCGAACTCTGCGACCGCCTCATGGAACAGGTCCTTGTGCGCCTCGAACGCGGCGATCAGGGCGCCATCGGTCGGGGGTGGCGCGGGCCTGGCGCAGCCGGCCAGGACCAGGGCCGCCGCCATGCCGCTCAACACCACCGATCGCCGCATCACCTGCCCCGCTGATTCACGTTCGAGCGGAACCTAGCACGAGATCTGCGGGCGTCAGGCGGCCCGGCTGTCCAGGGCCTTCTCGATGCCGGCCAGCAGGGCGTCGCCGGTGAGCGGCTTGGCCACGTGCAGGTCGGCGCCCGCCTCCAGGGCCTCGGCGCAGTGGTGGGCCATGGCGTTGGCGCTCAGCACGACGATCGGCACGTGCGCCGGCCAAGCCTGCTCCGCCTCCCAGCGACGGATGGCGCGGGTGGCGGTGAGCCCGTCCATCACCGGCATCTGCAGATCCATCAGCACCAGGTCGAAGGGCTCGGACCGCAGGGCGTCCACCGCCTGGGCGCCGTTGTCGACCGTGGTCAGGACGATGTCGAAGGGCGACAGCAGCAGTTCGACCACCTTCTGGTTGGCGAGATTGTCCTCGGCCAGCAACACATGCAGGGCGCGGCCGCCCTGCGAGGTCTCGGCCTCCGCCTCCTCGGCCGCACGGGCGGCGGAGGGGATTTGCTGGCGGGCGATGTCATAGTCTGCCAGGGCCTGGTCGCGGGTCAGGGGCAGGCTGAAGCTGAAGGTGCTGCCTTCCCCTGGCCGAGAATGCGCGCTGATCTGGCCGCCCATCATCTCGACCAGCGACTTGCAGATCGCCAGGCCCAGGCCCGAACCACCATAGCGTCGGGTCATGGTGCTGTCGGCCTGGTTGAACCGCTCGAACAGATGGTCCGCGAGCTCGGCGTCGAAGCCCACCCCGGTGTCGCGCACCGCACAGGTGAACTGGGCCGGGCCGTTGCCCTGCGCGGGTTCGGTCACCTCGACCTCGACCATGACCTCGCCCGCGGCGGTGAATTTCATGGCGTTGGACAACAGATTGCCGACGACCTGGCGCAGCCGCACCCCGTCGCCCTGGAACCGCCCCCGGGCGGTCGGCCCGAACCGGGCGGTGAAGGCCAGGCCCTTGGCCTCGGCGTTCAGTCGCGCCACCGCCAGTCCGCCGCTGAGCGTCTCGCCCAGATCGAACACTCCCAGCTCCAACTCCAAGCCGCCGGCCTCGATCTTCGACAGGTCGAGGATGTCGGACACCAGGCGCGTCAGGGTGGCGCCCGCGCCCCGGACCAGATCGACCATCTCCCGCTGGGGAACGGTCAGCTCGGTCCGCGCCAGGGCGTCGACCACCCCGATCACGCCGTTCAGGGGCGTGCGGATCTCATGGCTCATATTGGCCAGGAAATCGCTCTTGGCCTGGTTGGCGCGCTCGGCGGCCTCCCGCGCGGCGGCCGTCTCGGCCTCGACCCGGGACTGCTCGGTCACGTCGCGCGCCACGGCATAGACCCGTTCGCCCGACGGCCGCGCCTGCCACTCCAGGACCCGATAGCTCCCGTCGCGATGGCGATAGCGGTTGCGGTGGTTGAACACTGCGTGGCCCTCGAGGAACCGCCGCCCTTCCGCAATCGTCGTCGCCCGGTCTTCCTCGTGCATCAGCGGCAGATAGGACTGCCCCACCAGGCTCTCGACCGGCCAGCCCAGCACCTGTTCCCAGGCCCGGCTCAGGCGGACGAACCGTCCCCGGTCATTGATGATGCACAGCAGGTCGGCCGACATGTCGAAGAAGGTCATCAGTTCGCGGGCCGCCTCGACTTCACGGTCCGCAGCCTCCCGCGCCCGGGTCTCGCTGGCCCGCGCGGCGGCGTCGGTCCGGTCACGGGCGATCGCCAGCGCGCCCAGTTCGGCGGCCGCCTCGATGAGGGCGACATCGTCGTCCGAGGGCCTGCTGACTTCGCGGTGATAGATGGCGAAGCTGCCGACCACCTCGCCCGACGCCAGGCGGATCGGCTCCGACCAACAGGCGGCGAGCCCAGCCTGGCCGGCCAGATCGCGATAGGGCGCCCAGAGCGGATCGGTCTGGACGTCCGTCACCACCACGCGCTGACCCGTGAAGATGGCCGTGCCGCAGCTGCCGACATTGGGGCCGATCTCAAGCCCGTGGATCGCGTTATTGTAGAAGTCCGGCAAACTCGGCGCCGCCCCGGGCGCCAGGCGCGTCCCGGTCTCATCCCGCAGCAGGATGCTGCACAGGATGGTCGGGTCCTCTGCCTCGACCATCCGCACGATGGCCTCCAGCGCGCCAGACAGATCCGCGCCGGATCCAATCAAGGCCATGGTGCGCTTGAAGATGGAGAAGGCGGCGGTCCGACTCATGGGCGCAGCTTGCGCCGAGCTTGCTAAAATCGCTTTGATTTCAACCGGCCAACTTTATCCAAGGTTGTGTGACATTTCGCCACACGTATCCTTGCGCAGACCGGCTCCGAAAAGGAGGCCGCGACGGTTCGAAAGCCCGGTATAAATCCCGCCTCCGACAGCCTGGAAGGATCCCCAAATGCCCCGTTCCCCCGACTATCTCGGCGCCACCGGCATCGGGGTCAGCGATCTGGCCGCCTCGGCGGTCTTCTACGAGAAGGCGCTCGGCATGAAGCCGGTCCAGAC
This sequence comes from Phenylobacterium aquaticum, assembly GCF_947378715.1. Taxonomy (GTDB): domain Bacteria; phylum Pseudomonadota; class Alphaproteobacteria; order Caulobacterales; family Caulobacteraceae; genus Phenylobacterium; species Phenylobacterium aquaticum_A. Next base: position 6,501 of record NZ_CANCLE010000056.1, read on the forward strand.
CTTCAAGCTGCCCTATATGGACGAGATCGTCATGAGCCATGAGGCGCGCAACGCCGTGGTCCTGATGCACTGGACCGACGGCTCGGAGCGCGACTATCGCGACCTGCCGATCAAGCTGGTGTTCTACGTCACCGATCCGGTCGCCTCGGCCGCCGCCATCCGCGCGGCCGGCGGTTCGATCCATGTGGAGCCCGCGCCCCACGCCAGCCTGGGCGGGGCCATTGTCGGCCTGGGCAAGGACCTCGACGGCTATGTGATCGAGTTGCTCCAGGCGCCGGCGCCGAAGGCCTGAGCTCGGGCCTGACGGACTCTGCGCCGACCGGCGCGAGCCCGCCGAGCGCGAAGGCCCCTCATCCTCACGACCGCGCGCCGGGCGACGGGGCGGAGATCTCCCGCTCCGGCTCGTTCGCCCCGGCGCGTTCGCGATGGGGTGGCCGTCGCAAGCTGGTCCTCATCCTTGGGGGCCTCGCCCCCGTATAGCTTGGGAACCTCCGGAGCTTCCCATGGCCGTCCTGCCCCTGCTCGCCCTCAATGCCGCTGTCTCGATCGCCCTGTTCCTGGGTTTGTGGGCGATCAACCTGCGCACCCGCGACCCCAGCTTCATCGATGGCTGGTGGGGGTTGGGCATGGCGGTGATCGCCCTGACCAGCTTCCTCGCCACCGGCGGCCAGGGCGCGCACCGGCTGGCCCTGACCGCGCTCTGCGTCGCCTGGGGCGTCCGGCTCGGCGGCTATCTCCTGTGGCGCTGGCGCCAGCACGGCCCGGATCGGCGCTATTCGACCATGATGGCCGCCGCCCAGGCCGAGCGCGGCTGGGGCTATGGCCAGGCCTCGCTGCTGCTGGTCTTCGCCCTGCAGATGCCTTTGCAGTTCGTGGTCTGCCTGCCGGTCCAGCTGGGCCAGGTGGCGGACGCCGGCGCCCTCGGCCCGGTCGGCTGGGCCGGCGTCGTCCTGGCGACCCTCGGCCTGGGGTTCGAAAGCCTGGGCGACTGGCAGCTGGTGCGTTTCAAGGCTGATCCCGCCAACGCCGGCAAGGTGCTGAACACCGGGCTCTGGCGTTACACGCGCCATCCGAACTATTTCGGCGACGCCTGCATGTGGTGGGGTCTGTGGCTGATCGCGGCCGAGACCGGTCTGGTCGGCGCCGCCAGCCTGCCCGCTCCCATACTGATCACCCTGCTGCTGACCCGCTGGAGCGGCGTGCCGACGGTCGAGGGCTCGATCGCCAAACGCCGGCCGGACTACGAGGCCTATGTGGCCCAGACTTCGGGCTTCGTCCCCTGGCCGCCGAAACGGACGGCTTAGCCCGGCTTCTTCACCGAGCGGGCGCGCAGCCGGGCCGGCGGCGGATCGGCGCGGAAGTCGCCGGCGATCCCCACCCGGGCGTTGCAATTGGGGCAACGCACGACCTCGTCATCCGGCCCCTCGGCCGGCGGATCGAAGCCCTTGCCGCAGGGCTTGCACTTCCAGCCGAAGCTGGGGGCCGGCGGCGGCGGTGGCGGAGCGGCCTTGGCCGGCGCCCGCTTCTTGCCGAACAGCTCTTCGGCCGTCTTCGGCGCAATTCCCGACTTCAGGGTCAGGATCCGGCGGCGGGGTGGCTCGGTCGTCATGGCCTAACTGGGCTGAATACGGGCGACGCGGTCAAGCGTCTTTGAGAAGCACAAGCGCCCTCCAACCGGAAGGGCGCAGATCAATCAACCGCAAACAACCGCTGGCCGGCCGAATTCGACCAAGTGCGACGCAACGTCCCCATCAATGGGACAGGAACAGCGGACAGGGCGGCGCGGCCAGGAGATCATTGCTGACCCCGCCCAGGATCAGTTCGGCGAGTCGCGAGCGACCAAACAACCCCATGACCACCAGGTCGGCGCCCAGGGTCTTGACCTGATGGCGCAGGACATCGGCCGCCGAGGCGTCGTCGCTGGAGTCGCGGATGATGTTGGGGGTGACGCCGTGGCGCTCCAGGTGGCGTTGCAACAGGCCCTCGGGCCCGCCCAGACCGCCGTGCGAGACGATCAGCACATGCACCGCGTCGGCCTCGCGGATGAAGGGCCAGGCGTCATGCAGGGCGCGGGCGGCCTCGCGGCTGCCGTTCCAGCCGATCAGGATGTTGCGGCCGACCAAGCCGGCCGGCGGGTCGTCCGGCGTCACCAGCACCGGCCCGCCGCTGGCCAGGGCCAGGCTGGCGGCGGAGTGGCGGTTCTGACCCATGCTGGCGGTGGCCGAGACCGGGAAGACGGTCAGGTCGGCGCGGCGCGCGCAATCGACCAGGTCAGTGGGCGCGTCCCCCTCGATCGGCAGCCATTCGGAACTGGCGCCTGTCTCGGCGGCGGCGGCCTCGAAGACCATGCGCGCCGCCTCGCCCGCCTTGTCGACGGCCTTGAGATGCTCCTTGAGCAGGCTGTCGATCATGTCTGGCGACATGCCGCTGAGCGACTCGGCGGCCATGTACTGGTGGAGGAACTGGCTCTTGAGGAACACCCCGGTCAGGTGCGCCTCGAAGCGTCCGGCCAGGCCGGCGGCGAACCGGGCCCGGGCGCGGGAGACCGGGGTCTCATCGATCTGAACCAGGATGTCGCGGTAGGTCATGGCGTGCTCCTTCTGAGCCGACATTGGACGCCCTTTGGCGGCCGCGCGCCTTGACCGGGATCAACCCTCACGGGCGGCCTCAACCCCGCCGGCCGATCCGCGCCTCAGCGACGCCCGCTCGGCGCGTCCCGAGGCGCGCAGGAACCAGCCCATGATGACCCACCACAGGCCGCCGGCGACCTCGCCGCGGACCGCCACGACCAGGCCGGCGCCCATCAGCAGCAGCGCCAGCCCCTCGCTGATCGCCAGGGCGGTGCGGGTCGCGGTGTCCTGGCGCCGAAGGACCAGCCACAGCAGGGCCCGCAGCACCCGGCCTCCGTCCAGGGGAAAGGCCGGAGCCAGGTTGAACACCGCCAGGATGATGTTCAGCCCCGCCAGATAGGTCACCGCGTTGATCACGATCACACTGGCGCCCATGGCGTGCAGCGCGCCGGCCACGACCGCCAAGACCAGGCCGAACACCAGGCTGAAGGCCGGCCCGGCAATGGCCATGGCCAGTTCGCTCAAGGGTGTGTGGGGCTCGTCCCGCAGCTCGGCGACCCCGCCGAAGAAGAACAGGGTGATGCGGTCGATCCGCATGCCGAACGCCCGGCCGACCAGGGTATGGGACAGCTCATGCAGGACGATCGACACCGCCAGCCCCAGGACGGCGATCACCGCCATGGCCAGATAGGACTGGGGCGGCAGGCCGGCATAGAGCTGTGGGAAAGCGCCCGAGGCCAGGGAACTGCCGATCAGCAGGGCCGCGACCAGCCAGCTCAGATTGATCCGGATCTCGACCCCGAACAGATGCAGCCCGCCCCGGCGCGGCCGGGCTTCGATCGCGCTCATGGCGGACTCCTGTTGACCGCCCAGGTCTGGCCCAGACGGGCGCGGCGCGCCTTGCGCCAGGTCAAGCCTTGGCGGGCTGCGGAAAGGCGAAGCGCTTCAGACCCTGGGCCGCCAGCAGATAGATCACCACGAACAGGCCGATGGTCGCCAGCACCGCGGGCCTGGGAACCACGAAGCCCAGGGGCGCCCCCAGCGGCGTGAAGGGCAGGATCACGGCCACGGCCAGGGCGCCCAGCGAGGTCGCCGTCAGCCAGGGATGCGGCAGGGCCTTCCACGGCAGGCCCCGGGTGCGGATCACGAAGATCACCAGAATCTGGGTGGCCATGGATTCCAGGAACCAGCCGGTGCGGAACTCCGCAGGCGCGGCGTGGAACACCAGGAGCAGGGCCGCGAAGGTCAGGAGGTCGAACACCGAGGACAGGGGCCCCATCACCGCCGAGAACCGGGCGATGGCCTTGAGGCTCCAGACCTGGGGATGGCGCAGGGCGGCGGGGCTGACATGGTCGAGCGGGATGCCGATCTCGGAGATGTCATAGAGCAGGTTGTTGAGCAGGATCTGGGTCGGCAGCATCGGCAGGAAGGGCAGGAACAGCGAGGCCACGCCCATCGACAGCATGTTGCCGATGTTGGAGCTGGCGCCCATGCGCACGTACTTCATGATGTTGATGAAGGTCCTGCGCCCCTCCTCCACCCCGTCGGCCACCACGGCCAGGTCGGAGTCCAGCAGGATCATGTCGGCCGCCGCCCGGGCCACGCCGGTCGCGCCTTCCACCGACAGGCCGACATCGGCGGTCTTCAGGCCCGGCGCGTCATTCACCCCGTCGCCCAGGTAGCCCACCACCTCGCCGCGCTCGCGGAACAGCCGCACGATGCGGGCCTTCTGGTCCGGCGACAGCCGCGCGAAGGCGTCGACCTGGTCCAGCTGAACCGCGAGGGCGGCGTTGGGCATGTCGGCGATGTCGGGGCCGGAGAGCACCCGCTCGGCGCGCAGCCCCACCAGTCCGGCCAGGCGGCGCACCACGATGGGATCGTCGCCGGACAGGATCTTGAGCTTCACCCCCGCCTCGGCCAGCCGCGCGACGGCGGCCTTGGCCGTGGGCTTGATCGGGTCGGAGACCAGGCAGAAGCCTTCCAGGGTCAAGACCTTCTCGTCCCCGGTCGGCCCGCCCCAGTCCGCGCCCGACGCGATGGCGACGGCGCGGAAGCCCTCCTCCGCCCGCGCCTTGACCCGCCCGACCACAGAGGCCCGCAGGGCGTCGTCCATGGGCCTGAGGCCGCTGGCCGTGCGCACCGTGGTGCAACGGGCCATCACCGCCTCCGGCGCGCCCTTGACCAGGGTCAGCTCGCCGTCGGGGCCCTTGACCCGCACGGCGCCGACCCGGGCCTGATAGTCGAAAGGCCGTTGGCTGATCAGGCTCCAGCCCTCGGCGGCCTTGGGCTCGCCCTGCGCCAGGGCGGCGTCCAGCCCGCCGCGATCCCCGCCCAGGGTCGCGGCGATGGCGGCCAGCCGCGCCGGGCCGCGATCTTCCCCCCCGTCGGGATCGACCGAGCGGTCCAGCTGGATACGCGCCTCAGTCAGGGTGCCGGTCTTGTCCGTGCACAGCACCGTCATGGCGCCCAGGTCGTGAATGGCGGCCAGGCGCTTGACGATCACCTTGCGGGCCGCCAGCCGCATGGCCCCGCGCGACAGGGTCACGGTGGTGATCATCGGCAGCAGTTCGGGGGTCAAGCCCACGGCCAGCGCCACAGCGAACATCAAGGACTGCAGCACGGGCCGCCCCGCCACCACATGGGCGGTGAGGATCACCAGGGCCAGGGCCAGGGTCAGCCTCGCGATCAACAGGCCCAGGCCATGCAGGTCGCGCTCGAAGGCCGAGGGACCTTCGGCCTCGGTCAGGATCGCGGCGGCCTCGCCGAACACCGTCGCGCGGCCGGTGCCGGCGACCAGGCCCGTGCCCTCGCCCGCCTGGACCACCGAGCCCCGGAACAAGGCGTTGGCCGCCTCGGCGGGAGATCGCGCGACGCTGTCGCCGGGGGCCTTGAGGACGGGATAGGGTTCGCCGGTCAGGGCCGCCTCGCTGGTCGACAAGGCGAAGCTGGCGATCAGGCGGATGTCGGCCGGGACGATGTCGCCGGTGCGCACGCGGACGATGTCGCCGGGGACCACCTCCGCCACGTCCAGGGCCAGGAAGACGCCGTCGCGCAGCACCTCGGCCGTCAGCGCCACCGCCTGGCGCAGGCTCTCGGCCGCCTTGAGCGCGCGACCCTCCTGGACGGTGTCGAGCCCGACGGAAATCAGGACGATGGTCAGGATGATGCTGGCGCCGGCCACGTCGCCCGTCGCCGCCGAGACAATGGCGGCGCAGACCAGGATCAGGGCCAGCGGCTCCAGCAGCCGGCGGCGGATGGCCTTCAGCTGGCCGAACCGCGCCGGCGGGGCGTCGAGATTGGGGCCGGACCGGACCAGGGCCTGGGCGGCCTCGGCGGTAGTCAGGCCCTCGGCGCGGGATCCCAGCCGGGCGTGCAGCGCCTCGATCGGCTCGGCCCAGAAGGGGGTGTCGGCGGCAGGGGTGGCGGTCATGGTTGCAGCATCGCCTAACCGCGCCGGATCGCCTTGACCCGGCTCAACTTAGGGAACGCGCGAAACGTGCGGCGGTCGCGGCCCTAGCCTGCCAGGGCCGCTTCCAGCGTCTCGCGGACCAGGTCGGGACGCTCCATCGGCAGGAAGTGGGATGTGCCCGGCACGGTCTCGATGCGGATCCGGCCATCGGCGGTCAGGGCCTCGATATGGCCGTCGACCCGGCAGGTGGAGCCGTGCTCGGCCCGCAGGACGCGGATCGGGCAGCGCGAGGCGCCAAAAGCCCGGAAGCCCGCGCTGTCGGCGGTGGTGAAGTTGGAGGCCTCCCAGGCCCCCGAACAGGTCAGCTCGACCTCGCCGTCGGCCCGCGTCGCGAAACCGTCGGCGACATAGTCGACCAGGGCCGCCTCTGGCCAGGTCTTGAAGGCGCCCCGGCCACGATAGGCCTCGACCACCGCCGCGTGGCTGGGGAACACCGCCCGGCGGTTGCGAGCGCCCAGCGCCAGGGGCGAGCGCGCCATGTCCTCCGGCGGCGGCTGGGGGGTGTCGGGCGACATCACCACGGGGTCGAACAGCACCAGGCCGCGCACCCGCTCCGGCGCGCCGGCCGCGGCGATCAGGCTGGCGCAGCCGCCCATGGAGTGGCCCGACAATATGACGTTGGTCAGATCCTCCGCCGCCAGGGCCGCCATCAGGTCGTCGGCCAGGTCGCTCCAGGAGGTGCGGCCCTCGGTCTCGGTGGGCAGGCGCGAACGGCCATGGCCGCGCATGTCGATCATCAGCACCCGCCAGCGGTCGGCCAGGGGCGCCAGCAGGCTGCGATAGGTGCGGGCGTTGAAGCCGTTGGCGTGGCTGAAGACCAGGTCGATCGGCCGGTCAGCCGGGCCCATCTCATAGGCGGCCATCTCACCGCCGCGACCGGGCAAGGCGATGACGCGGTCGCGCAGGCGCGGCTCCAGAACTTCAGACATGCGTGTTTCCGCCCCCGACCTATGCCCTCGGCCATGGCGCCCAGCGGCGGCGGCGTCAACAGAGGACGTCGCGCTTGACGGCGCCGGCGGCGGCCCGGCAAACCCTGGAAGGTCGTCCCTCACCCCGTGGAGCCCCCATGTCCGAGATCCCTGCCGACATCTTCAGCGAACAGGACGAGGTCGACACCGACACCCTGGCCAATCTCGGCCCGCTGCGTGGGCTGGCCGGGGTCTGGGAGGGGACCAAGGGGCTCGACGTGAACCCCTATTTCGACACCCCGCGCCGCCAAGTCTATGTCGAGCACATCGACTGTCAGCCGATCGATCCGCAGTCGAACGGGCCGCAGCTGCTCTATGGCCTGCGATACCACGTCCACATCGTGAAGCCCGGCGAGACCGAGACCTATCACGACCAGATCGGCTATTGGCTCTGGGAGCCGGCGACCGGGCTGATCATGCATTCCCTGACCATCCCGCGCGGCCAGGTCGTCCTGGCCATGGGTTCGGCCGCCGCCGACGCCACCAAGTTCGAGGTCGAGGCGATCCGCGGCTCGACCGAGAACGGCATCTGCTCGACCCCGTTCCTGGAGGCGGCGTTCCGCACCGACTCCTTCAAGATGAGCGTGACGATCCTGTCGGACGACAGCTGGTCCTATTTCGAGGACACGGTGCTGAAGGTGCGCGGCCAGGACGAGCCCTTCCACCACACCGACCGCAACACCCTGACCCGCGTCGCCCAGCCGACGCCCAACCCGCTGGCGCGGATCGACGGCCGGGCCGACTGATCAGCGCATCGTTGGCCGGCCAAAGCGCCAGATCATCGCCGGCAGCAGGATCAGGCTGGCGATCGTCGAGGTGAACAGCCCGCCGAGGATGACGATGGCCATGGGCCCCTGGATCTCGCGGCCCGCCTGACCGGTCTGTATGGCCAATGGCGCGACGCCCAGGGCGGTGACCAGGGCGGTCATCAGGATCGGGGTCACCCGCTCACGCGTGGCCTGGGCCAGGGTCGCCAGCGACCAGTCATGCCCCTCCTCGACGATCAGATGGTCGAGGTGCGAGACCAGCAGTATGGCGTTGCGGGCGGCCACCCCGAACAGGGTGACGAAGCCGACCAGCGAGCCGAGCGAGAGACTGGCGCCGGTAACCGCCACCGCCGCCACGCCACCGACCAGGGCGAAGGGCGCGGAGGCCAGGATCAGGCTGACCGCCCGGCCGTCGCGGAAGGCGATCAGCAGCAGGGCGACCACGGCCGCGCCGGCCAGGGCGACATTGAACAACAGCTCGCGCTGAGCGGCCAGGGTCCCCTCGGCGGTCCCCGAATAGTCGAGATAGACCCCTGGCGGCAGCTTCACCGACCTGGCGATCGCGGCCTTGGCGGCGGCGGTGACCTTCAGGACCTTGGCCGGCGGCGGATTGGTGGTGACCACCTGGCGCGGGCGGCCGCCCTGGTGGGAGATCAGGGTCCGGCCGTCGGTCAGATAGACGTGGGCCACCTGCTTCAGGGCGACGGCCGCACCGCCTGGGGAGCGGACCAGCAGGTCGCCGACCGCCTCCGGGTCCTGGCGAACCTCCGGCGCGGCGGTGACGGCGATCTCGATGGAGCGGCTGGCGTCATAGACCTGGGCGGCCTCGACGCCCTGATAGGCGGTCTGGACGGCGTCGAGCGCATCGGCCGGGGTCAGGCCATAGCGGGCGAGGTCGGCGAAGCGCAGATCGACCCGCACCACCGGGGTCTGAGGCGGGGTCTGGACCTTGACGTCCACCGCGCCCGGCACCTTGGCCAGGGTCTCGGCGATGTCGGCTGCCACCTTGTCGAGGGTGTCAAGATCGGCGCCATAGACCCCCACCGCCAGGGACGCGGTCTCGCCGGTCAGGGACTCGCCGATCCGGTCGCCGAGGAAGGTCATGACCTCGGTCTCCAGGCCCGGATAGCTGTCCAGCACCTCGTGGATCTCGGCCTGGATCCTGTCCTGGGCCGCGCCGGACAGGCCGGGCTTCAGCTCGACATGGAACTCGCTCTTCTCCGTGCCCCAGGTGTCCTCGCCGCCCTCGGCCCGGCCAATCTGTTGCTCGGCGCTCTGGATACCGGGAATGGCCAACAGGTCGTGGCTGATCGCCTCGCCATAGCGGCGCATGACGCCGAGCGAGGTCCCGGGCGGGCCGGCCACGCTGAGCACGAAATGGCCCTCGCGGAAGCTGGGCAGCAGCTCGGAATTGAACAGGGTCAGGCCGGCGACGGTGATCAGCGCCGCAAGCGCAGCGGCGATGACCGATCCCCCCGGCCGGCCGCAGGCGCGCATCAGCAGGGTCTCGTGCCAGGCCTTGGTGCGGACCAGGAAGGCCGGTTCTCCCTCCAGCCGGGCGTCGCGCAGGAACAGCAGGGCGAGCGGCGGGGTGATGACGATGGCCACCGCCAGGGAGGCCGCCGTCGCCACGATGAAGGACGCCGCCAGGGGCGAGAAGAACGCGCCCTGCAGCCCGTGCAGCATCAGCACCGGAACCAGGACCAGGGCCACCACCAGGGTCGCGTAGATCACCGGGGCGCGGACCTCCAGCGAGGCGGCCAGCACCACCTGGGCGGCGGGGGTGTCGCCTCGGGTGCGCAGACGACGCACGATGTTCTCCACATCGATCACTGCGTCATCGACCACCACGCCCAGCGCCACCGCCAGGCCGCCCAGGGTCATGGTGTTGATGGTCGAACCCAGCCGGTCCAGCACGATCACCGCCGTCAGCAGGGAGAGCGGGATCGAGACGAACGAGATGGCGACGGTGCGCAGGTCGCGCATGAACAGGAAGAGCACCAGGGCGATCAGGGCCGCGCCGATCAACAGGTCCTCGCCGATGCCGCCGAGCGCCGAACCAATGAAATTGGCGGGCCGGTGCAGGCCGGTGATCACCGTGATCCCTTGCGCCTCCAGGGCCGGGCGCAGTTCCTCCAGCGCCGCCTCGACCGCGTGGGTGGCGTCGAGCGTATTGGCCCCGTACTGGCTGGAGAGGCTGATCAATACCCCCGGGCGGCCCATGATCACCGCGTCGCCCACGTCTGGCGCGGCGGCCTCGCGCACGGTCGCCACGTCGCCGATGCGCAGCGGCGCGCCGGTCCCATTGCCGGGGATCGGGGCGGCGGCGATGTCGGCGGCGCTCTGGGCCTGGCCGCGCGGCTCGATCAGGATCCGCTGCTGCGGGGTGTCGATGAAGCCGCCGCCAGTGACGCCGGTCGAGGCGCGGACAGCGGCCAGCAGGTCGGAGAGGCTGAGATCGCGGGCGGCCAGCTCGGCGGGTCGGACCTGGACCTCCAGCCGCCGCACCTCGCCGCCATAGACGGTGGCTCGCGCCACCCCGGCCGCCGACAGCAGCTTGGGCCGCACGGTCCATTGGACCAGGTCGCGCAGCTGCAGCGGCGTCATGCGGTCGGAGGTGAAGCCGACCTTGAGCAGGTCCATGGTCGAGGAGGTGAGCGGCGCGACCTTGGGGCTCTTCACCCCGGTCGGCAGACTGGTCGTAACCTCGCCCAGGGCCTCGGCCACCACCTGGCGAGCGCGGTAGGGATCGGAGCCCTCCTTGAACACCACGGTGACGATGGACAGGCCCTGGATCGAATCCGAGCGCACGTCGGCGACCCCGGCCGCCCCGCTGATCGCCTGTTCCACGGGTCGGGTCACCAGCTGCTCGACCTGCTCGGCGGCCAGGCCCGGGGCCTCGGTCTGCACCTCGGCCTGGGCCGGGACGAAGTCGGGGAAGACGTCGAACTTGGCGTGGGCCAGGACAACGCCGCCATAGATCAGCAGCAGCAGGGCGGCCACGGCCACCAGGCGGGGCCGGTTGAGCGACCAGCGGACGAGGGCGGCGAGCACGGGCCTATTTGTCCTTGTCGTCGTCAGCGGCCGGCGCGCGCGGCGCCTCAGCGGCGTGCAGGGCTGCGGCGCCCGAGACCACCACCGGCTCGCCGGGCTTGAGGCCGCCGGCGGCGAACAGGCCGGCCGGCTCCGCCGCCGCCCCGGTGATCGTCCGACGCTCGAAATGGGTGGCGTCCTTGCGGACATAGGCGAAGGTCGCGCCGCCGGCCCGGATCAGGGCCGAGCGGGGGATCATCACCCCCTCCCCGCCACCGCCGGCGCTGATGGTCGCCGGCAGGGTCAGGCCGACGCCAAGCTGGCTCGCCTGGGGTCCTGTGACCAGGCCGATCAGGCCGGACGACAGCAGGCGCAGGTCGGCGGACCGGGCGGGGCCCAGCACCTGCACCGTGGCTGTCCCGCCGGCGCCGAGCTCGAGCCGCACGGACTTCGCCCCGGCCAGGCCGCCGCCCGCGTCGATCCGCACCAGGGCGGCCACGCCGGAGGCCAGTTGGCCGACCAGGTCGCCGCGCCTGGCGTCGCTCATCGCCATGAAGGCCGGGCCCCATTCGAGGCCCAGCCGGCGGCGCAGCAGGGCCAGCTTGGAGCCGTCGGCCCGGGCCTGGGCGATCGCCGCCTCGGCCGTGCGGGTGGAGACGGTGGCGTCGGCGGCGGCCAGGCCCCGCGCGCGGGCCGCCTCGGCCTGGGACGCCTGGGCCATGGCGGCGGCCTGGGCGATGTCGGAGTCCAGCACCGCCAGCGGTCCGGGATCGAGCACCCGGGCAAAGCCGGAGATCGCGCCGGAGTGGCGGGCGGCGGCCAGGGGCTGGGTCGCCAGGCCCAGCTTGCGCTGAGTGTCGGCGGACATCTCGATCAGCGGGCTGGCGGCCATGGCCCGGCTGGCGGTCAGGCTCAGGGCCAGAAGGACGGCGAAGCGCACGCGGCTCATTTGGCGGTCTCCAGCTGGGCGACGGCGGCGCGCATCAGCTCGGCTTGGGCGGGATCGGCGGGACGCCGCAGGGCGTCCTCCAGGTCAAGGGCGGCGAGCGCCAGGGTCATGCGGGCCTCGGCGACGGTCAGCGCCGCCTCGTCCAGGGCGGCCCGGGCGGCCAGGTCATCGGTGCGATCGGCGGCGCCCGCCTTGAGGGAGAGGGCGGCGGCGCGGGCGGCGCGGTCGGCGGCCGGAAGATCGCGGGTGCGGGCGATCTCGTCCTGCAGCCGGGCGGCGGCCAGGGCGGCGGCGGCCTGGTCGATGGCGGCCAGCACCTGGGCCTGGGCCGCCTCCAGGCCGCGACCGGCCTCGGCGCGGCGGGCCTCCGCCTCGGCGATGGCGGCGCGGTTGAGATCGGCGGGCGGCAGGGTCAGGCCGAGATTGAACGGCAGCTTGGCCAGGCCATGGTCCCAGCTATAGCCGGGCCCCAGACGCACCTCGGGATACTGGCGCGCGACCTCGACCCGCAGGGCGGCTTCGGCGGCGTCATAGTCAGCCAGCGCCCGCAACACGTCGGCGCGGGCCCCGGCGGCCTCGGCGCGCTGGCTGGCGGTCACCGGCACGTCGGGACCGGCTTCGACCGGCGCGAGGCGCAGGCCCGCCACGGCGGCGGGTGACACGCCCAGGGCGGCGGCCAGGGCGGCCTCAGCCTGGGCTGCCCGGGCGAGCGCATCGGTCTGGCGATGGCGGGCGACGGCGAGCTCGGTGGCGGCGACCAGGGCGGTCGGGCGGGCGTCCTCGCCTGCCACCACCCGCTCATTCAGACGGCCCGCCCGCTGGTCACGCAGTTCGACCAGATCGCGGGTGAGACGCAGCGCCTCGTCAGCCGCTCTCAGGCCGATCCGCGCCTTGGTCAGGGCCATGCGCACGGTCCAGACCGACTGGACATAGTCATAGCGGGCCTGGAGTGCGGCGAGGTCGGCGGCGGTCAGCCGGCCAGCCCGTCGCGCCCCGGCGTCGACGGGAAGGTCAGCGGCGGCGCCATAGAGCCAGGGCGAGGACTCCTGGGCGTATTCCGCCGTCAGGGTCAGGGTCGCGGCCGGCCGGACCCGCGCCGTGCGGGCGGCGGCCTCGGCGGCGCGATAGCGGGCCCGGGCCTGAGCGATATCCGGATTGCGCGCGATGGCGGCGGCCAGCAGGTCGGCGCCGGTCCAGACCGCGCCCGCCGGCTTCTCGTCAAGGCCGCGCGCCGCCAGGGCGGCGGGAAAGGCGTCCAGCCGCACGGGCGCCGGCGCATAGGTCTGGCAGGCGCCGAGCGCCGCGAGGGCCGCCAGTGCGGGAACGGCCCTCCGCCTCACTTGCCGACGACGAGCAGTTGGAAGGTTCCGACCAGGGCGGTGGGCCGGCCATTGGGCCCGAGGGTCGTGGAATAGGTGGCGGTGGGCAGGAAGACCCGACCGGTGGCGGGATCGACCGCCAGGGTGCGGGCGCCCTTCTGAGTGGGCACGGTCTCGACCAGGGTGGCGTCGCCATGGGCGATGGAGATCACCGCCAGGGTTCCGCTGACGCCGGCCGGCACGAAGGCCAGGTGATGGACCGCGTCATAGGCGACCCCGTCGGCGCCGTCGCCGATCTTGATCTGGCGAACCTGCTTGCCGGTCCGGGCCTGGGTCACCACCGCGACGCCGTCGCAGGAGGAGATCAACAGCTTTTCGCTGGCCACATAGGCGATGCCGGTCGGCCCCTCGCAGCCGGCGAGGGCGTAACGGGCCGTCACCTTGCGCGCGGCGATATCGACCACGGCGACGAGGTTCTGGTTCTCGACATTGACGAACAGGTGGCCGGCCCCGTCGACGGCGGCGGCTTCAAGCGTGCCGCCGACCGCGATGGCGCCCAGGGCGGTGTGGGTCTTGGGATCGATGACCGTGATGTCGCCGCCGCGATGGTCCATGACCAGCAGCAGGCCGGAATGAGCGTCAAAGACGGCGTCGTCCGGCCCATCGCCGGTGGCGACCGAGGCCAGGGCCGCGCCAGTGTCGGCGTTGACGAAGGTCGCGGTGTTGGGCGTCCCGTTGGTGATCACCACCTCGGCTCCCCCGTTCACCGGGAAGGCCGCATGGCCCCGGGCGGCGGGGGCGAAGGCGTCGGTGACCTTGCGGGTCTTAAGGTCTATGGCGGTGACCCCCGCGCCGCGCGCCACCAGCACCCGGTCGCGGGCGGCGTCATAATTGGCGTAGTCCCAGCCGCCGTCGGGGCCGGCGATGCGGTCGATGACATGATAACCGGCGGCCTGGGCGGCGGGCGCCAGGGCCAGGGCGGCCAGGCATGCGGCGGCGAAACGCGAAGCGGTCATGATCATTCTCCCCTTGGGAAGCGCGGAGACTGGGTGAGTCGGGCTGACCAGCCGATGGGGAGAAGATCACCAAACCCCAATGTTGGGCCACCGGCATTCAGGCGGCCGGCGGAAAGGTCACACGGGCGATCAGGCCAGGGTGGGCGTCGGCCAGGCGGACCTCTGCCCCATGCAGCCGCGCGACGGCGGCGACCAGGGCCAGGCCCAGGCCGCTGCCCGGGGTCGAGCGGCTGCGCTCCAGGCGGTAGAAGCGATCGAACAGCCGCGCGTGCTCGGCCTCCGGCACACCCGGCCCGTCGTCGGCGACGCTGAGCACCGCAGCGCCCTCCCCCGCCGTGGCGCCCACCTGGATGCGAGCGCCGGGTCCGGCGTGGCGCAGGGCGTTCTCCACCAGATTGACCAGCATCTGGGTCAGGAGCTCGACGTCGCCATCGACGGGAACCGGGCCTTCGACGCCAAGGGTCAGGCTCTGGCGGCCGTCCTCGGCCGAGGGCGCGAAGGCCTCGACCACCGTACGGGCGATCTCCGAAAGATCGCAGCGGCGGAAGGCCGCGCGCCGCGCCCCGCCCTCGATCTGGGCGATGCGCAGCAGGGCGGCGAAGGTGTCCAGGATGGAATCGAGGTCGGCCAGCCCGCCTTCCAGGGCGACGGCCCGTTCATCGGGAGCGGCCAGGCCCGCCTCCAGCCGTTGCCGCAGGCGGTTCAGCGGCGTGCGCAGGTCATGGGCCACGTCGTTGGAGACCTGCTTGAGGCTCTCCATCAGGGCGGCGATGCGGTCGAGCATGCGGTTGATGGTCAGAGCCAGGCGATCGAGATCGTCGTCCGAGCCCTGCACCGGCACCCGGCGGGCGAGGTCGCCGTCGATGATCGCCTCGGCCGTGCCGGAAATCGCCGCCAGCCGGCGGTGGACATCGCGGCTGAGCGCATAGCCGCCCAGCACCCCCAGGATCACCACCCCCAGCAGGGTCCAGCCGAAGCTGCGGAGCAGGATGTGATCCAACACCTCCACATGTTTGTCATCATCCCCGACCAGCAGGCGGCGGCCCTGCGGCAAAGCCACGGTCAGGATGCGCACGGGCTCACGGTTGGGACGGTCGCGAACCACGGTCCAGCCCAGGGGCGTCCGGGTCCGGACCAGCCGGCCGGCCATGCCCTGGCCGCCGGTGTCCAGCACGCCATAGTCCAGGGACCCGGGGGTGCGGTCGCGTTCCCTGACCGCCTGGATCAGGCCCTCCAGCCCCTCGACCTTGTATTCCTCGACCAAGGCGTTGGATTCCGAACGGACCCGGTCGTCGAACTGTTCCGACAGGGCCGCGCGGGTGGTCAGCAGGGTGACGGCGCCCAGCAGCACCACCGAGATCGCGAAGCCGGCGGTGTAGAGCGCGGCCAGGCGCAGGCTGGTGGAGCGGAACATCTAGTCGGGTTCGCGCAGGATATAGCCGGCCCCGCGCACCGTATGGATCAGCTCATGGCCGTGGCCGCGATCCACCTT
>NZ_CANCLE010000057.1 GCF_947378715.1 Phenylobacterium aquaticum
AGAATTCCGCGTTGTTCTTGGTCTGGCGCAGCTTGTCGATGAGGAACTCGATGGCGTCCTGCGGACCCATGGGGTTCAGGATGCGACGCAGGACATAGGTCTTCTGCAGGATGTCCTTGGGCGTGATCAGCTCTTCCTTGCGGGTGCCGGACTTGATCACGTCGATGGCCGGATAGACGCGCTTGTCAGCCACTTTCCGGTCGAGCACGATTTCCGAGTTACCGGTGCCCTTGAACTCTTCGAAGATCACCTCGTCCATGCGCGAGCCGGTGTCGATCAGGGCGGTGGCGATGATGGTCAGCGAGCCGCCTTCCTCGATATTGCGCGCCGCGCCGAAGAAGCGCTTGGGGCGCTGCAGGGCGTTGGCGTCGACACCGCCGGTCAGCACCTTGCCCGAGGACGGGACCACGGTGTTGTAGGCGCGGCCCAGGCGGGTGACGGAGTCCAGCAGGATGACCACGTCGCGCTTGTGCTCGACCAGGCGCTTGGCCTTCTCGATGACCATCTCGGCCACCTGCACGTGGCGGGTCGCCGGTTCGTCGAAGGTGGAGGAGACCACTTCGCCGCGCACGGTGCGGCGCATGTCGGTGACTTCTTCCGGCCGCTCGTCGATGAGCAGCACGATCAGATAGATCTCCGGGTGATTGGTCTCGATCGACTTGGCGATGTTCTGCAGCATCACCGTCTTGCCGACCCGGGGCGGGGCGGTGATCAGGCAGCGCTGGCCCTTGCCGAGCGGGGCGACGATGTCGATGACCCGGCCGGAACGATCCTTGATGGTCGGATCGTCGAGCTCCATCTTCAGCCGCTCATCCGGATAGAGCGGGGTCAGGTTGTCGAACAGCACCTTGTGGCGGACGTTCTCGGGGTTCTCGAAATTGGTCAGGTCGACCTTCACGAGGGCGAAATAGCGCTCGCCCTCGCGGGGCGCGCGGATGCCGCCGTCCACCGTGTCGCCGGTGCGCAGGCCGAACTTCCGGATCTGCGAGGGGCTGACATAGATGTCGTCGGGACCGGGCAGGTAGTTGGCTTCCGGCGAGCGCAGGAAGCCGAAGCCGTCGGGCAGCACCTCAAGCGTGCCGGAGCCGGAGATCTCGATCCCCTCCTCGGCCAGGGTCTTGAGGATCGCGAACATCATGTCCTGCTTGCGCATGGAATTGGCGTTCTCGATCTCCAGGGTCTCGGCGAAGGAGAGCAGGTCGGCGGGCGACTTGTCCTTCAGCGCCTGGAGCGACATGCGGGTCAGGCCCATGGCGGCGATGGCGGCCTTGACCTCGGAGGACTGACCGTCCTCGTCGTCGCCGTCGGCCTCATTGGCCTGGGCTTCGGCGGCGGCCTCTTCGGCCAGGGCGTCAGCGTTCAGGTCGTCGCCGAGGGTGTGGGGGGTGTCTTCGGACATGGTCTTACTCGTCATAAGACGCTCGCGCCCCGGAGACCCGGGACGGAACGCCAAGCTTGAAACTCTTCGAACGGCCTTCGGATCATCTGATCGCGGAAACCGTCTTATGGATCTTTTGGGGCCGGGCCACGGCGGCGTCCCTTTGAGGGAGCGCGCGGCGCCGGAAGGAGGCGGGGCGTGGGCCACGGCGAAACGCCAGCGAACCACGTGGGATCAGCGGAACCACGTTGGCGGGCGTGGGTCAAGGGTGGTGGTGTCTAGCGCCGCAAAGCCCTCTCCCTCGGGAGAGGGTTGGGTGAGGGGACTTTCGGCCCAAGACGTCTCGCTCCGCGAGTCGCCCCTCACCTAGCCTCTCCCCGCAAGCGGGGCGAGGAACGGGCGGGGTCTAGTTCCCGAACTCGGTGGTCACGGCGATGACCATGATGGCGGCGGCGAGGAAGGGGAGTTCGTTGGTGGCGCGCCAGAACTTGCCGGTCCTGGGTCGCTCGCCCGCCGCCAGCTTCTTGCGGGCTCCGGCCAGGAACCCGTGCCAGCCGAGCAGGAAGACCACCCCGGCCAGCTTGGTCAGCATCCAGGGCTTGAGCAGGAAGCCGTAGCCGCCCCGGATCTGGGTCGCGTCTATGTATATGAGCGCCAGGCCGAAGATGAAGGCGATGATCATCGCCGGATTGATGATGATCCGCAGCAGCTTGGCTTCCCAGACCTGGAAGTGGGCGTCGAACTCGCTGCCGGGAGGGGCCGTCTCGGTGTGGTAGGCATAGAGCCGGGGCAGGTACATCATGCCCGACATCCAGGCGATCACCGCGATGATGTGCAGGCCGCGGACCAGATCATACCAGTTCATGCAAGCGTCCCTTCTAGACGTTTGGCGCATTGGCCATAGCCGGCCGGGCAGAGCCAGGCGCCCAGCGGCGCGGCGCCACCGGCCCGGGGCAGGGCGTGGTCGACAGCCTGTTTCAAGGCGCCGATGAAGGCCTCGTCAACGCCGACCGCCGGGGCGCGGAGATAGGGCGCACAACCGACCTGGTGGGCGATCTCGGCATATTCGTGGTCCAGCTCGACCAGGGTCTCCACATGCTCGGAGACGAAGGCGATCGGGGTGATCAACACGCCCTTGCCCTCCGCGCCCGCGCGCCGGATCTCGTCGTCGGTGGAAGGACCCAGCCATTTCATGGGACCAACCCGGCTCTGATAGCAGACCTTCCAGTCGGCGAGTTGCGGCAGGCGGGCGGCGACGGCCGCCGCCGTGGCCTCGATCTGGGCCTGGTAGGGATCGCCGCCGGCGATGACCTTTTCCGGCAGGCCGTGGGCGGAGAACAGCAGGCGCACATTGGCCGGCTCCCCGGCCTTGGCCCAGGTCGCCGCGATCTGGCCGACATGGGCGGCGATCAGCCCCTGCGCGGTAGGATAGCAGCAGACGGTGCGGGTGCGCCCGGGACCCTTGTAGTTCGCCGCCCAGTCCTTCAGCGACGAGGCCGAGGTGGTGGTCGAATATTGCGGATAGAGCGGCAGGAGCACAATCTCGTCCGGCGCGAAGGCTGTGACCTCGGCAGCGGTCTGGTCGGCGAAGGGTTTCCAATAGCGCATGGCGATGAACACCCGCGCCTCACGCCCCGGCTCGGCCAGGTTCAGGGCCCCCTCCAGCGCCTGGGCCTGGGCCCGGGTCTCCGGCAGCAGGGGCGAGCCGCCGCCCATGATCGCATAATTGGCCTGGGCCGGCTTTTCCCGCCGCGACGAGATCAGGGCCGCCAGTGGATAGCGCAGGATCGCCGGGACCGGGATGATCGCCGGATCCTTGAACAGATTGTAGAGGAAGGGCCGCACCGCCTCGGGGCCGTCCGGGCCGCCAAGGTTGAAGACCACGACCGCCAGCTTGCTCATGCGCCGACCACGCGGCGGATGGCGCGATCGAGGTTCTCGATCGGGGTCGCGGGCAGGACCCCATGGCCGAGGTTGAAGATGTAGGGCCCCTGGTTCCAGGCCTCGATCAGAGCGTCGATCCGGGCGTCCAGCGCCGCGCCGCCTGACAACAGCAACAGATTGTCGAGGGCGCCCTGGATGGTCTTGCCGCCGGCCTGGATCTGGCGACCCAGCGCCAGGGGGGCCTGGGTGTCGAGCCCCACGGCCTGGACCGGGACCTTGGCGGCATAGTTGGCGACCAGGGCGCCGGCCCCGCGCGGGAAGCCGATGAACGGGGTGTCGATTCCGGCGGCCCGGACCTTCTCAATGATCGCGGTGTGCGGCCGGATGACGATGCGCTCGAACATGTCCTCGGCCAGGCCTTCCGCCCAGCTCTCGAACAGCTTGAGCGCCTGGGCGCCGGCCTTGGCCTGCATGACCAGGTAGCGGGCGGTGGAGTCGACCAGCACATCCAGCAGGGCGTCGAGCTTGTCGGGGTTCTGATAGGCCCAGAGCCGCGCGTGCTCGCGGTTCGAACCCCGGCCCTCGATCATATAGGTGGCGACGGTCCAGGGCGCCCCGGCGAAACCGATCAGGGCCCGCTCCGGCTCCAGCTCCGCCCGGACGCGCGACAGGGTCTCGCCAATGCTGGCCAGGCGACCGGTGGAGGCCTCGACCTGGTCGGCCATGGCGGCGATGTCGGGCAGTTCGGCGAGCCTTGGCCCTTCGCCCGCCTCGAACCAGACCGTCTGGCCCAGGGCCTGGGGGATCAAGAGGATGTCGGCGAAGACGATGGCCGCATCCAGGGGGAAGCGGCGCATGGGCTGCAGGGTCACCTCCGCCGCCATCTCCGGATTGAAGCAGAGGGACAGGAAGTCTCCGGCCTTTTCCCGCAAGGCCTTGTACTCGGGCAGGGACCGGCCCGCCTGGCGCATGAACCAGACCGGAGGCCGGGCCAGGGTTTCGCCGGCCAGGGCGCGAAGCAGCTTCGGTTTCACCAGATCGCTCATGGCGTCCTTAAACCGCCTTAGCCCGTCGGGCTCAAGAGCGCCCCGCGCCCGCCAAGCCTTCTTCCCTATAAGACTGAATATGTTTTTCAGAGGGGGTAGGGGCAGGGGCTGGGAATCGTGGGGGCAAACCCCAGCTCGACAAGGGTTGCCCGGGTCCCGTCCCCAGGCTGTCCCAGTCCTGTCCGCCCTGGTGATCCACCGGCTGTGGAAAACGGGGACAGCCGCTAAACCGATCGTGGGCCTTAACCTTTCATTAACCCCAAGGGGCGCCGCCGCAGGGACGACATGGCCCAGCTCATTAACCCTCTATTAACCTCTTCACAGCCACGCCGGGTCCGTCGCGAACCGGGGACGCCGGGTGGGCTGGAGGCCGCTTTCATCCCCGTGATTGATCGTGCGGTCCCAGGGCCTCGGGTTCTCCCCAATCGCCACGGGCTTCGCTAAGAAGATGTCGACTGTTTCGTCCCCAGGAATATTCCTGAGCGACGACCGTTTCGCGAAAGGCGCGCGTCCGAGCCCCATGACCACCACCCCGCGCTTCGCCACCTATTTCCATGTGCACCTGGTCTCCGACTCCACCGGCGAGACCCTGAACGCCATGGCCCGCGCGGTCTGCGCCCGGTTCGAGAACGTATTGCCGATCGAGCACATCTACGCCCTGGTCCGCTCGCCCCGCCAGCTGGAGCGGGCCTTGACCGATATCGAGGCGGCGCCCGGGGTGGTGATCCACACCATCGTCGATGACGGCCTGCGCGCGGCGCTGGAGGACGGCTGCCGCAAGCTGGACATGAGCTGCATCGCCGCCCTGGACCCGCTGGTCTCGTCTCTCTCGCGCTATCTGGGCGCTTCGCTCACCCGCCGCGTGGGGGTGCAGCACGCGCTCGACAACGACTATTTCAACCGCATGGACGCCTTGAACTACGCCATCGGCCACGACGACGGCCAGGGCGGACAGGATCTCGACCAGGCCGATGTGGTGCTGGTGGGGGTGTCGCGGACCTCGAAGACGCCGACCAGCATCTATCTGGCCCACCGGGGCATCCGGGCGGCCAATGTGCCGCTGGTCCCGGGCCGGCCGATCCCAGAGAAGCTCTACACCCTGCGCAACGCCCTGATCGTCGGCCTGTCGATCTCGCCCGACCGGCTGATCCAGATCCGTCGCAACCGGCTGCTGAGCATGAAGGAGAACCGGGAGTCGACCTATATCGACATCGAGGCGGTGCGCGACGAGATTGTCCAGGCGCGCCGGCTCTATGAGCGGATGGGCTGGCCGGTGATCGACGTGACCCGCCGCAGCGTCGAGGAGACCGCCGCCTCGGTGCTGAACCTGCTGCATGGGGGTCATGGCTCGGTGGAGGTGATGGGGTGAGCGTGATCCTGGCCTCGAAGAGCACGGCGCGGACGGCGGTGCTGAAAGGCGCGGGGGTCGCCTTCGAGACGGCGGTGTCCGGCGTCGACGAGGACAGCGTCAAGACCGCCCTGTTGGCGCAGGGCCAGGACGCCCGGGCCATCGCCGAGGCCCTGGCCGAGCTGAAGGCCGTGAAAATCTCGCGAGGCCGTACCGGCCTCGTCATCGGGGCCGACCAGACCCTGGAGTTCGAAGGCGGACTCTATGACAAGGCCGAGACCCTGGATGAGGCCCGCGCGCGGCTGAGGATGCTGCGCGCCAAGCCGCACCGGCTGCACTCCGCCGTGGTGGTGGCCCGCGACGGGGCGCCGATCTGGCGCGAGCTGGTCTCGGCGACCCTGACCATGCGCGACTTCTCGGATCAGTTCCTGGAGGACTACCTGGCGCTCGAGGGCGAAGACGCCCTGGGCTCGGTCGGCTGCTATCGGCTGGAGGGACCCGGCGCCCAGCTGTTCTCGAAGATCGAGGGCGACTATTTCACCATCCTCGGCCTGCCGCTGATGGGTCTGCTGGAATTGCTCCGCAACCATGGCGAGGTGGCGCGATGAGCCTCTCCGGACGAACCCGCGTCGCCGGCGTGGTCGGCCAGCCGATCGCCCACTCCATGAGCCCGGTGCTGCACAACGCCTGGATCGCCCAGGCGGGGCTGGACGCGGTCTATGTCCCCTTCGCCATTGCGAACGGCCGCTTCGCGGCCTTTGTCGAGGGCCTGCGCGGCGGCTCGGTGGCGGGCGTGAACGTCACCCTGCCGTTCAAGGGCGAGGCCCTGGCGGCGGCGGACCAGGCCAGCGCCCGGGCGACGGCGGCCCAGGCGGCCAATGTGCTGGTGTTCCGCGCCGACGGGACCCTGTTCGCCGACAACACCGACGGGCTCGGCCTCCTGGCCGCCTTCGCCGAGCAGTCGCCCGGTTTTGATCCCCGAGCGGGCGCCGTGACCCTGCTGGGGGCAGGCGGCGGCGCGCGCGGCGCGGCTGCGGCCTTCGCCCAGGCCGGCTGCCCCGACATCCGCATCGTCAACCGCACCAAGGCCAAGGCCCAGGCGATCGCCGACAGCCTGGGCGGCGCGATCTCGGCCTACGGCCTCGATGAGGTCTCCGCGGCGTTCCGAGGAATCCAGGCCCTGGTCAACGCCACCTCGGCCGGTCTCGCCGACGGCGCGGCCCTGGACGTGCCGCTGGAGGCCACGCCCGACGCCTGTGTGGTGATGGACATGGTCTATAAGCCGCTGATCACCCCGTTCCTGGCCCAGGCCCGGGCGCTGGGCCGGCCGACGGTCGATGGCCTGGCCATGCTGATCGGCCAGGCGGTCCCTTCCTTCGAGGCTTTCTACGGGCAGCCACCGCCGGCGCAGGTCGATGTCCGCGCCTTGGCGATCACCACACTGGGACTTTAAGAAGATAGCCCTCTCCCCTTGCGGGAGAGGGGACGACCAAGGTGAGTGGGCGCGCTTGCGCGCGCACCCCTCATCCGACCTGGCTCCGCCAGGCCACCTTCTCCCGCAAGGGGAGAAGGTAAGAGGAGCGCGACGGGGATGGACCGAGACATGATGATCATTGGCCTGACCGGCTCCATCGGCATGGGCAAGTCGACCACCGCGGCGATGTTCCGCGACGCGGGGATCCCGGTCTATGACGCCGACGCCGCCGTGGCCGAGCTCTATGTGCAGGGCGGTGCGGCGGTAGAGCCCCTGGAAGCCGCCTTTCCCGGGGTGACCCGCGACGGCGCCGTCGACCGCGAGGCCCTGCGCCAGCGCGTGCTGGGCGACGACGCGGCCATGGCGACGCTGAATTCCATCGTCCATCCGTTGGTGGGTCGCGACCGGATCGGCTTCTTCGAGCGCGCCAAGGCGGCGGGCGCCGACATGGTGGTGCTGGACATCCCGCTGCTGTTCGAGACCGGCGGCCACGCCAATGTCGAGGCGGTGGTGGTGGCCTCGGCGCCGGCGCCCCTGCAGCGCGAGCGGGTGCTGGCCCGGGATGGCATGACCGAAGCCCGCCTCGACGACATTCTCAAGCGCCAGACCCCGGACGCCGAGAAGCGCGCCCGCGCCCAGTTCGTGGTCGACACCGGCCAGGGCCTCGACCACGCCCGCGCCCAGGTCGCCGAGATCATCGCCATCCTGCGCGACCCGGCCCGGCGGCCAGCGAAGGCGAAATAGAACCCTCTCCCGCCAGGCGGCAGAGGGAACACCTCAGCGCTTGCCTGTGCGTATCGTCGCGGGCAGCTTGAACCGGGCGGCCAATCGCGCCAAGAAATCTCCATGGCCCGCGAGATCGTCCTCGACACCGAGACCACCGGCTTCGAGCCGCAGCTGGGCCACCGCCTGGTCGAACTGGCGGCGCTGGAGATCGAGGAGTTCCTGCCCACCGGGCGGACCTTCCACGTCTATATCGACCCTGAGCGCGACATGCCCCCCGAGGCCGAGAAGGTCCACGGCCTGTCGGCGGCGTTCTTGAAGGGCAAGCCGAAGTTCGCGGAACCCCAGATCAGCCAGGCCTTCCTGGCCTTCGTCGGCGACGCGCCGATCATCGCCCACAACGCCAGCTTCGACCGCGCCTTCGTCAATCACGAGCTGGCCCAGGTCGGGCTCGACATCCTGCCGGAAGGCCGCTGGATCGACACCCTGGCCATGGCCAAGAAGCGGTTCCCGGGGATGCACAACTCCCTGGACGCGCTGTGCAAGCGCTACAAGATCTCGTTGTCGGAGCGGGAAAAGCACGGCGCCTTGATCGACGCCCGCCTGCTGGCTGCGGTCTATCTGGAGCTCAAGGGCGGCCGCGAGCGCGGGCTCGAGCTGGTCGCCGAACAGAGCAAGATCCAATATGTCGGCGCGCGCGGCGACAATGCCTATGCCGCCCGGCCGCGCCCCCTGGCCCGGCGCTCCACCGAAGAGGAACGCGCCCGCCATGCGAGCTTCATCCTCGAGGTGATGAAGAACGACACGCTCTGGAAGAAGCACGGGCTTTAGGCCTCAAACCCTCGCCCCGCTTGGGGAGAGGGTAGGGTGAGGGGCCCGAAGCGGAGCGAAGGGTCTTCGCGGCGCGCGCATTCGCGGCGTCGATACCGAAAGAGCCCTCACCCCAACCCTCTCCCGCTGCGCGGGCGAGGGAGAAGAAAGGCTTAAGCGTTGCCGACCACGACACCGCCGCCATCGGCCTGGGCCTTGCGGGCCGCATAGACGCCGGCGAAGTCGATCGGGTCGAGCAGGAAGGGCGGGAAGCCGCCGTCCGAGGTGACGTCGGCGATCACCCGGCGCGCAAAGGGGAACAGGAAGCGCGGGCACTCGATCAGCAGCACCGGCTCCAGGTCATCGGGGTTCACGCCCTCGATCTGGAAGACGCCGCCATAGAGCAGCTCGATGTGGAACACCGGGCCGTCCTCGCGGGTGGCGCGGGCCGAGAGCTTGAGGTCGACCTCGAAGAAGCCGTCATCACGCCCACGGGCGTTCATCTCGACGCCCATGTCGATTTGCGGCTGGGTGGCCCCGGCGCGCAACGCTTCCGGCGCCCGGGGGTTCTCAAAGGACAGGTCGCGGATGAACTGGGCCAGGACGCGGATGCCGGGTTCGGCCGGAGCCTGACCGTTACCCAAACCGTTCGCGGCCGCCGCCGGGTCGATATCGCTCATCTGAAAGGAAAATCCGTCTGACTTGAGCGTCTGTTCACGCCCTGTTTGTGGGCGGGGCTGCTATCATGGCGACCCCGTCTATGCAATCTCGCCTCATGTCCGTCCGGACCTTACGCGACAGCCCCGACGTTCTATATTAATCCCACGTCTCCCTGCGAGCCCCGATAGCCGATTGCAAGTCCTCCAACTGATCATCTTCGCCGGTCTGGCCGCTGTGGTGCTGTTCCAGCTCTATTCGGTGCTGGGTCGCCGTGTCGGCCGCCAGCCGGAGGACGCCGCCCCCGAGGCCGTGGCCGCCGCCGCCCGTCTCGCCGACCGGCCCCTGGAGGACCCCGCCCAGGGCGGCGTCACCCTGTCGGGCCTCGCGGCGGTCAAGGCCCGCGACCCGGGCTTCGACATCACCCATTTCCTGCAGGGCTCGCGCCAGGCCTATGAGACCATCGTGCGCAGCTTCGCCGCCGGCGACCGCGCCGTCCTGAAGCCGCTGCTGGCCGCGCCGGTGATGGAGGGCTTCGAGGCCGCCATCGCCCAGCGGGAGACCGAGGGCCGGACCGAGAGCGTCGAGTTCACCCACAGCCCCCGCGCCGACCTGGAAAAGGCCGACATGGTCGGGGACCTGGCCCGCCTGACCGTGCGTTTCCTGGCCGAGTTCCGCAGCCGCGGCAAAGGCCCGGAAGGCGAGAGCGTCGAGGATCGCCGCACGGCCGAGCTCTGGACCTTCGAGCGCAATCTGAAGAGCCGCGACCCCAACTGGATCCTGATCCGCGTCGACCCCGCCGAGGCGTGAGGCGGGTGGGAGCGATGCTGAATCCTTCTCCCCTTGCGGGAGAAGGTGGCCTGGCGGAGCCAGGTCGGATGAGGGGTTTCTCGGACCTTTCAG
Source organism: Phenylobacterium aquaticum (assembly GCF_947378715.1). Classification (GTDB taxonomy): domain Bacteria; phylum Pseudomonadota; class Alphaproteobacteria; order Caulobacterales; family Caulobacteraceae; genus Phenylobacterium; species Phenylobacterium aquaticum_A. The sequence continues at coordinate 10,224 of NZ_CANCLE010000057.1, forward strand.
GCTGTGGTGTCGCCGGGCCGCCGGACAGGGGAGCAAGACCCCTCATCCGTCGGCTTCGCCGCCACCTTCTCCCGCAAGGGGAGAAGGGGAGGTCTCTGGCCGCCGCCCTGGGCCTCACCCTCTTCCTCGCCGCCTGCGCCACCGCTCCGCCGCATGTCACACCCGGACCGACACCCGGACCAACGCCCGCGCCGGCGCCGGTCGAGCAGGTCCAGCCGGAGAGCTTCGCCGACCTGCCGGGCTGGGACGCCGAGGACCACGCCGCCGCCTTCGCCGCCTATCGCGCGGTGTGCGGCGCCGCCCATGACCCTGCGGCCGCCACGGTCTGTCGCCGGGCGCGCTCCACCGACAACTTGGCCGAGCCCCAGGCGCGGGCCTTCTTCGAGGACAATTTCCGCCCCGAACGGATCGTCGGCGAAGGGGTGCTGACCGCCTATTTCGCGCCGGAATATCCAGCCCGCAAAGTTCCCGACGCGGATTTCTCCGCCCCCGTGCGGCCGCGACCCGCCGATCTGGTGCTGGGCGGACCCGCCGGCAAGGACCCGATGCGGCGCCTGGCTGACGGCAGCCTGGGCCCCTATCCGGACCGCGCCTGGATCGAGACCTCGGGACCGCCGGACGCCCTGGCCTGGATGCGGCCGGAGGACCTGTTCTTCCTGCAGATCCAGGGATCGGGCCTCTTGACCTATGAGGACGGCAGCCGGATCAAGGCCCTGTTCTCCGCCACCAATGGCCGGCCCTTCGTCGGCGTGGCCAATCTGATGCGCGACAAGGGGTTGCTCGCGGCGGACAAGATTTCCGGCGAATCGATCCGCGCCTGGCTCGCCGACCATCGCGGCGACGAGGCCCAGTCGGTGATGCGGCTCAATCCCCGCTACGCCTTCTTCCGTCTGGCCCCCGATGACGGCCAGCCGCCGATCGGGGCCGCAGGCCTGCCGCTGCCGGCCGGTCGCGCGGTGGCGATGGACGCCAGCCGCCACAACATGGGCGAGCTCTTCTATCTGGACGCCACCGCCCCGATCCTGACCGGCGCCTTTCCGACCTATCGCCGGCTGGTCACGGCCCTCGACGTCGGCGGGGCCATCAAGGGCGATATCCGCGCCGACCTCTATCTGGGCCAGGGCCCGGCCGCCGGGACCGAGGCCGGTCGCGTGCGCCATACGCTTCGCCTGCACCGGCTCGTGCCGCGGCCATGAAGCGGCCGATCCGGGCCGAGGAGCTGAGGCTGTGGTCGATGGTGGCCCAGACGGTCCATCCCCTGCCGGGCCGCGCCCTGCCCAGGACCGCGACCGATCCCCCGGCGCCGCCGATCGATCCCAACGCCCCGGCCGCCCGCATTCCGCCGCCGGACCGGCCCGCGCCCCGCAATGCGCGGACCCCCGTGCTTGACCCGATCGAACCGGGACGCAGGCACCGCATCGCCAAGGAGCGCGAGGAGATCGGGGCGCGCATCGACCTGCACGGCCTGACCCAGGACCGGGCGCGAGCGGCGCTGGAAGGCTTCATCCGCCGCAATTGGGACGAGGGCCACCGCGCCGTGCTGGTGATCACCGGCAAGGGCGTGCGCGGCGACGGGATCCTGCGCCGCGCCACGCCGGAATGGCTGGCCGCCCCGGCCTTGCGCGACATGGTCGCCGGGGTCTCGGAAGCCCACCGCCAGCACGGCGGCGCCGGCGCGCTCTATGTAGCCCTGAAGCGCCGACCGCGAGGATAGGCTCCTCCCCCAGCGGGGAGCAGCGAGGAGATGGGCGGATCAGGCCGGATCCGCGTCCGCCACCCCGCCCTTGCCCCAGCGATTGGCCCAGGCGGTGACGCCGACATGGGCGGTGACATTGCCGACGGTGCGCGAGAAGTCCGGCAGGGTCTCCACCGCCAGCAGCAGCGGCAGGAGGTCCATGGGCAGGCCCATGGCCATGGAGATCGGCACCAGGGTGGTGAAGAAGGTGACGGAGCTCGCCACCCCCACGGTCGCCAGGCTGACCAGGCTGGCCACCACCACCCCGATGGCCAGGCGGCCGGGGTCGAGATGGATGCCGTAGATGTGGGCGACATAGATGGCGACGGCCAGGTTGCCGGGGGGACTGGTCAGGCGGAACACCGCCACGGCCATGGGCATGACCACCCCGCGCACCCGCGGGCTGACCCCGATCTGCTGGGTCGCCTCCAGCATCACCGGCAGGCAGGCCAGGGACGACTGGGTCGAGACCGCCATGGCCTCGACCGGGATCAGGGCCGTGATCAGCCGGCCGATAGGCACGCGACCGCCGACCACCGCCATGACCAGGCCGAAGGCGCCGGCCATCAGGCACATCAGGCTGACGATGATCACATAGTGACCCAGGACCCCCACCGCGCCGAAGCCGGTCTGGGCCCCGACCACCAGGGCCAGGAAGAAGACCCCGATCGGGGCGATGGCCAGCACCCAGCCGACGATCACCATCATGGTCGCCTGGACGGCGTCGAACAGCTCGAACAGATGGGCGCGGCGGGTCTCGTTCAGCCGGCTGGCGGCGAGGCCGAAGGTCAGGGCGAAGACGCAGATCGAGGCGATGGCCCCGTCGGCGGCGGCCTTGATCGGATTGGAAGGCACGAAGGACTTCAGCCAGTCCCCGAGCGGCGGCACCGGGGGGATGCCGGCGGCGGCGCCCTGGGCGGCGCGACGCAGGCCCTCGGCGGCGGCGGCCGGGGCGGGCCAGGCGTTGAGCAGGGCCGGGGCGACGATGGCGGTGAGCGTCGTGGCGGTGAGCAGCACCACCGCGAAGGTGATCAGGGCCCGGGCCGCGAGCCCCCCGGTCTGGACCGTCCCCGCCGCCTGGGCCACGCCGACCACCAGCAGGGAGAAGACCAGGGGAATGATGGTCATCCTAAGCGCGTCGAGCCAGACCCCGCCGAGCGCGCCGGCATAGCCGACCAGCTGGGCCTGGAAGGCGGGATGGACGGCGCCCAGTGTGGCGCCCAGGGCGAGGCCGAGCAGCAGGCCGGCCAGGATGCGGATCGTGAGAGAATTCATGGGCCCTAGACTTAGGGCGAAGTTTCCTCCTGACCAGCCTAAGTTTTCGCCCGTGGGCTCCGCTCGGCCAATGGTGACTATTGCGGCAGGGCGAAGGCCACGATCTGGTCGCCGCGCTTGGTTTCCGACTTGGCGTGGCCGCCGGCGGCGATGACGACATATTGCCGGCCTTGCCAGACATAGGTCATGGGCGTGGCCTGGCCCCCGGCCGGCAGCCGGCCTTTCCACAGTTCGCGGCCGGTGCGGGCCTCGAAGGCGCGCAGATAGTCGTCCATGGCCGCGCCGATGAAGACCAGCCCGCCGGCGGTGACGATGGGGCCGCCGAAATTGGGCGTGCCCGAGCCGCGCAGCAACAGCTGGGAGCCGGGGGCGAGGTCGCGGGTGGTGCCCAGCGGGACCTTCCACAGGACCTTGCCCTCATGCAGGTCGACGGCCGACAGCTCGCCCCAGGGCGGCGGATTGCAGGGCAGGCCGAGCGGCGAGCGCAGCAGTTCGCGCTTCATGCCGAACGGGGCGCCGGCCGCCGGGCTGACTTCCAGGTCGGGATGGGCGGCGCGCTCGGCGGCGAAGTCCGCGCGGGGGATCAGGGTCACCTTGTGCATGGCGCTGGAGGTGTTGACGAACACCACGTCGAGGCCGGGATCGAAGGCGATCCCGCCCCAGTTCGAGCCGCCGCCGGTGAACGGATAGAGGATGGTCCCCTCGGGGCTGGGCGGGGTGTAGAGCCCCTCGTTGCGGGCGCCCTTGATCTGGTCGGCGCAGGCCTGGCGCTCCCAGGGCGTGATCCCGAAGGCGTCGGCGGCCTTGATACGGCTGGGGGCGAGCGGCGCGGGCGCTATGGGGAAGGGCTGGGTCGGCGACAGCTGTTCGCCGATCGCCCCGCCCTGGGGAACCGGGCGCTCGACCACCGGAATGATCGGCTGGCCGGTCTCGCGGTCGAGGGTGAAGATCAGCCCCTGCTTGGTGGTCTGGATCACCGCCGGCACGGTGCGCCCCTGATAGGTGACGGTGGCCAGGGTCGGCTGGGCCGGCACATCATAGTCCCAGACATCGTGGTGGGTGGTCTGGAACGCCCAGGCCAGCTGGCCGGTGGCGGCGTGCAGGGCGACCACGGAATTGGCGTGGCCGTCATTCCCCGGCCGCGCCGCGCCATAGAAATCGGGGCTGGGGCTGGAGGTCGGCAGGAAGACCAGGCCGCGCGCCTCGTCGATGGACATCGGCGCCCAGACATTGGCGGCGCCGGCATGCACCTTGGGGCCGGCTCCGGCCAGGGGATCGAAGCTCCAGCGCGGGGCGCCGGTGACCGCGTCGAAGGCGTGCACCGCGCCGGAGGTCTCCACCTCGCGCTGGTTGTCGTCGATGGAGGAGCCGGTGATCACCACGCCAGCGATCACCACCGGCGGGGAGGTGATCTGGGCGCTGCCGGGCCGCGACAGGCTGACCCCTGGCATGGCGTCCACCACCCCGGCCTGGCCGAAGCCGGCGCAGGGCCGGCCGGTGGCGGCGTCGAGCGCGAACAGCCGGCGGTCATTGGTGGCCATGAAGACCCGCTCGGCGCAGGGGGCGCCCGGGGCCCGGGCCGGATCGCGCCACCAGGTCAGGCCCCGGCAATTGTAGCTGTTGGGATAGTGCAGGCTGGGATCGATCTTCGGATCGAAGCCCCAGACCTTGCGGCCGGTGGCGGGGTCGAGGGCGAAGGCGGCGTTGAACGGCGAGCAGAGATAGAGCCGCCCGCCGGCCAGGATCGGGGTGACCTCGAAGGCCGCCCGCTTCAGGGCTGCGCCGCGCAGGGCGAGCTCGCCGGTCGAAAAGCTCCAGGCCGGCTTCAGGCGGCTGACATTGCCGACATTGATCTGGGCGGCCCCGGAATAGCGGGTCCCGCCGGCGTCGCCGCCATAGTGGGCCCAGCCGGGCGCCTCCGAATGGGCCGATGTCATGGGGGCGGCGGCGATCAGGGCCGCGGCGGCGAGGGGGATGAGGCGCTGGGTCATGCCGGCGACAAAGCCCCGGCCCGCGTCGAGGCGCAAAGCCTCTGGGACAAGCGGCGGCCCGGGCGGGACGAGCGGCGGGTCAGGCCGGGCGCGGCGCGCGCCGGCGGATCAGCTCGGCGCAGACCGCCAGATAGAGCGCCATCAAGGTCTCGGTGGCCACGCCCAGGGCGTCGCCCGGATCGGCCGAGGTCCCGGGCAGCATGGGGGCGCCGAACAGGGCGATCATCAGGTTGTTGGCCAGATGGGCGCCGATGGCGAATTCCAGGCCGCCAAGCCGCAGGGCCGTCCAGGCGAAGGCCGCGCCGATGATGGTGCGGGCGGCGAGCGCATAGGGGCTGAACTCCGCATGGACCAGGGCGAACAGCAGGCCGGAGATCCACAGGGCCGCATAGGGACGCCGGGTCAGGGCGGCCACCTGTTGCAGCACATAGCCGCGGAACACCGCCTCCTCGGCCCAGGCGGCGAGCAGGAAGCCCAGGGCGTTGGCGGCGAGATAGATCAGGCGCCGGCCCAGGGGCTCGGCGGCGGCGAGGATGGGGGCGTCGGCGGTGAGCGATCCGCCCTTGAACACCCCCACCGCCTGGGAGACCAGGGCGACGCCGATGAAGGCCAGGCCGAAGCCCAGGGCCAGCTGGCGCCAGCGGAACCGAGGGGCGGCGGTGATCCAGCTGCGGATCGGCCGGCCGAACACGCCCCGCGCCGCGATCAGCACGCCAAGCGCGGCGGCCCCCAGGGCCAGGCTGAGCTCCAGCACATAGCCGGAGGCGCGGATCAGCTGGGGCTCATGGAAGACTGGATTGATCAGGTCGATCCCGGCGGCGCTGAGCGCCTCCATCGCCGCGAAGGTCATGGCCAGGCCCAGGATGAAGGCAAGCGCCAGCCCGCCCCCGGCCATGGCCGCCACGCGGGGCCAGGATCGGTCGCGGGGGCCAAGGGCGGCCAGGAACGGGGTAGGGCCCAGATCGGGAAGCGGGATCATCACCAGGAGGTTAGCCTGCGCCGGTCCGCCCCGCTATGCTTGGCCATGCGCCGCGCCCCAGCCCGCCCCGTTTCGCTCATCCTCGCCGCCGGTCTGCTCTGGACCGGGGCGCCCGCCCATGCCCAGGACACGCCGGAACGGTCTCCCGACCGAGGCGTCATGCAGCAGAAGGACAGCTTCCGCGACGCGGCGCTCGCCCCGCTGGAGGACTTGAACCTCAAGCAGAAGGGCATTCCCGATGTCCTGGTCCGCGCCGCCGCCGCGCCCTATGACCTCGAGGGTCTGAAGCGCTGCGAGGGGCTGGCCGAGGAGATCGGCCGGCTGGACGGGGCGCTGGGCCCGGACCTCGACGAGGCGCCGCCGCCCGACCATCGCACCAGGCTGCAGAAGGCCGGCGGGGCGATCAAGGACGCCGGGGTGGCCGAGGTCCGCGACCAGACCCGCAGCGTGCTGCCGTTCAGAGGCTGGATCCGCAAGCTGACCGGCGCCGCGCGCCACGACAAGAAGGTGGCGGCCGCCACCCGGGCCGGTGAGGTCCGGCGGGGCTATCTCAAGGGCGTGGGCATGCGCATGAACTGCGCCCCGCCCGCCGCCCCCTCCTGGTTCGTCCCGGAGCCGCCCAGGTCGCCGGTCGCCCAGGCCCAGGGGATGTTCGGCCAGCTCTGGCTGAGGATTCTCGCTTGGTTCCACAGCTGGTGGCCGTTCTGACCTGATCCCTGCGACAGTCCGCCACAACTCGATGGTGTATTTGAGATCAGAACGACCGGGTCTTTGGCGGACCGAGCCATGTCCACCGTCATTCCCCCAATTTGGGGGAGGCGCCCCGACCCGCCAAAGGTCTAACCCTTCTGACCCGGGAGACCTAGACCGCCTGGATCTGGGGTCTGCTTGTGCAAGCGTAGCAATGAACCCTTGTGTTATGCGTCTTTACGCTGGAAAATCCGAAGTCATGCTGTTCATGCCTGCGGTATTTCAATAGACGGGCCATCGGACGACCGACACCCGTCTTGATCTGGATCAATATGGTAGGCGTGCTGGGCATCGAGTACTCGAATTGGGGGTACCGGCAACCAGGGGATTAGGGCCGCGTTAACCTTCAAATCCTATTCCGATGGCTTCTTCGAAAGGTCAGTATTGGCCTTTGACCGAACTCGGGGGCCCCCCATGGACGCGGACCAGACGCTTTCCCAACGGCTTGATTTCATTGGCCTCGGCCGCGCCGAGCAGGACCGGCTGCGAAAGCTCAAGCCCCTGGTCAACGCCGCGGTCGGGCCGGCGCTGGATGTCTTCTATGGCAAGGTGCGGACGGCGCCGGAAATGCGGGCGATGTTCCGCGACGAGAGCCACATCTCCCACGCCAAGCAGAAGCAGGCCGATCACTGGCAGACCATCACCGCCGGCGAATATGGTCCGGCCTATGTGAAGGGCGTCCGGGCCATCGGCTCGACCCACGCCCGGCTGGGCCTGGAGCCGCGCTGGTACATCGGCGGCTATGCCCGGGTGACGGAGCAGTTCATCCACGCGGTGGTCGAGGATCGCTGGCCCAAGCGCCTGATGGGCGGGCGCACGGGCGCCAAGGCTGCGGCCGAGGACCTCAGCGTGCTGGTCAAGGCCGCCATGCTCGACATGGACCTGGCCATATCGATCTATCTCGACGTGCTGGAGGAAAAGCGCCAGGCGGCGGAGGCCGAGCGCCAGATCGCCCAGGACAACCAGAACCACGCCATGGACGCCCTGGCCAAGTCCCTGGACCGGCTGGCCAATGGCGACCTGACCGTCAGCTTCGACGCGGCCGTGGCGCCGGAGTTCGACAAGCTGAAGACCGACTTCAACCGCACGGTGGCGCGGCTGGCCGAGGCCATGACCGGGGTGGCCGAGGCGGCGTCCGGCATCCAGGTCGGCGCCGACGAGATCTCCCAGGCCTCCGACGACCTGTCCCACCGCACCGAGCACCAGGCCGCCAGCCTGGAAGAGACCACCGCGGCGCTCACCGAACTGACCGGCAGCGTCAAGCGCATGGCCGGTGACGCCAAGCAGGCCTCGACCGTCGCCTCCAAGACCCGCCTCGAGGCCGATCAGTCCCAGAGCGTGGTCCGCGACACGGTGGTGGCCATGGACGCCATCGAGGAGAACTCCAAGCAGATCGGCTCGATCATCGGGGTGATCGACGAGATCGCCTTCCAGACCAACCTGCTGGCCCTGAACGCCGGGGTCGAGGCGGCCCGGGCGGGCGAAGCCGGCAAGGGCTTCGCGGTCGTCGCCTCCGAGGTGCGGGCGCTGGCCCAGCGCTCGGCCGATGCGGCCAAGGACATCAAGTCGCTGATCAGCGCGGCGAGCAACCAGGTTACGACCGGGGTGCAGCTGGTCGGCCAGACCGGCGAGGCCCTGCAGCGGATCACCACCAGCGTGGTGGAGATGGACCAGCTGATCGCCGACATCGCCCGCACCGCCGGCGAACAGTCGGGCGGCCTGGCCGAGGTCAATGTGGCGATCAGCCAGATGGACCAGGTGACCCAGCAGAACGCGGCCATGGTCGAGCAGGCCACCGCCGCCACCCATTCCCTGAAGGGCGAGACCCAGCGCCTCGCCGAACTGGTGGCCAGCTTCAAGCTGGCGGCCCGGGCCTGGACGCCACCGGAACGCAACACGGGTCGCGCCCCGGCCCGCGTCGCCGCGCGCGGCGGCGGCGGTCGCGCCGCAGCTGCGGCCCCGAGCTCGGACTGGCAGGATTTCTAGGCCGGCCACGGCGGCGGCGGAAGCGGCGTCGCGAATTCCCCACCTTGGGGGCCCCGCCGTGATAGGGTGACGCCTGACCTTTCGGTGGGGACGTCCCGCGAGGTGCACGACCGTAGGCCGTTCCTGGCGCGCGGCGGCGGGAGCCTCGACCATGGACGCCATAGCCGATCACCCCGACGCGGCGCTCAGTCTCGCCCGCGCCCTGATCGACACGGCCCTCCTGCCGCTGCTGCTGTTCGACGGCGACCTCAAGGTCGTCCGCGCCTCGCCGGCCTTCTGCCAGACCTTCGACCTGGCTTCGACGGCGGTGGTGGGCCGCGACCTGGCGGGTCTGGGCGCGGGCGAGTGGAACCTTCCTGCGGTGCGCCAGCTGCTGGTCGATGCGAGTGTCAGCGGCGTCGAAATCGCCGGCTGCGAGACCGATCTGGTCCGCATGGGCCGGCCCCCGCGCCGGCTGGTGCTCAACGCCTGCAATGTCATCCCGGCCGCCGGCCCCCTGGGCCGCATCCTTTTGACCGTGCACGACGTCACCGAGGCGCGGCGGATCGAGAGCCTCAACATCGCCCTCTTGCTGGAGAAGGACGAGCTGCTGCGCGAGCGCGACATCCTGCTCCTGGAAATGCAGCACCGGATCGCCAACAGCCTGCAGATCATCGCCAGCGTGCTGATGCTCAAGGCCCGAGCGGTGAGTTCCGAGGAAAGCCGCCAGCACCTGCGCGACGCCCATGACCGGGTGCTCTCGGTCGCCGCCGTGCAACAGCACCTGCAGTCGCGGCTGGGGGTGGTGGAGGTGGGCGCCTATCTGGTCAAGCTCTGCGAAAGCCTGGGCGCCTCGATGATCACCCAGGGCCGCGACCTGGCCCTGGTGGTCGAGGCCGATCCCGCCACGGTCAGTTCGCATGAGGCGGTCAGCCTGGGGCTGATCGTCACCGAGCTGGTGATCAACGCCCTGAAGCACGCCTTTCCCGAGGGCGGCGCCGGTCGCATCGTGGTCGGCTACGCCCTGGGGGCGGACGGCGTCCCGGATCAGGGTTGGACCCTGTCGGTCACCGACGACGGCGTGGGCCGGCCCCCGGCGGGCGCCCCGACCCGCATCGGCCTGGGCACCAGCGTGATCGAGGCCCTGGCCCAGCAGCTCGACGCCGTGGTGATCCACACCGACGCCGGCCCGGGCGCGCGCGTGGCCGTGACCTGCGCCGGGACGCCCGCGGTCTAAGCTTCGGCGTCGGACGCCAGCAGCCAGCCGAACACCGCCACCCCAGCGCCCAGCCCGACCAGCTGCCCCAGGATGAAGCCCGGGGCCGAGGCCGGGGCTATGCCCGCGAAACTGTCGGTCAGGGCCCGCGCCAGGGTCACCGCCGGATTGGCGAACGAGGTCGAGGCGGTGAACCAATAGGCCGAGGTGATGTAGAGCCCCACCGCCACGGCCGTGAAATCGGGCCGGAAGCGATTGACGCCCAATATCGTCCCGATCAGGCCGAAGGTCGCCACCGCCTCGGCGAACATCTGCGAAGGCCCCGCCCGCAGCTTGGTCGAGACCTGGAGGATCGGCTCGGCGAACATGGCGTGGGCGATCCAGACCCCCAGCACCGCGCCCGCGACCTGGGCGGCGATATAGGCGAGCGCAGTCCCGGGCGTGATCTCGCGCCGCGCCAGCAGGGCCAGGGTCACGGCCGGGTTGAACTGGGCGCCGGAGATCGGGCCGAACAGGGTGATCAGCACCACCAGGGCCGCGCCGGTCGACAGCGTATTGCCCAAGAGGGCCAGGGCGTCGTTCCCGCCCGACAGCCTCTGGCCCATGATCCCGGAGCCGACCACCACCGCCAGCAGCAGGGCGGTTCCCAGGCCCTCGCTGGCGAGGCGGCGTCCGAAGCTGAACCCGGTCACGAGGCCGAGGCGCCGGCCAGGCTCTCGGCCCCAAGGCCGATCTCGTCCATCCGCCGCTTGAGGGCCAGCTGGTCGAGGCTGGCGATCGGCAGGGCCGCGAAGGCCGAGATGCGCTGGCGCAGCATGCGATAGGTCTCGGCGAAGGCCAGGGCGACCTGCGCCTCCGATCCCGTGGCCTCGGCCGGGTCGGGCAGGCCCCAATGGGCGGTCATCGGCTGGCCGGGCCAGATGGGACAGACTTCGCCGGCGGCGTTGTCGCAGACGGTGATCACGAAGTGCAGGTCCGGCGCGCCGGGGGCGGCGAATTCATCCCAGGGCTTGGACCGCAGGCCGGCGGTGGGCAGGCCGAGCTTGGTCAGCAGGGCCAGGGCGTGGGGATTGACCTCGCCGCGCGGCATGGAGCCGGCGGAATAGCCCACGAACTTGCCGGCCCCCAGCTCATTGAGGATCGCCTCGGCCAGGATCGAGCGGGCCGAATTGCCGGTGCAGAGGAACAGGACATTGAAGGCGCTCATGGCGGCGGGTCCTAGCAGCAGGCGGGCGCGCAGGCGGCGGCGCTCATCGCCAGCAGGGGTCCGCAGACCTCCGGCCGGCCCTGACAGCAGTCTTGCATCAGGAAGCCGATGAGCCCGCCGATCTGGTCGTAGTCGGCGGAATAGATCACCGAGCGGCTCTCCCGCCGCGACCGGATCAGGCCGGCGCGGGTGAGGATGGCCAGCTGGGT
>NZ_CANCLE010000058.1 GCF_947378715.1 Phenylobacterium aquaticum
TGGCCGACGTCCGGCTGGATCAGCAGCAGGCCGATCGACAGGAAATAGAGGCAGAAGGCGATCGAGACGCCCGGCACGCCCTCGCCCTTCTGACCCTCGGCGAACATCCAGGCGACCAGGATGATCAGGGCCGGCTTCATGAATTCGGACGGCTGCAGCGAAAAGCCGCCGAACTCCAGCCAGCGGGTCGCACCCTTGGCGTTGTGGCCGAAGAACGGCAGGGCGATCATGATGGCGATCGCCACGATGTAGATGAAGAAGGCCGCTCTTCGCACACCCCTGATGTCCAGCATCGAGGTGGAGATCAGGATCACCGAGCCGATCGCGGCGAAGACGCACTGGCGGACCGCGAAGTGGAAGGGGTCGCCGACATTCATCCGCGCCGCTGCCGCCGGACTGGCGGCGAAGGACATCAGCACGCCCAGTACGATCAGCACGCCCACGGCGCCCAGCAGCCAACGGTCGGTGGTCCACCACCAGAGGCCCACCTGGGTCCGGTCCGATCGCGAGAAGGCGTGGGCCGGGTTCGCCATCAGGCGCAGGCCCCCTTGGGCTGGGGCACGCTCAGCCCATGGACGGCCTCACGGAACGCCTCGCCTCGCGCCTCGAAATCGGCGAACTGGTCGAAGGAGGCGCAGGCCGGCGAGAGCAGGACAATGGCGTCCTGGCCCTTGGCGGCGGCGTCAGCATGCGCGCGCGCCGTGGCGGTGGCGAGATCGCCGCATTCGACCACCTGGGCCTTGCCCTTGAGGGTGGCGGCGAATTCCTCGGTCGCCTCGCCGATCAGATAGGCCTTCTCGATGCGCGGGAAGAGATCAGCCAGGGACTCTATGCCGCCGGTCTTGGGCTGGCCGCCGGCGATCCAGAAGAACTTCGGATAGCTCGACATGGCCTGGCGGGCCGCGTCGGTGTTGGTGGCCTTGGAGTCGTTGACGAAGCGCACGCGGCCGACCTGGCCGACGGTCTCCATGCGGTGGGCCAGGCCCGGGAAGCTCATCAACCCCTCGGCGGCTTCCTCAGGCGAGATGCCCAGGCCGCGCACGGCGGCATAGGCGGCCGCCGCGTTCTGCCAGTTGTGCCGGCCCGGCAGGGAGCGGGCGCGCAACAGATCGGCGACCTCGGTGGCCCGCTCGCCCGTGGCGTCATAGAGCAGGCCCTGCAGCGCATAGACGCCCCGGCCCATGGCCTTGGAGGCCGAGATCGGCACGATGGTCCGGCGGTTGGCGGCGGTGATCTCGGTGCAGATCCGCTGGCCCCAGGGATCGTCCACCCCGATGACGGCGGTGTCGCCCTTGCCCTGGTTCAACAGGATGCGGCGCTTGGCGGAGACATAGCCCTCCATGCCGCCGTGGCGATCCAGGTGGTCCGGCGAGATGTTGAGCATCACCGCCACGTCGGGCTTGAGGCTCGAGGTCAGGTCCAGTTGGTAGGAGGAGAGCTCCAGCACATAGACCGCCCCGCCGTGCATGTCGTCGAGGCCCAGGACCCCATAGCCGATATTGCCGCCGATCCGGGTGTCGCGCCCGGCGCTGGCGCAGATGTGGCCGATCAGGGCGGTGGTGGTCGACTTGCCGTTGGTGCCGGTGATGGCCACGACCTTGGGCCGCTTGTGTTCCGGTGCGGCGTTTACGGCCCGGGCGAAGAGTTCGATGTCGCCCAGGATCTCGACGCCTTCGGCCCTGGCGCGGTCCACGGTCCAGTGCGGGGTCGGATGGGTGAGCGGCACGCCGGGCGACAGCATCAAGGCGGCGAAGTCCGACCAGTCGGCGGTGGCGAGATCCACCAGGGGCAGGCCCTCGGCCTCGGCGGCGGCCCGGCCCTCGGGCCGTTCATCCCAGAGCGCCACCTTGGCTCCGCCGGCGATCAGGGCGCGCGCGGCGGCCAGACCCGTACGGGCCAGACCGAACACGGCCACCGTCCTGCCTTCAAAGCCTCGGACCGGGATCATGACTGTCGCACGCCCCTATCGCAGCTTCAGGGTGGCGAGGCCCAGCAGGGCCAGCATCACCGAGATGATCCAGAACCGGATCACCACAGTCGATTCCGACCAGCCGAGTTTCTCGAAATGGTGGTGGATCGGGGCCATGCGGAACACCCGCTTGCCGGTCAGCTTGAAGGACGCCACCTGGATCATCACCGACAGGGTCTCGAGCACGAACAGGCCGCCGATGATGCCCAGCACGATCTCATGCTTGGTGGCCACGGCCACGGCGCCGAGCGCGCCGCCCAGCGCCAGGGACCCGGTGTCGCCCATGAAGATCTTGGCCGGCGGGGCGTTGTACCAGAGGAAGCCCAGGCCGGCGCCGATGATGGCCCCGCAGAACACCGCCACCTCGCCCACGCCTTGGACGAAGTGCAGCTGCAGATAGCGGGCGAACAGGAAGTTGCCGACCAGATAGGCGATGAAGCCGAAGGCTGCGGCGGCGATCATCACCGGCACGGTGGCCAGGCCGTCGAGGCCGTCGGTGAAGTTCACCGCATTGGCCGCGCCGACGATCACGAAGGCCCCGAAGATCACATAGAACCAGCCGAGGTTCAGCAGCAGGCCCTTGATCAGCGGGAAGGCGACCGAGGTGGCCAGGCCCGGCTGTTCCGGCGGGGCGTGCGGATGGACGATGATCAAGGCGATGGCGGCTGCTGCGATCAGCGCCTCGAGCCCCAGGCGGACGACGCCCGAGACCCCGGCCGTGCTCTGCTTGGTGACCTTGGCGTAGTCGTCGGTGAACCCGAGGATCCCGTAGCCGACCGTGACCAGCAGCACCGCCTGGACATAGACGTTCTTGAGGTCGGCCCACAGCAGGGTGCCGACCAGGAGGCCGGCGAGGATCATTACCCCGCCCATGGTCGGGGTGCCGGCCTTCTCGATGATGTGGCGCTCGATGCCGTCGGCGCGGATCGGCTGGCCCTTGCCCTGCTTGGCCTTCATCCAGCGGATGAAGCGCGAGCCCATCAGGACCACAACGAGCTGGCCGGTGGCCAGCGCCATGCCAGTGCGGAAAGTCAGATATTTCAGGAGGTTGAGGACTGGGACGTGACCGCCGGCCGACAACTGCTCGTACAACCAATAGAGCATCAGCCCACCTCTTCCGAACGCACGTCGAGGGCTGCCAACGCGGTTGTGACCGCGCCTGCGCTCGAGCCGTTGGACCCCTTCACCATCACCAGATCACCAGGCTCTACGGCCCGTGCGACCAGCGGCGCCAGCTCCGCCGCTGTCCCGGCGTAGCCGCCTCTTCGAGTCGGCGGAAGGGCGTCCCAGAGCGATTTCATCAGTGGGCCCGCGCAGAAGACGCGATCGATCGCCGCAGCCCCCAGCGGTTGGGCGAGTTCGGCGTGGTATCGCGGCCCGCCCTCGCCCAGTTCCAGCATGTCGGTCAGGGCCACGATCCGGCGGCCCTCCGTCGCCCTCGCGCCCAGCGACGCGAGCGCGGCGGCCATGGAGACCGGGTTGGCGTTATAGCTCTCGTCGATAAGGGTGAACGCCCCGCCGGGCAGGCGCACGAGGCGCTCGGCCCCGCGACCTTCCAAGGGCTGGAAGGCGGCCAGGGCGGCCAGGGAATCGTCTAGCGAGACGTCGAGCGCCTCCAGCATCAGGAGCACCGCCATGCTGTTGGGGCCCCAGTGGAAGCCCGATTGCAGCAGGGTGAAGTCGAGCGCCCGGCCATGCAGCCGCGCCTTGACCCGCGCGCCGCCGGCATGGGGCTCGAAATCGACCAGCTGGGCGTCACAGGCCTCTGCCGCCCCGAAGCTGCGCACATGGGCGCCAGCCTTGTGGGCCGCGTCCTTCAGAAGCTCGAACCAGGGATTGTCGGCATTGAGCACGGCGACGCCGCCGGGCTCCATGCCGTCGAAGATCTCGGCCTTGGCCCGCGCCACCCCGATCTCACCGTCCGGGAAGTTCTCCACATGCACCGGCCCCACCGTGGTGATCGCCACCGCGTGGGGGCGGACCATCTTCGACAGCGGCGTGATCTCGTCGGCGTGGTTCATGCCGATCTCGAACACCGCCCGCTCGGTGTCGCGCGGCATGCGGGCCAGCGTCAGCGGCACGCCGATATGGTTGTTGTAGCTCTTGACCGAGGAATGGAAGCGGCCGGCCAGCGCCAGGCCCGCGCGGATCGCCTGGGTGACGCTGGTCTTGCCGACCGAGCCGGTCACGGCCCCGCGCTTCGCCTGGGGCGCGCGGGCCCGCGCCGCCACGCCCAGGGCCTCCAGGGCCGCGAAGGTGTCGTCGACCATCACCGCCGGCCCATCCACCGGTTGGGCGGCCAGGGCGCCGGCCGCGCCCTTGGCCAGGGCCGGGGCGACAAACTCGTGGCCGTCCCGCACCCCGGCCAGGGCGACGAACAGGTCGCCAGGTTCGATCGAGCGGGTGTCGATGGAGACGCCATGCACCGCAAAGTCGGCGGTCACCTGGCCCCCGGTGGCGGCGGCGATCTCTTCAGAGGTCCAGAGGGGCTCAGCCATGCGCCGCCTCCACGCCGCTCAGCGCGGCCTCGACCTCGACCACGTCGTCGAAGGGATGGACCACATCGCCGATGGTCTGGCCCTGTTCGTGACCCTTGCCGGCCACCACCAGCACGTCGCCTGCGCCCATCAGGGCGACGCCGGCGCGGATGGCGGCGCGGCGGTCGCCGATCTCGCGCGCGCTGCGGGCGCCCGCCATCACCTCGGCGCGGATCGCGGCCGGCGGTTCGGAGCGGGGATTGTCGTCGGTGACGATGGCGATGTCGGCGAAGTCGGCAGCGATCTGGCCCATCAAGGGGCGCTTGGTGCGGTCGCGGTCGCCGCCCGCCCCGAACACCACGATCAGCCTGCCGGCCACGTGCGGGCGCAGCGCTTTGAGCACCGTCTCCAGCCCGTCGGGGGTATGGGCGTAGTCGACATAGGCCTCACCGCCCGAAGCGGTCGCACCTACCCGTTGCAGCCGGCCCGGCGCGCCCTCGATGGTCTCCAGCGCCGCCAGCACGCGATCGACCGGCTCGCCGGCGGCGATGCACAGACCGGCGGCCACCAGGGCGTTGGAGGCCTGATAGGCGCCCACCAGCGGCAGGCGCACCGTGAAGGTCCCGACCCCGGCGGCGATCTCCAGGGTCTGGCCGCCCGGGGTGGCCACGCGGTCCAGCAGGGTCAGGCCCTGGCCGGCGGCGCCGACGCTCATCACCGTCTGGCCGCCGGTGACGGCCGCGCCCGCGAAGGCGTCATAGGCGTCGGAATCGGCGTTCAGCACGGCGGTGGCGCCGCGCGGCAGCAGGGTGTCGAACAGGCGCAGCTTGGCGGCGCGATAGACCCCCATGGTGCCATGATAGTCCAGGTGGTCCTGGGTCAGGTTCAGGAAGCCGGCGGCGGTCAGCCGGGCGCCGTCCAGCCGGCGCTGGTCGATGCCGTGGGACGAGGCCTCCATGGCCAGGTGGGTGACGCCCAGGCCGACAAGTTTCGCCATCAGCTCGGCGACATCGGCGGCGTCCGGCGTGGTCAGGCCGGGCGGGGTCAGTTGCTCGGCGAAGCCGCCGGGGCCGGTGGCGTAGACGCCCAGGGTGCCCATGCTGGCGGCGCGATGGCCCAGGGCGTTGAAAATCTGGCGGCAGAAGGCGGCGACCGAGGTCTTGCCATTGGTGCCGGTGACGGCGACCACCACCGGCGGCTGAACCTGCCAGAAGGCGGCGGCGGCTAGCGCATAGGTCCGGCGCGGATCATCGACCTGGACCACCGGCACGCCCATGCCGGCCATGTCCTCGGCCGACAGGATCGCCGCCGCGCCGGCGGTGACCGCCCGGCCGGCGAACTCGCGGCCATTGATCTTGGAGCCTGGCAGGGCGGCGAACAGGAAGCCCGGCTTGACCTTGCGGCTGTCGGCGGTGACCCCGGTGATCTCCGGATCCTGAGGCAGGTCGCGCCGCACCAGCTGGGAAAGCGTCACGGCCATCAGTGGTCATCCGCCATCAGTTGGGTCGCCGCCGCCTTGGGCTGGGCGTCGAAGGCGTCCATGCGCCGAGACACGCCCAGGAACGGGGCGATGCGGTCAATCACCCGGCCGGCCGCCGGGGCCGCCGTCCAGCCGCCAGTGCGGAAGCCGAAGGTTTCCGGCGTGCCGTTCGGCTCGTCCATCAGGATCAGCACGAAATAGCGGTCGGCCTCCAGAGGTCCGTCCGCGGGAAAGACTGCGGCGAAGGAGGCCACCAGCTTGTCGCGGACATAGTGGCCGCCCATGGCCTTCTCGGCCGAGCCGGTCTTGCCGCCGACCCGCAGGCCGGGCGCGTCGGCCTTGCCGCCGGTGCCGCGCACCACATTGACCCGCATCAGGTCCAGCATGGCCCGCGAAGTCTCTTCCGACACCACGCGGGGGCCCGCCGGCCGCGCGCCGGGCTTCATCGGGCGGATGGTCAGGGGCACATAGGTGCCGCCATTGAGGATCGAGCCCATGCCCGCCGCCACCGCGATCGGCGACACCGAGATCGCCTGGCCGAACGAGGTGGAGGCGATGGCGTTGTCATTCCAGGTGCGGGGCAGGATGGGTCGCGCGGTCTCGGTCAGTTCGATCGGCGCGGCCTTCATCAGGCCGAAGGCGCGGAAGTACTTGGTCAGCGTATCGCCGCCGGCCTGCAGGGCGATCTTCGAGGTGCCGATGTTCGACGAGTGGATGAAGATGTCGGCCACCGTCAGGACGTGGTCGCCCTTGTGATAGTCGTGGATCGTCTGGCCGCCGATGGTGAGCGACTGGCTGGTGTCGAAGGTGGAGCCGAGGGTCGTCGTGCCGGAATCCAGCCCGGTGGCGATGGTGAAGACCTTGAAGGTGGAGCCCATCTCATAGACCGACGAGGCCGCGCGGTTGAGCATGGCGTCGGGGGAGGACTTGCCCGCCTGGTTGGGATCGAAAGTCGGATAGCTGGCCAGGCCCAGGATCTCGCCGGTGTGGACATTGGTGACAATGCCCACCGCGCCCTTGGCGCCGAATGAGGCGGCGGCCTTGCCGACCTCGTCCTCCAACGCCGCCTGGACCCGCAGGTCGATCGACAGCGGGATGGACTGGTGATTGACCGTCCCCAGCCGGATGGGATCGTTCAGGGCCTTCTCGGCGCCGGACAGGCCCTCGCCGCCGGTGTCGGCGAAACCGATCAGGTGGGCGGCGGTCTCGCCCAGCGGATAGATGCGCTTGGACTCCGGCTCGAAGGTGACGCCCGGCAGGCCCAGGTCGTGGATGGCGCCGCGCACATCGGGCGTCAGGGCGCCGACCAGGAAGGTGCGGCGCGGCGAATGCAGGGCCTTGTCCAGCCGCGGCAACGGCAGGTCCGGCAGGGCGGCGTGCAGGGCGCGACGGGTCTCGGCGATATCCCAGATCTCGCGCGGATCGACATAGAGGCCGTAGTGCAGCAGGTCGGCGGCCAGCATGGCGCCGTTGCGATCCACGATATCAGCCCGCGACGCGCCGACCGGACCGGCGAGGTCAGAGCCGTGATCGGTCGGGAACAGGGCCATCCGGGTCGCGCCGGCGGCCAGGGTCAGGAAGCCCGCCGCGAACAGGGCCAGGACGAAGACGATGCGGATGCGGGTGTCGTCTTCCGCCTTGCCGGCCGCCTTGGCCCGCTCGAAGGCGTGCTCCAGACCCCAGAGCCGGGCCTTCACCCAGCGCCAGCCCGGCGCGGGAAAACCGTTGTGGGCGAGGCTCATGAGTTCGGCCCCCGGCGGGCGACCTCGGCCAGGCCCTCCGGCGTCGTCTCGCGCTTGGCGGCGATCGGGACCATGCCGAGATATTGGCTGGACAGCTTCTCGATCCGGGCCGGCTGCTCCAGGTGGCTGACCTCGGCCTGCAGCAGGCGGATGCGATCGTGCTCGGCCTCGATCTGATGTTCGACCGTGGCGATCTCGCTGCGTTCGCGGCCGGCGAAGGTCTTGGCCAGATAGAGCGACAGGATCAGCGCGACCAGCAGGCCGCCAGCCACCAGGTCGACCAGCCGGAAGCCCCGGACGCGGCGTTCGAGCAGGCTCATGCCACCTCCCTCCAGACCGGAGCGGCGGTGCGCACGGCGGCGCGCAGCTTGGCTGACCGGGCGCGGGGATTGGCGGCGGTCTCGGCGTCGGAAGGCGGCCGGGCGCCGTTGAACAGCAGTTGGAAGCTGGGCGCCGTCTTGGCCTCCACCGGCGGCAGGTGCCGGGACCCGGCCGGGGTGCGGCCGGCGCGCAGCGTCAGGAAGGCCTTCACGATGCGGTCTTCCAGCGAATGGAAGGTGACGATGGCCAGGCGTCCGTCGGTCTTCAGCACCCGCTCGGCGGCGACCAGACCGGCCTCCAGCTCGGCGAGCTCGTCATTGACCGCGATGCGCAGGCCCTGGAACACCCGGGTGGCCGGATGGACCTTGGCGCCTCTGCGGCCGCCCTGAACCCGCTCCACGAACTCGGCGAACTCCAGGGTGCGGCTGAAGGGCTGCTCGGCCCGACGGCGAACGATGGCGGCGGCGACCCGGCGGGCGTTGCGCTCCTCGCCATAGATCCAGAAGATCCGCGACAGGTCCGAGGGCTCGGCGGTGTTGACCAGGTCGGCGGCGGTCGGGCCGTCCGCGCCCATGCGCATGTCCAGCGGCCCGTCGCGCATGAAGGAAAAGCCGCGATCGGCCTCGTCCAGCTGCATGGAGGACACGCCCAGATCCAGGGCGACGCCGTCGACGGCGCCCTCCCCCAGCTCGGCGTCCATCTCGGAGAAGCGCCCCTCGACCAAACGGAAGCGATCGCCCAACCCCTCGGCGAAGCGGCGCGCGCTGGGATCGCGGTCGAAGGCGGTGACCTGGGCGCCGGCGGCCAGGAAGGCGCGGGCATAGCCGCCCGCCCCGAAGGTGCCATCGACCACATGCTTGCCGGGACCGGGCTCAAGGACCTCCATCACGCCGTCCAGCAGGACGGGAACGTGCGGCGCGGCGGCGACGGCGATCTCACTCACAGTCCGGCTCCGGCGCGGGCGGCGCGCTGGGCGCCGCGCATCTGGGCCAGGCCATCGCGGGCCAGTTCGCGCTGGGCGGCGCGGTGCGCCTGGAAGGCTTCCCGCTCCCAGATCTGGAACCGGTCGCCCATGCCGACGATCACCACCATGTCGGTGAGGCCGAACAGATCGCACAGGGTCTCCGGCAGGGTCACCCGGCCGGCGGGATCGAAGCTCAGCTTGGCGAGCCCGCCCAGGATCGAAGTCTCCAGGGCCGAGCGCAGCGGATCGCCGAAATCCAGCTCCTCGATCAGGCCCAGGTAACGGTCGAACAAGGCTTTGCCCCCACCCTCGATGCAATCGGCTTCGATGGAGGGAAAGCAGAAGATTCCGTCAAAAGGTCCAGAGGCGAGCGCGCGGAACTCCTGCGGCACGACGATGCGCCGCTTCGCGTCCAGCTGCTTCTCAAACGTCGAGACGAACATCCCGCCGCGCCCCAGTTCGGAAGGCCCCCGCACGGGCCGTCCCTGCCATGTCCGCGATAGCGTCCCGACCCCCGCGAATACGGCTTTTCGAGACCCTACCGAACAGCGATTGGGTTAACACGGGCTCAATTGGGTGACAATGACTCTGAATGACTATTTGGCGCGGAAACAAAGATGTCGCGCCGACTTATGGTTAACGCGCGTAAACAATCCACAGAACATACAGCGAACCTGTTAAATATAGCGGCCGCTTGCCGCAGGACCTGTGGACAACAGGTCGCACCTGACAGGGCTGTCAAATGTTCAGGGGGCGGACCACGCCGCCCGCGTCACTGACCCACACCCCCAAAATGGGGCGCTAAGCAGTACTGATGATGAGGAAACCAGACGGCCTGTAAGCCGGGTTCTGTGCCGCCCGCCGAGGCGGGCATTGGCGATCATTCCTCTGGACCGCCCATCGCTGGACGGTTCTCGCGACCTACCCGGACCCCTGAGCCTACGACAGCCCTGCCGGCGAACCGGCGCGAGGTCCCTATTCGGTCTTGCTCCTGGCGGGGCTTGCCATGCCGTTCCCATTGCTGGGTCCGCGGTGCGCTCTTACCGCACCCTTTCACCCTTACCCTCCTGCGCTTCCAGCTTCGAAGGGCGAGCCCTGCGTAGCCTTGGCGGAGCAGGGCGGTCTGCTCTCTGTGGCGCTATCCCTGGGGTCACCCCCGGCGGGCGTTACCCGCCGCCATGTCGTCGTGGAGCCCGGACTTTCCTCCCCCATCCGAAGATGAGAGCGACCGCCCGGCCGTCTGGTTCCGCGCGGACCATGGTCTGGGCCGCCGCCGGGGTCAATCGGCCACCCGCCCATAGATGAGCTGATCCCAGAACCGTCCCTTCCACCAGGCGTGATCGCGCAACAGGCCCTCGCGCTGGAAGCCGTGCCGTTCCAGCAGCGCGCAGGACCGTTCATTGCCGACCGTGACCATGGCCTCCAGCCGTCGCAGCCCCAGGCGTTCAAAGCCGAAGGCGATCACATGCGGCAGGATCTCGGCCATCACGCCACGGCCCCACTCCGCCTGGGCCAGATCATAGGCGATCTCGCCGCGTCGGCCGCGTTCCAGTTCCAGGGTGTTGAAGCCGCAGGTGCCGATCAGCCGCCCCTCCCCGGCCCGCCGGATCGACCAGCGCAGGCCCGCGCCACGCTCGGCCAGGTCCGTGGCCCAGTCGATGATGTCCTCGGCGTCCTCCAGGTCCTCCAGCGGATCGATGTCCATGAAGGCCACCACCTGCGGATCGCTGAACAGCTCAAGCAGTTCGCGCGCGTCGCCCCGGGCCAGGAGCCTCAGGCTGTAGGGTCCGGCCTGCAGGGTTTCGGCCGTCAGGTCCATGGGGTGAACCAGGGGCCCCGGGGTCACGTCCCCAGTCTCAGCAGGCCGATCAGCCGCGCCCGGGTCTCACCATCGGCGACGCCGTCGACCTTCTCTGGCCGCCAGTGGCGCTGGAAGGCGCGGACCACCGAGGTGGTGTGGGCGTCGAACTGGCCGGAGGGCGCGCAGTCATAGCCCAGCCGGGTGAAGCCGGCCTGCAGGGCGAAGACGCCCGCCCCCTCCTCGCCCTCCCCGAGCGGCTGGCCGGGGGCGACGGGAGGCTCGACCCATAGGCCGTGGCCGGCTTGCGCCAATCGCTTCCAGGGAAACAGCTCGCCGGGGTCCTCCTTGCGGTCGGGGGCGACGTCGGAATGACCGACGATGTGGCCATCCTCCACCTTCCAGCGGCCGCGGATGTCGGCGACCAGGGCGAACACCGAGGCGATCTGCGCTTCCGGAAAGGCGCGATAGCCGAACTCGTGGCCGGGATTGACGATCTCAATGCCGATGGAGCGGCCATTGATGTCGGTCTGGCCCTTCCAGGACGAGACCCCGGCGTGCCAGGCGCGCCGTTCCTCGGGCACCAGCTGGAAGATCCGGCCATCCTCTTCCACCACATAGTGGGAGCTGACCTTGGCCTCCGGATCACGCAGGCGCGCGATCGCCGCCGCCCCGGTCTGCATGCCGGTATAGTGCAGGACGATCATGTCCGGCGGCCCCTTGCGGGGATCGAAGTTGGGTGAAGGCGCGTCGATCAGGTCCATGACGCCCAGCCTATTGCGACCTGGGCCGCAAGGCGAGCAGCAGGGTCATGATCTGGTTCGGTCTCAGCGCGATCACCAGCACCCCGGCGAGCGCGATGGCCGAGCCAAGGGCCATGCGCGGGCCGAAGCTGTCATGGGTGATCATCACCCCCAGCGCGATGGTGCCGAGCGGCGTCATCAGGGTGAGCGGCGAGACCAGGGTCGCCTCATAGCGCTGGATCAGGCCGTAATAGGCGGTGTGGGCGCTGACCGAGACGATCAGGGCCGAGAACAGCACGGCGGCCACGAAGGGCTGGCCGGCATTGACCGCGCCGCGCCAGGCGCCCGGCTCCAGCCAGAAGGACAGGAGAAATAGCGGGATCATCGAGGCGAAGCCGACCCAGGCCTGGAACTGCAGCGGCTTCACACCCGGCATCTGCTTCATCATCACCGCGCCCAGCGAGCCCAGCACCGTCGCAGCCACCACATAGAGCAGGCCGAACGAGGCGTGCAGGCCGCGCGGGTCCCACATCACCAGCATCACACCGGCCAGGGTCAGGGCGACGCCCAGGGCGCGCCGGCGGTCCAGTCGCTCCCCCAGCATGAACCAGCCCATGACCGCGGTCATCGGCACGCCCAGCTGGCTGACGATGGCGACGGAGGACGGGCTGGAGGTCTTCAGGCCGACGAACATCAAGGCGAAATTGCCGCCGCCCATCAACAGCGCCACCACCACGAGGCGCCACAGCGGGCGCGGAACCGGCCGCAGCCAGCGCCCGACGGCAACCGCGACGATGGCGAAGCGCAGCGCCGCATAGAACAGCGGCTCCACGCCCATGTGGCTGACCACGAACTTGGAGACGATGTTGTTGGAGGCCCAGATCAGGCAGATCAGGACCATGAGGGCGAAGTCGCGAAGCGCCATGGCTGGCCTTAAGCCTGCTTCTCCCCCAGGGGGCAACCGCAATCGCCCGCGCCGCGGTGTCTCAGGGCCGCCTGCGGGTGAACCGGAGCGCGGTCAGTGTGTCGGAGAAGCCCACCACCTTGTTGTCGACCAGGCCCAGGGCCTTGGCGGCGGCCATGACCTCGACATCCTTAAGCGTTGCGGCCTTGCCCTTGCGCGAGGCGATCCACAGGGCGCCCCTGTCGGCGAGGGTGGGAATGAGGTCGGGCAGGCCATCAAGTTCGGCGGCGCTGTCGGCGCCATAGAACAGAAGATCGAGGTCGCGCAGGTCCGCCACTGGCGCCGCGTTGCGGGCGGCGAGTTCGGCCACCAGGTCGTCATCGGCGACATTGATCAGGCCCACCCGCATGCCGGGCTTCACACCGATCTTGTCGAGCCGGCCCTTGGGATTGAGGATCGCCTTGGCCCAGCTCTCGGCGGCCTTTGCGCCCAGATGGAAGCGGCTGCCGTCGGCCAGGAGCAGGTCGTCGCCCTCGGCCTTCAGCCCGGCCAGACCCTCGCCGGTGAAGACCCGACGCTGGGCGCCGCGGAACAGCAGCTTGGGCGGCTCATACTGAAGCCGCCCTTGATCGACACCGTCGGTGAATGTCGCGCGGACCTCGACGTCCTTGCCCATGAGCGCCTCCCAGGCGCCCGCGATAGCGGGACAGGAACCTGGAAGGCAAGCCCGGGCTACCGCTCGGAGCGCTTGGCGGCCTTGGCGGGGACGGCCTTGGGCGGACGCTTGTCATTGCGCCGGGCGGGCGCCGAAAGGCTGCCCAGGAATGCAAAGGACAACATTGCGTGGTCCATCTTCGATACGGTCATGTCGGCGTCTCCTTGACCAGCCGGTTGAGCCAGAAAGAGACGCGGAGCGGCTTCCAGGGGCTCTCACCCTCCTAGTCGTCAACGCGTCCCCATCAGGATCGGCAAGCCGCGCCGCCGATGCAAGAAAAATATCCGCCCACGGACTATTTCAGCCTACGGATATTCCGTCATGTAATTGATTTTATTATCTAATATGTTTTCACAAATGGCAGACGCGACGAGGCGTCGCGGCGGAAATTGCGCACGGCCAGGTCTGATTTTCGTGGAAACGCGCCCTTGTCCCGGCGCGGGAGAAATAATCCGCACCCGGACGATACGTCCGGGTGCGCGATGTCTCGTAGGTCCTAGGCTGCGGCGCCCAGGGACAGGGTCTCGTAGCGGGCCAGATAGTGGTCGGTGGAGCCGAAGGCGCCCTCGATCATGGTGGCGCGCTTGAAGTAGTGGCCGATGGCCATTTCGTCGGTCATGCCCATGCCGCCGTGCAGCTGGATGGCGTTCTGGCCGACGAACTTGCAGGCCTTGCCGATCTGCACCTTGGCCGCCGCGACGGCCTTGGAGCGGTCGGCATCGGTTTCGCCCAGCTTGATGGTCGCCATATAGGTCATCGAGATCGACTGCTCGAGCTGGATGAACATGTCGACCATGCGGTGCTGCAGCACCTGGAAGGACGAGATCGGCTGGCCGAACTGCTTGCGCTGCTTGGTGTATTCCAGCGTGCCCTCGTGCAGCTTACGCAGCACGCCGCAGGCTTCGGCGCAGGTCGCGGCCACGGCCTCGTCCATCACCTTCTCGACCAGACCCAGCGATTGGCCCTCTGCCCCGATCAGGGCGTCGGCGCCGACCGAGACGTTCTCCAGGAACACTTCGGAGGCCAGGAAGCCGTCGACGGTGGGGTAGTCGCGGGTGGTGACGCCCTTGGCCGACTTCTCGACCAGGAACACCGAGACGCCCTGGGCCTCACGCTGGCCGCCGCCGGTGCGGGCGGTGACGATCAGGTGGGTCGCATAGGGGGCGCCGATGACCACCGCCTTGTGGCCGTTCAGCACATAGCCCGCGCCGTCCTTCTTGGCCGTGGTCTTCAGGTCCTGCCAGGTATATCGGGCCTGGGGCTCGGCATAGGCGAAGGCCAGGATGGCGTCGCCGGCGATGATCTTGCCGATCACGTCGCTGGCGCCGGCATAGGCCGAATGCTTCAGGAAGCCGCCGCCGATCACCACGGTGCCGAGATAGGGCTCGACGACCAGCGCCTTACCCAGCTCTTCCATGACCACCATGTTCTCGGTCACGCCGCCGCCCAGGCCGCCAAGCTCCTCGGCGAAGGGGGCGCCCAGAATGCCGAGCTCCTCGGCGAACGCCTTCCAGACGTCCGGACGCCAACGCGGCTCGGCCTTGAGGGCCGCGCGACGCTGATCGAAGCTGTAATTGTCCGACAGATAGCTCGCGACAGTGTCGCGGAGCATCGACTGTTCTTCGGTGAAGCTGAAATCCATCCGTTTCCTCCTTAGAGCCCCTCCCCCTTGCGGGGAGGGGTTGGGGTGGGGGTGTCGGCGCTGAGCGCGGCGACGATCCGCTCCAGCACCGAGGTTATGTCGCTCATGACCTCATCGTTCGAGACCCGCAGGACGCGATAGCCGCGCCCCTTGAGCCAGGTCTCTCTCTCGAAGTCGCGCAGGGCGACCTGATCGAGGGCATGAACCCCACCATCCACCTCAATGATCAATCGAGCCGAATGGCAGATGAAGTCGACAACGTAGGTCCCGATCGGGGCCTGACGTCGGAAGTGGGTGTCCTGGATCTCCAACCTACGAAGACCCTTCCAGAGCTTGGCTTCCGCGCGCGTCGGCACTCGACGAGATCGCTTCGAGAGGCCCGAAGCGCGATCCGATTTGTGCAAAGCTCCCGGCGTTCGCTCCGGCACCCCCACCCCCTACCCCCTCCCCGCAAGGGGGAGGGGAAATTGGTGTTCGTTGATCCCTACAGGCCCAGGACCATCTTGGAGATGATGTTGCGCTGGATCTCGTTCGAGCCGCCATAGATCGAGGTCTTGCGGCCATTGAAATAGTCGCCGGCCAGGCCTTCGGCATAGGCCGGGCCGATCGGCATGTTGTGGTGCCCGCCGGTGATGAACGGCGCCCCGTAGTGACCGACGGTCTCCAGGGCGAGGTCCTGCAGGCGCTGCTGGATCTCGGTGCCCTTGATCTTCAGGATCGAGCTCTCGGTGCCCGGGCCCTTGCCGCTGGACTCGCCCGCCAGCACGCGCAACTCGGTGTATTCCAGCGCGGTCAGGTCGATCTCAAGCTCTGCCATCTTGCGCTTGAAGAAGGGGTCCTGCAGCAGCGGGCCCGAGGCGTCCGAAAGCTCGGTGGTGGCCATCTGGCGCAGGCGCTCCAGCCCCCGCTTCGAGCGGGCGACGCCGGCGATGCCGGACCGCTCATGGGCCAGCAGCGCCTTGGCGCAGGTCCAGCCCTGGTTCTCGTGGAACACGCGGTTCTCGACCGGCACCTTCACATTGTCGAGGAAGACGTCATTGACCTCATGACCGCCTTCCAGGGTCGTGATGCGGCGAACCTCAATGCCCGGGGTCTTCATGTCGATCAGCAGGAAGGAGATGCCCGACTGCGGCTTGGAGTTCTGGTCGGTGCGGACCAGGAAGAAGCCCCAGTCAGCGTGCTGGCCCAGGGTCGTCCAGGTCTTCTGGCCGTTGACGATGTAGTATTCCTTGCCGTCGTCGCCGGTGATGCGCTCGGCCTTGGTCTTCAGCGAGGCGAGGTCGGAGCCGGCGCCGGGCTCGGAATAGCCCTGGCACCACCAGATTTTGCCGTCGCGGATGTCCGGCAGGAACTGCTCTTTCTGCTCCTGGGTGCCGAAGGTGTAGATCACCGGGGCCAGCATGGCGACGCCGAAGGGCAGGATGCCGATGGTGTCGGCCCGGGCCTGTTCCTCGGACCAGATGTACTTTTGGGTGGGCGTCCAGTCGGTGCCGCCCCACTCCTTGGGCCACGACGGCGCGGACCAGCCCTTCTTGGCCAGGATGCGGTGCCAGGAGAGGTAATCCTCCTTCTCCAGCGTCTCGCCCCGGTCCTGCTTGTCGCGCAGCGCCTTGGGGTAGTTCTCGGCGATGAAGGTGCGGGCCTCCTCGCGGAATGCGTTGTCTTCGGCTGAAAAGTCGAGGTTCATGGCGGGTCTCCCTGGCGCGTGCCTTACAGCGTATTTCAGGCGGGCGGACCATACGCAGAGCGGTTCGGCTTGGAAAGATGACGCTTACGTCAACGGAAGCCATTTTCTTGTGGGCCGCGGCGATCCGGCCGTCAGGGCAGCTTGAACCGCATGGGGATGGTGATGGTCCCGGCCCGGATCCGCCGGTCGCTGGGCTGCACCCGATAGGCCCCCGCGAGCTTCACGGCGAAGGCCCCGACATTGGCCCCGACGGGCGATTCCGACAGGGCGACGCATTGGGTCAGGCGGCCAGCGGCGGTCACATGGCAGCGGACCGTGGCTCGACCTTGACGGTCGGCTGACGGGGCCGAGCCCTCGATCGCGGCGGCCATGGCGAGTGCGATCAGCATGTCTGCATCCTCCCAGACGTCCGCCGGGTTTAGGTTGAACCACAGCCCAAGGCCAGCCGTTGCACCCGCTTGCCCCACATCCCCGGGCGCGCGCACCATGAGCACATGCCCCGGATCATCACTTATAATGTGCATCGCTGCGTCGGGACCGATCGGCGGCTGGACGTGGGCCGCGTGGCCGAGGTGATCGCGGCGCTGAAGCCCGACATCGTGGCCCTGCAGGAGCTGGACGTCGGCCGCGCACGCACCGGCGGGGTCGACCAGGCCCACGAGATCGCGCGCCGGCTGGGCATGGCCTTCCACTTCCACGCCGCCCTCAAGGTCGAGGAAGAGCTCTATGGCGACGCCATACTGACCATGCGACCTGAACGGCTGGTGCGGACCGGGCCCCTGCCCGGCTATCGCCCGGTCCCGAAGCTGGAGCCGCGCGGCGCCCTGTGGCTGGCGATCGAGATCGACGGACGCGAGGTGCAGGTGATCACCAGCCATCTGGGCCTGGTGCCGCGTGAGCAGCAATTGCAGGCCGAGGCGCTGGCCGGGGCGGAATGGCTCGGCCATGCCGACTGCCGCGACCCCGTGATCCTGTTGGGAGACTTCAACGCCACGGCCAGTTCGGTGGTCCATCGCACCCTGACCCGGCGGCTCAAGCCCGCCCGCGCCCTGGCGCCCAGGCCCTCGTCCACCGCCACCTTTCCGTCGCGCCTGCCCGTGCTGCGGATCGACCACATCTTCGTGAGCCCGGGGATCCAGGTCGAGGACATGACCGCGCCCTTTCTGCCCCTCACCCGGGTGGCGTCGGACCATCTTCCCCTGGTGATGGACTTTCATCTGGAATGAGCGGGTCGCGCCAATCACGGCGATGGAGCAAGACCTGGGGATCGAAGAGCCGCGCCTGGGAATAGAGCCGTTCCCGCCGCCGTCTCACCCGCCAAGAGTCCGCCGTGTCGGCCGGGTCCCCCAGGTGCCAGGCGGCCACCACCTCGCCAAACGGCGTCAGCTTCAGCGGCTGGATCGGCTTCAACCGGCCGTCTCGGTTCAGGGCTTCGATGGCGGCGATGAGCCCGCCGCCCGCCGCACGCGCCTTGGCCACGGCGTCGCCCGTATGCCCCATGAAGTGACCGACCAGCCGGTCGCGCAGGGCCGCGACGCTCAAATGGGCCTCGGGCGTCGCCGCCTCGACCGCCAGCTCGCACTCCGTGTCGAAGCCGCCCGAACGGTTGGACAGATTGGCTGAGCCCACCCGGGCCAGGCTGTCGTCGAACACCGAGACCTTGGAGTGGACGATGATCTTCTGGCCGCCGGCCGTGGTCGGATAGAAGGCGCGGAAGCGGCCGAACACGTCGGCGGCGCGCAGCCGCCACAGCATGTTCGACCGGGCGCGGTCCATGGTCAGGCGGTCGAACCAGCTGGGCGCGTCACCGGTGGAGATCAGCACCACCTCCGGCCCGTCCGGCTCGGCCAGCCGCGCGGCGAGGGCCTCCACCACCGGCGGGGCGGTGAAGTACTGGTTCTCCAGATAGATGGTGTCTCGGGCCGCATGGATGGCGGCCAGGGTCAGACGGCGGATCTCGGCCACCCCGTCGCGCCCGCCCCAGGCCGGTTCGGTGCGGGCGATGGCGATGTCGGCGTCCTTCAGGTGCGCAGGAACCCGGGCCGGCCAGGGACTTTCGGCCGGCGGCGGCGGCGGGGCCAGGGTCTCCCCCGTGGCGCGCCGCCAGCGTTCCCGCGCCAGGTCGCCGAGCGCCTTGGCGGCCGGGCCGTCGACCATCATCATCACCTCGTGGCGCGGGGCGTGGCAGTCGTGATCGGGCATCAGCCTGCGCCGGTCGCCGTCCAGGTGGCCGGGCGTGTCCCAGCGGTCCACGGCGATGTCGCCGCCGCCGCAGAACGCCACGGCGTCGTCGATGACCAGCACCTTCTGGTGATGGCAGGCGCCGAGCGGCACGCTGTCGTCCAGGCGGAAGCGGATGCGGCTATGCTCGAACCACTTGCGCGCCCGGTGCGGGAAAAATTCCTGGCTGGCGCTGATCGGCAGGGCCGACTTCCAGATCAGCAACCGGATATCGAGGTCTGGGCGCGCCCTGGAGAGCGTCAGCAGGAAGCGCCCGACCTCGTCCGGCGTGTCCTGCGCCGTCTCGCCATCGGGAAACAGCCGCGTGCGCGGATCGAACCCCCAGCCCAGCAGCAGGATCGAGCGCCTGGCCTGGCGCAGAGCCTCATAGGCCGCGTTGAAATAGGCCTCGGTGTCGACCAGGAAGGCGGCGCGGTCAGCCCGCGCCGTCCGCCAGCAAGTCCGTCCAGGCTCAAGCACGGGCATTCAGGTCTCACGCCGCCGCGCCGCGCCAGGCTCGGACGGCTCGAGGACAAAGCCTAAGGCCAAGGTCGGTTCCCCGACTTGATCCACAGCACGCTCGCTGTGCGTTCCGCTTGCCAAATTCCGCCGATCTCGCCCATAGAGAGCCATGCCTCAGCCCAACCTGAAATTGGATGCCGAGGGCGTCAACGCCCTGTTGCTCAAGGCCTTTCCCGAGGGGCGACCGGAGACCATGGCCCTGGTCACCGAGGCCGAGCCCGGACGGCTCCGCGTCAGGCGGCCCTATGGCCCCGGCCTACTGAGGCCCGGCGGCGTGATCTCCGGCCCGACCCTGATGGGCATAGCCGACACCGCCGCCTACGCCCTGGTCCTGGCCCATAACGGCGAGCAGCTGATGGCGGTGACCAGTTCCCTGGTGATGAACTTCCTGCGCGGCGCAGCGCCCGGCGACATCTGGGCCGAGGCCCATATGCTGCGGCTGGGCCGCCGTATCGCCGTCTGCGAGGTGAGGCTCTGGACGGAAAGCCCGGAGCGACTGGCGGCGCAGGCCACGGTGACCTACGCTATCCCTTCCGCCTGACCCCGCGCCGAGCCGATGACCGACCTTCCCGCCAAGCCCCCCGCTCCGATCAAGACCCCCTGCATCAAGGTCTGCGTGGTCGATGGCGAGAGCGGGCTTTGCATGGGCTGCTATCGCAAGCTCAACGAGGTCGCCGGCTGGGCCAGGCTCAGCCCGGAGGAACGCGAGACCGTGATGGCCGAGCTGCCGTCGCGCCGCAGCCTGATCCGCCCCGAAAAGCTGGCGATGTTCTGAGCCGGTCCTCCGCCGCGTTCACAGGTTGCAAACGGCTCGGCGCGTAGCCTCCCTCCTCTCAACGAGTCGGAAACGGCCGTGACACGAGGTGATGCGATGATGCGACTGGCCGTTCTGGCCCTGGTCGGCGCGGTGTCCGCGGTCGGCGCGGCTCAAGCGGTCGCCGCCTTCGATCCGGCGCGTCATCTGTCCAACCTCAACGCCAGCGTCGATCACGCCCCCATCGAGGCGGCCGCCACCGGTGAACCGGCCCAGATCAACAAGGCCAGCGACGGTCACTATTGGGCCGAGGCGAACGTCAATGGATCGCGCGTGCGGTTCCTGGTCGACACCGGAGCCAGCGCCGTGGCCCTGACGGCGGACGACGCCAAGCGCCTGGGCTTCGACCCGGCCCGCCTGAACTACGCCTATAAGGTGATGACCGCCAATGGCGAGGCCCACGCCGCCGCCATCAAGCTGGCCTCGGTCTCGATCGCCGGCGCCAAGGTCTCCGACGTCGACGCCCTGGTGCTGGACAAGGGGCTCGACGCCTCCCTGCTGGGCATGACCTATCTAGGCCGCCTCTCCCGCTTCGAGGCCACCCGCAGCGCGCTGATCCTGCGTCCGTAAGGCCGCGGCCCCGGTCACCGCCGCCAGGGCCGCATCGACCACTTCCAGCCCCGCGCCGGCCTTCACGCCCTCGACGGTCAGAATCCGCCGCCAGCTGCGCGCGCCCGGCATGCCGTGGAACAGGCCCAGCATGTGGCGGGTCATGGCCGCCAGATGCACGCCCTCGGCCAGCCGCGCCGCGATATAGGGCTTGTAGAGCTCTACCGCCTCGGCCGCGCCGACCTCACGGTCCTCGCCGAACATCCTGCGGTCCACCGCCCCCAGCAGTCCGGGATTGTGATAGGCGGCGCGCCCCAGCATCACACCGTCGACCTGACCGAGATGGGCCTCGGCGGCGTCGAGATCGGCGATCCCGCCATTGATGGCGATGGTCAGGTCCGGGCGCGCGCGCTTCAGCCGATAGACCAGCTCATAGTCGAGCGGCGGGATGTCCCGGTTCTCCTTGGGCGACAGGCCCTTCAGCCAGGCCTTGCGGGCATGGACGATGAAGTGGCTGACGCCGGCCTGGGCGCAGAGGTCGACCAGGCCGAACAGGCTCGCCTCCGCGTCCTGGTCATCGACCCCGATCCGGCACTTCACCGTCGCCGGCACGGCCACGGCCGCGCCGATCGCCGCCATGCACTCGGCCACCAGCTCCGGCTCGCGCATGAGGCAGGCGCCGAACCGCCCCGACTGCACCCGGTCCGACGGGCAGCCGACATTCAGATTGATCTCGTCATAGCCGAGGTCCGCGCCGATCCGCGCCGC
>NZ_CANCLE010000059.1 GCF_947378715.1 Phenylobacterium aquaticum
TAGCCGGTGGCGAAGACGATGGCGTCCACGTCCTCAACGCTGCCGTCCGCGAAGCGCACGCGTTTGCCTTCCAGCCGCTCGATGGCCGGCTTGAACTTGATGTCGCCGCAGCCGGCCCGGGTCAGGAACTCGCCGCTCACCGAGGGGTGGGCCTCCAGGGGCTCATGGTCGGGCTTGGGCAGGCCATAGTCCTCCATGGCGCCGATCGATTTCTTGATCGCCTTGCGGGCCAGGGACAGGCCCAGTTTGCGCGGCATCCAGGCCGGCATGGCCGCCTTGTCGGCCGGCTTGCCGTTCATGTACTTGGGCATCACCCAGACGCCCCGGCGGGCAGAGACCCAGAGGTTTTTGGCGATCGGCCGCTGGCTGAGCTCGGAGGCGATATCCATCGCCGAATTGCCCATGCCGACCACGACGACGTTCTTGCCGCGCATGTCGACCGGGCCGAACGGATCGCGATAGGCGTGGCTGTGCAGGGCCGCGCCCTCGAACTCGCCCGGATAGTCGGGAATGCGCGGGCTCCAGTGGTGGCCGTTGCAGACGAACAGCACGTCATAGGTCCGCGTCTCGCCGGTGGTCAGCGTCACCTGCCACAGGCCATCGGCATCGCGCTTGGCGGCCTCGACGCCGGTGTTGAAGGTGATGGTTTCGCGCAGGCCAAAATGATCCACGTAGTCCTTGAAATACTGGAACAACTGGCTGTGGTGCGGAAAGTCCGGCCAGTCGCTGGGGACCGGGAAATCCTCGAAGGCCAGCCGCCATTTCGAGGTGTCGATATGCAGGCTCTCATAGCAGGCCGACGTGCCGTTGGGGTTCTTGTAGTACCAGTTGCCGCCGACCTCGTCGGAGATCTCGAAGCAATCATAGGGAATGCCGAAATCCTTCAGCCGCTTGGCGGTCGTGAAGCCAGAGCAGCCCGCGCCGATGATGCAGGCTTTCGGGAGCTGGGCTTGGGGATGTTGCGCTTGAGCCGCCACGGGGCCGGTCTCCCTAGGTTATCGTTGTTTAGACAGAGCGTAACAGCGGGTGGCGGGTCGACAAGTCGTCACCCGACGTCACCCGTTGCGATTGTTCCAAGTCCGGCCGCCCTAAGCTTTCTGGGTCTTGGCGGCGTTATGCTTGGAGATCGTCGAACTCGCGGCGTCCATGGCGGCCTGGATGAATTCGGGGGCGTGGCCGGCGGCCCAGTCAAAGCTGTCCCGACGGGGTTCATTCATGCGGTTGATGGCCGGCGACACGTGGCGGCGCCAAAGCTCGTAGCTCTTCTTGGTCTTGTCGAAGTCGGCCCAGTTGTGGGCCAGCTGCAGGAAGACGCCGAAATCGCCCTGCTTTTCCTGCAGGCGACGGATCTGTGCGATCGCATCGTCAGGTGTTCCGACCACGGCGGAGCCCTCATCGACCATCTTCCGAATCGGATCACCCGAGGTGTCCACCGGCTGACCGGGACGACTGATGCGGGCGAAGTATTCCGCGTAGGCGCGTCCGCCATGCTGGACATTGGCCCAGGCCTCTTCCCGGGTCGGTGCGATATGGACCGGACCGACCAGTCTCAGGCGTGCCGGGTCCATGACCTTGCCATTCGCTGCGGCGACCTCGTTGGCGATCTTCCAGTTGATGCTGAGGGCGTCGTAGCCGTTCGCCTGGGTCGCGGCGACGCAGAGCAGGCCGAAGCCATGCTTTCCGGCCAGGGTTCCGCCCGAAGGGGTGATCGACGACGCCACCGCAATCTCCGGATGGGGCCAGGTGTAGGGCTTCAGCTGGCAGGTGGCGTCGACCAGATTGAACCAGTCCGACCTGTGGGTGACGCGCTCACCGGCGAACAGTCGCAGGATCACTTCGACGCCCTCGACCATCCGATCGCGGGTGACCGCCGGCGAGATGCCCATCTGGAACGCGTCCGACGGCAAGAGCCCGGGGCCGACGCCGAAGATGACCCGTCCGCGGGTCTGATGGTCCAGTTGCAGGATGCGGTTCGCGGTCGTGAGGGGGTTGTGATACGGCAGCGAAACCACGCCGGTGCCCAGGCGAATCCGCTTCGTCCGCTCCGCCGCCGCAGCGATGAACACCTCCGGGCTGGCGATGATCTCGAAGCCGCCGGAGTGATGTTCTCCGACCCAGGCCTCCTCATACCCCAGGCGGTCCAAATGCTCGATCAGCTCAAGATCCCTTTGAATGCAAAGGGTAGGGTCCTCATCCAGAGGATGGAAGGGCGCCAGAAAAATCCCGTCCTTGAGACGCATCGCCATGGTCGTTTCCTCGTCATGAGCGCGACATTCATGGGTCGCTCATAATTATATGGTACTATAATTATGAGCTTGGCAATCTGCCTCCGGCGCTTCCGTGCGTGGAGGTGCAGGAAAGCCTATTACAGGTCGCGCGGCGTCGGGATCAGTCCGCCGGCGGAGAGGCGAGGTCAGGTCGTTGGCTCTATCTTCTGAACGCTTGGCGACGCGGCGACGCAACCTGGTGGAGGTCGCCCAGGCTCTGATCCGAGAGCGCGGGGATGCGGGATTCTCGATGGCCCTGCTGGCGGAGCGCGCGGGGGTGAGCCCCGCGACGCCCTACAATCTGCTGGGGTCGAAATCCGAAATCCTGCGGTGCGTCGTCCGCGACGATATCGAGCGGTTCGTGGGCGAACTGAAAGGCAACTCCGGCGCCACAGCGCTGGAAAGCCTGCTCCACGCCGCGGACCACCTAGTCAGCCATTACGAACGCGACCGCCAATTCCATATGGGCCTGTTTCGCGCCGCGTTCAGCACGGAGGCGCCGGAGGTGTTTGGCATATTGTCGACGGAGAGCGCCGCCTGGTGGCTGACCCTGGTGGCGGCTGCGATCGACAGCGGGGAGGTGGCGCACATCGTCCGCCCCGGACAACTGACCAACGCGCTGCTGCGCATGATGGGCGGCGTGGTCCAGACCTGGCTGGCGGCCAGCTGGCCGCCCGACCGCTTCGCCCTTGAAATGAACCTGTCCGTCCGTCTGGTCCTGGCGTCTGTCAGCACACCAATCCGCAGAGATACGATGCTGCGCGAGATCGCCGATCTGCAAACCTCGATCGACGCCATGTCCGCAGAGGCCGGTCCGCAAGCGATGAAGACGCGCGACAGGCCCAGGCCCTAGGTTCCTGGGCTATTATTTCCGATAATCTTCCTTAGGCGCATTATATATCAAGCACATGTCCGGCGTGGGATAAGCAGCTCGTCGCTCTATCGAAATGCCACCTTCGCCACGATTTCCGCTGGCGCCGCCGCCAGGGCACTATTCCTGATCACACCGGCCCGACACAACTCTCCGGGGCTTTTGCCGATCTGTCCCGAGAGGACACTCTGAGCGTCTGCATCGCTGACGCCTTGGGACGCCATGATTCCCCTGATCTGGGACGCGTCTTCGGGTGTTAGGGCTCCATACGTCACCGGTGATCTGCGGCCGGCCCCGATCGCCTCAACCGCTACCGCAATCAAATTCGAATAGCGCTTCATCTGGTCGCTATTCAAATTGCCCAAACTCGATGGATCGCCGATTCCAGTACCCAAGTAAGCACAGGCACTCGTGTTTACGTGAGACAGATAAACTAAGAAATCAGCCTTCTGCCGCTGATATTTGGCCTGCTCCTGGGCCGGAGCCTGCTGAGCGGCCTGCACTTGGCCGGCGACGTGAGTCTGGATGAACATCTGCGATCTCCCGCTCCAGTCCTCGTGCTGGATGACCGCCCTCGCAAGGTCTTGTGTAAGTTGCTTGTAGTCGCCCGGAAATACAACCTTGAGCGCTGCCCATGCCGACCCTAGCTCGCTGGACTGAAGCGAGGCGTCCATTTGTTGCGCAGCCCAAGCTGGATCGAGCTTTGAGAAGTCCTGTTGCTGGCCGGCAGCAAATGCGCTGCCGGATATCAAACAGGTCAGCACGACAGCGGCGGCAACCGACAGAATGCACTTCATATTTTAGGCCCCCCAACGCCCCGCAAATTACAGCGGGGCGCCAAAACCGTAATGGCGATACTCCAGCTACAACCCTCCCCTTCGAAGGGCTACGTGCCTCGCGCGCCTGACGGCGCACTCGGAAAACAAAGACGAAGCTGGACGGCTGGTGCGGAGGGCAGCGGTCGGGCTCTGCGCGGTTGCAGGGCTCCGCGCCCGCCCGCCGCCCGACCCCAACCACCCTGCCCTGACATTTCTATCTGGCGGCCGGCGCGACATCTCTATCCGGCGTAGACCAAGGCTATTACCCCGCCGGGATGACGATACATGTCGTCGTTCCGTGAGCTATGAGCCGGCCCTCGTGATCGACGATGCGACCCTCTGCGGTCGCGCCCCGTTTGCTTCGGTGCACCACGACGCCCGTCGCCACGATCGGCCCTTGGTCGGGCATCAAGGCGCGAGTCAGGTGCAGGTTGATGTTGGTCGTGGTGTACCGCTCTCCCTCATCAAGGGTCGTGTGCACCGCGCACGACATGGCGGAGCTGAGGATCACCGAGAGGTAGCCGCCGTGCACGACCCCGCCGGGGTTTGTAAACCTCGCATCCGGCGAGCCCGTGAACTCGGTGCTGCCATGCTCGGCCCCGGTCAGCTCGAAGCTGAGGACCGGACAGATGGGCGCCGCAGGCTCGCCGGTGCGTAGGAGCTCACGGAAGAATGACAGCCCTGCTCCATCCGGCTGAGTTTCGGCCTCGTCGGCTTTTGGCATGGCGCGCGCTCCTTCTTGTGACGGGTGGCTCAACATGACCCTCGGCAGGTGACCACGCGCGGCCCAAGGGAGCTTGGCCGCCCGTTGGACTGACGCCGTCGTCAGCGGGCTTCCTTCGGCTTCGACATGTCGGTGACGTGCCATCGCACCGTCATCTCGGCCAGCTTTTCGCTGCTCTCACTGTCGAGCAGTTCAACGGTGACTGGAAAGGCGACCCTTCCGTCATCCCTGAGCGACCGCAATAGTCCCTCCGGATCTCCTTCGGTCGTCGCTTCGGCCCGCACTTTCCCTTTGGCGGGCTTGAGGTAGCGGATCGTCGCCTCGCCTGCGACAGGCCGAACCGCGCCCAACAGGTCAGCAAAGAGGCCCGCCATCGCAGCGCCGGACGCCGCCTCGCCGACCGCGAAGAGGGCCGCCGCATACTGGGTCCCAATGTGATTCAAGCCGGCCTGTCGGAAAGGCAAGGTCGCCGTGGCGCTGCCGCGGTCCAACCTGTCCAGGCTGACGCCGCAGTGCGCTGCAAAGGGCACGCTCGCAGCCAGCCGGGCCAGGATCGCCTCGAAATTCATGGTCACAGACCTCACGGCTTGCGTTGGAACGAACTCGGGTAGATTTGCGCAACGGCGCCAGATTAGCTGGCCGCGCTCAGCGCCGGCTTCAGCACAAACTTGCCGGTCGCCTGCCGGGACTCCATGATCCGGTGCGCTTCGGCGGCGCCCTCGAGCGGCAGCCGAGCCGCCACCTCGACCTTCAGGCGCCCCTCAAGGACCAGCGCCGCCACCTCATCGAAAGCCTGCTGGGCTTCCGCAGGGCGCGCGCTGAACCAGTGGCTCACATAGTAGCCGATGACCGACTGATTGAAGGGCATCAGGCGCTGGGCGATCAGGCTCGACGGCGCGCGACTGGCGCTCCCGTAGACCACCAGACGGCCGAACGGGCCCAGTGCAGCCAGAGACTGCTCGAAGACGGGGCCGCCAGCCATGTCGAGAACCACATCGGCGCCGCGACCGCCGGTCAGCCGCCGCACTTCGCGCGGCCAGTCCGGGGAGGTGTAGTCGACGGCGTCGTCCGCGCCACGCGCCAAGGCTTGCTCGCGGCGTTCAGGCGTGCTGGCGCCGGCGATGATCCGGCCGGCGCCGAGGATCTTGGCCAGCTGAATGGCGTAGCCGCCGACGCCTCCGGCGGCGCCCGGGATGAAGACGGACTCGCCGGCCTTCAACCGCCCGGCGTGGTTCAACATTTGAAAGGCCGTAACACCCGCGACGACCAGGGTGGAGGCGATGTCGAGATCGAGCCCCGGGTCGAGCTTGATGACATCGGCGACACCCGCGAGGGCGTAGTCGGCATAGCCGCCGAGACCGTTGCCCCCGAACAGCGCGAAGACCCGGTCGCCAAGGTGAAACGCCGTGACGCCCTCCCCGACCGCCTCGATGACCCCCGCGGCTTCGCTGCCAAGGATGGCCGGCAAGGGGGTCGCCAGGGGATAGGGATCGCCCCGCCGCCGGACGATATCGGCGAAGTTGACGCTAGCCGCTTCGATCCGAATGAGCACCTGGTCGGCTGCGGGCTCGGGCCTTGCGACCTCCTCCACCTTAAGCGCTTCGGGCCCGCCGTGGGCGTGTAACAGGACCGCCTTCATGGAGCCCTCCTTCTCTTGTTGCCTGGGGATCGCGCGGTGAGAGCGATTACGAACGAACGAAGATGCGTTTGACCTCGCCGAAGCCAAACGACCTCGGCGCGTCCTCCCACGGCAAAATCTCGCAGGGGATCGATGTGGAACCGAACCCGTGCGCCTGCATGAGATCGAGCACCGGCTCGATGTGGACGCGGGCATGGGGCTGACCGGTCACGAAGGTGACGTTGCGCAGGAACATCGCGGTCACGGGTAAGGAGACCGGTGTCGCGTGCGGCCAGACATTGTGGCAGACGCCGTCATGCCCCACGCAGGTAAGCGCCAGGGCCAGGCGCTTGGGGTCGGCGCTGCAGTCCACGACGATCGGGTAGAGATCGCTTGGCCGCCCGGCGCCCAGGTCCAGCGGGTTCGCCCCCGCCGCTGCGGCCGCGTCCATCCGCACGCCGACGTCATCGGCGAAGTCGACGCGGGTGACGCCGAGCGCCTTGGCTATCAAGACGCCGTAGAGCCCCATGTTGTGGAGGTCGCCGCCGACGATCAGAAGGCGAGCATCGTTTGCGACGTAGGGCGCGATCGATCGATGGAGATCGACCAGATTGCACCCTATGGCGGCGCAGTCGGCCGCCGAAAGACCAGCTGGGACCGGCACGGCCATGGCGTCTGCATAAGGGACGTAGAGAAAATCCGACATGCCTCCACCCCAGTCACCGCCCATCGGCCCCATGCCGAAACTGGAGAAGGGGGGCCTCGAGGCGCAGCTGTTGGTATGTCCCGCGGCGCACGGGGCGCAGTCGCCGCAGGAGATGTGCAATGGCAGCACCACCTGCATGCCTGGGCTGAGGCTTGTCACCTCATCGCCGATCTCGGTGACCTCGGCGACGATCTCGTGACCCAGCGCGATGGGATACGGCAAAGCCTTGTACCGACCCGTAACCACGGCGCGGTCGAAGTCGCAGACGCCTACCGCGATCGGCCTGACGATCGCCCCCTTGGGGCCAGCCAGGCGCGGCCGATCCACCGTGCGCCACTCCAAGGCGCCCTCGCCAATCAGCGTGAGTTGCCGCATGAGCTTTTCCTAAGACACTTGTCCTAACGACCTCTGCCTAATAACTAGGACGATCGTCATAGTCCACCGGTCAATCGCCATGCCCGCCCCCTCGCCGCGCGAACAGATGATCCTGGCCGCCATGTCTCTCTTTCAGAGGGAGGGCTATGCCGCGGCCTCCTGGCGCCGGATCGTTCAGGAGTCAGGCGCGCCCTGGGGTTCGGCGCACCACTACTTCCCAAAGGGCAAGGAGCAACTCGGTCTCGCGGCGCTCGAAATGGCGTCGCAGACTGTGGCCGCGAGCATGGCGCGATGCTTTCCCGAGGGGGGCGTTGCGGCGGACGGCGTCCGTCAGCTGTTCGAGGGCGGCGCGAAACTGCTGACGAAGTCCGGGTTCACCGCAGGCTGCCCCATCTGCACCGTCGCCCTCGAGACCGCGCCTCAGTCTCCCACGCTCACGGAGACGTGCAACTCAGCGTTCCAGCTTTGGCGGCAGACGATCGCGGACGGTCTGGTCCGATGCGGGATGAGCGCGCCCTACGCGGCCAAGCTTGCAGTGCTTGCCTTGGCGGCATTCGAAGGCGCCCTCGTTCAAGCCCGCACGGCTCAGTCTCAAGAGCCGATGCTCGACTGCGCCACCATGCTGGAACAGTTATGTCGTGAGCCAAAGTCGGGGGCTTAGGCCACAAGTCTGGGCCGGCGGACGCGGAGTCGGAATGTCTGCATCCGGCGTCGCCTAGGCGCCTCGCGCGCCGGCAGGCGGTAGGTGACATTTCTATCTGGCGCCCAGCGCGACATCTCCAGCCGGCGTAGACAGCGGATGTAGCTGCCAAATGAATCCAGCGGGGTTCCACAAAGTTCGCGCTAGGCTCAAGGCGACCCGACTAAGCGTCGCGCGCCCGCTCCTGCATCGCCGATTTCAGGCCGAGGTGTTCGACGAAGGGATCGAAGTCGCGGTCGCTGTAGAGCAGCGAAAATCCGCCTTCGATGCACCGCGTGGCGATCAGGGTGTCGATGGTCTTGCGCACGGTCACGCCACGGGCGCGCAGGACGCGGAAATTGCGGGCCGCCTGGACGGCGATGTCCTGGCCGCCCAGGTCGATCACCGACAGCGAAGTCAGTAGCCTCAGGGCCTCATTGAACGCCCGATCTCCGGAGAAGCCCTGCAACACCTCCGCCAGAACGAGGTCTCCGGTCGCGAGCGGTTCGGCGCCAAGCAGGGCGTCAAGCCTGTCGGCCTGCGGGGTTGCGACGCCTCGGAAATAGTCGATCCAAACGCTGGAATCGACCAGGATCACCCGTCCGACCTCATCGCCTCGAGATCACCTTCCCAGGCCAGCTTGCCCCTGAAGCGGCGGATTTCCGCCTGGCGGCTCAGGCTGAGCAGCGTGCGCAGCCCCAGTTCCACCGCCTCGCGCTTGGTTTTCAAGCCCGTCGCCTTGAGCGCGTCCGCCATCAAGGCGTCATCGATGACGATGTTGGTTCGCATGATGTGTATCTTTCCACGGCTCTATACACATACCGCTTTCCAGGCCGGAACGCAACCTGACCCTTGGTCCCGCCCCCGCTCCCTTGCTATGAACGGACAACCAGAGGCGCCCCGATGTCCTTGACGCTCTATTCCCACCCCTTCTCCTCCTACTGCCAGAAGGTGCTGATGGCGCTCTGGGAGAACGAGATCGCCTTTACCTATCGGCATCTGGAAGAGCCTGGCGCGAGCGAGGCGCTCGGCCGGCTCTGGCCACTGGGCCGTTTCCCGGTGCTGGTCGACGACGGGGTCACGGTCGCGGAATCCAGCATCATCATCGAGCATCTGGACCTGCGCTATCCCGGCCCGGTGCGGTGGCTGCCGGACGATCGCGACGCCGCCCTGGAAGTCCGGTTCATGGACCGGTTCTTCGACAACCATGTCATGACCGAGATGCAGAAGCCGGTGGCCGAGGCGCTGCGCGGCGAGGCCGGGCGGAAGGACGAGGCCCTGGTCGAGGCCGCCCGCACGCTCGACATCGCCTATGGCTGGCTGGAGGCGCGGCTGACGGGCCGCAGCTGGGCGGCGGGGGAAGATTTCAGCCTGGCCGACTGCGCGGCTGCGCCGTCGCTGTTCTACGCCGATTGGGTCCGCCAGATCGGGCCGCAGTTTCCCGTCTTGCGGGCCTATCGCTCGCGGCTGCTGGCGCGGCCGTCCTTCGCCCGCGCGGTGGAGGAAGCCCGCCCCTATCGGCACTATTTCCCGCTGGGCGCGCCCGACCGCGACTGAGGCGCGGTATCGCGGCGGCCGGCGGGGGCGCTTTCGGGCCCTCAGGGCTCCTGCCCGCCCATGTAAGATACCCAAAACATAAATAAAATCAAGGGTTGTTCTTGCGACGCGCTTTCGCCAATTTCGCGAAAGTTCAGACCCCTCATTTCCGCCCCTCCCCCAGCCTGGCGGGCCGCGCCGACGCGCGCGCCGCCGAAGGAGCCTGCATGCTTGAACGCCAACCCAGCCGGACCGCCCTGGGCGCCGCCGGATATCGCGCCGCCCATCAGATGCTGGAGGACGGCGCGGTGTTCCGCGACCCCTTCGCCCACGCCATGCTGGGCCCGGCGGCGGACGCGATCATCGCCGGCCTCTCCGCCGATCCCGGCCAGGCGCCGATCCGGCTGTTCATGGCCGCACGCAGCCGCTTCGCCGAGGACCAGCTGGCCGCCGCCGTGGCGCGTGGCGTGCGCCAGGCCGTGGTGCTGGGCGCGGGGCTCGACACCTTCGCCCTGCGCAATCCTCATGTCGGCCTGGGCCTGAAGGTGTTCGAGGTCGACCATCCCGAGACCCAGGTCTGGAAGCGGCGGCGGCTGGCGGAAACCGGCCTTCCCCTCCCTGCCGGCCTGACCTTCGCCGCCGTCGACTTCGAGCGCGAGAACCTGGGCCAGGGCCTGGCGGCGGCCGGGTTCGCGACCGACCAGCCGGCCTTCTTCATCTGGCTGGGGGTCGTGCCCTATCTGGGCCGGGCGGCGATCACCGCGACCCTGGAGGAGATCGCCCGCGTTCCCCAGGCCGAGGTGGTGCTCGACTATAGCGAGCCGCTGGAGAACTACCCCCCGGCCCTGCGCGCCGAGATGGAGGTGGTGGCGGCCTGGGCCGCGACGATGGGCGAACCCTGGCTCAGCCACTTCGATCGCGCCGAGATGTCCCGGCTGCTGAGCGCCCACGGCCTGGGGGAACAGGAGGACCTCGGCCTGGCCGAGATCGGGGTCCGCTATCTTGGCGCCGCCCCCGACGCCGCGCCCCGAGCGCCGACCCCGCACGTGGTCTGGGCCCGCCGCGCCGACTGAGCCAAGGCTACCGGTCCAGGAACGCCAGCATGGCCGCATTGAAGCCGGCCGGGTCCTGGACCGGGGCGAAGTGGCTGACGCCGGGCAGGATGACCAGCTCGGCGCCGGGAATGGTCCGGGCCAGATAGGCGGTGTGGGCCCGGGAGATGAACTCCTCATGATCGCCATCGACGATCGCGATCCGGGGGCCATGGATCGCGGCCAGGTCCGCCGGCGTATAGTTCGGCTGGCTGGATTGCATGGCGAACACCGATTTGGAAAAGGCGTCGTAGTCCTTCGGCGTCTCGGACAGCCGGGCATAGTCGGCGGCCAGCCGCGCCTCGACCTTGGCGAGAATCTGGGAGAAAGCTCCTGATATATTAAAGGCTTTCAGATCCATGTTGGCGCCAAAGGCGAAGACCCTGGACACGCGGTCGGGGTGCTTCATGGCCATGATCAGGCCGATGATGCCGCCGTCGCTCCAGCCCACCACG
The DNA here is from genome assembly GCF_947378715.1 of Phenylobacterium aquaticum. GTDB lineage: Bacteria > Pseudomonadota > Alphaproteobacteria > Caulobacterales > Caulobacteraceae > Phenylobacterium > Phenylobacterium aquaticum_A. The sequence continues at coordinate 11,141 of NZ_CANCLE010000059.1, forward strand.
GCGGCCTGGTCGAGGCTGAGCGCATCCATCACGGCGATGACGTCGCCCTCCATCTGCTCATAGGCCAGGGGCCGTGCGTCGCGGGTGCTGCGGCCGTGACCGCGGCTGTCGATCACCAGGACCCGGTGGTGACTGGCCACCAGGGCGGGCACCTGCTCTCCCCAGAGGTCGCTGCTGGCCGTGCCGCCATGCAGCAGGATCACCGGCGCCCCGGTCCCATAGGCGGCGAACCAGATCCGGGCGCCGTCATGGGCCACCCTGCCCTCAAGGTCCGGGGCCGGCAGGGCCGCCGGCGCCGGCAGGCTTTCCCAGACCTCGGCCTCGCGCACCGGACTGGCCGCCAGCGCCGGGGACGCCAGGAGCGCCAGGGCCAACACCATCGACCAGAGCTTGCGCATGGTTCGCCTCCCGGAATGATCACCCGACATTGGGGCCATCCCGGCGCGGCGACCAGGGGGCGCCTGCCCATCGAGGGCGAGAAAGCCGGGCGGCGGCGAGAAAGCCGGGGGGAGCGAGAAAACTGGCGCGGGCCGTGCGGAGGCCCGCGCCAGACAGCCTAGTCCGTGGTGTCGTCGGTCGGAGCGTCGGGGCCGTTCTTCTTGATCGATTCGATGGCGTTCTTGGCGCTGGCCTTGGAGGCGTAGCCTTCGGTCGAGAAGATGGTCTCGCTGTTGTACTTGAAGCGGACCCGGAACTCGCCGGCCTTGTCCTTGTAGATTTCGAACTTGTGACTCATGGCCGGGTCCTTCTTCGGAGGGGGTTGGAGCCGGGACCCTCGACCGGCGCCCGGGGAAGCGTCAACCGGGCGGGCGCCCAGATTTGGGCTTGGCGGATCACGGTTGCGTGGCCGGCCCGCCTGCCGAGGGTGCAGCCCGGGAACCGCCACAATTCAGGGTAAGCCTCAGGGGATCGCAAGGTTCGGAGGACCGCCCATGCGCCTGCTGCTCATCACCGCCATCGCCGCCGCCAGCGCCAGCACGGCCCTCGCCGCCCCCGCCGCCATCCAGGTCAGGATTTCCCCGGCCCTGCAGGTCGAGGCGACCAAGACCTATGGCCCGCGCGAGGTCCAGTGGCTGGCCGACGACCTGAAGCGCCTGGTCGGCCAACGCCTCGACGCCACCGGCGTTCTCGACGGCGCCCAGGTGGAGCTGACCCTGGTCGACGCCAAGCCCAACCGCCCGACGATGCAGCAGATGCGCGACAAGCCGGGCCTGTCCTATCTGAGCCACGGGGTCGGCGGCGCCCGGATCGAAGGCAAGGCCACATCGGTCGACGGGACCGTCACCCCGATCTCCTATCAATGGTATGAGACCGACATCCGTAACAGCTGGTATCAAAGCACCTGGGGTGACGCCGAGACCGCGTTCCAGCGTCTCGCAAGCCGCCTGGCGCGGGGCGAAACCTTCGCCAGTCGCTAAGGCCTCTTGCCTCCTTCCCCCGCGCGAGGTCTGATCCGCCCCGCGCGTCGGCGGCGTAATCGACCGGCCGCGAGGGAGTGAAGCGACGATGGCCGGCGAGCCGCAGAGGCGATCAAACTGGACCCTGGCGGCCTATGCCGCCCCCTGCCTGCCCCTGGCGGGCCTGGGTCTGCCCCTGGTGGTCTATCTGCCGGAATTCTACGCCAGCGAACTTGGGCTGGGCCTGGCCCAGGTCGGCTTCGCCTTCTTCATGGTCCGCATGCTGGACATGGCCTTCGACCCGTTCATCGGCGGAGTGATGGACCGGACCCGCACGCGGTTCGGACGGTTCCGCCCCTGGTTCGCCATCTCCGCCCCGATCCTGATGCTGGCCACCGCCATGCTGTTCATGGCCAAGCCCGGGGTCACCACCTTCTATCTGTGGACCTGGCTGGTCGTGCTCTATGCCGGGGTCTCGATCTCCAGCCTGGCGCAGCTGGCCTGGGGCGCGGCCCTGTCGCCGGAATATGACCAGCGATCGCGGATCTATGCCTGGTGGCAGGGCGCCAATGTGGTCGGCATCATCCTGGTCCTGACCCTGCCCGCCATCCTTCCGAAGTTCGGCATCGTCGGCCACCGCGCGGCCGTCGGGGCCATGGGCTGGTTCGTGGTGCTGTTGCTGCCGCTGGCGGTGGCCCTGGCCATCTGGCGCGTGCCCGAGCCGCTGGTGGTCAAGAAGGCCGAGCGGTCCGGCTTCAGCGAATATTTCAAGCTGCTGCGCCGCCCGACCGTCACGCGGCTGCTGATCGTCGACTTCCTGGTCGGCACCGGCCCGGCCATCACCGGGGCCCTGTTCTTCTTCTTCTTCGTGCGCGTGAAGGCCTTCGACAAGACGACGGCCAGCCTGCTGCTGCTCACCTACTTCATCGGCGGCCTGATCGGCGCGCCGATCTGGACCAAGCTCGCCTACAAGATCGGCAAGCATCGCGGCCTGGCGATCTCCGGCCTGTTCTACGCCGCCGTCACCCTGGGCACCTACGCCATGCCGGCCGGCAATCTGCCGGTGGCCGCCGTGATGATGTTCCTGGCCGGCCTGCCCTATTCGGCCGGCGCCTTCCTGCTGCGGGCCATGATGGCCGATGTCAGCGACGAGGTGCGGCTGGAGACCAAGATCGACCGCACGGGCCTGCTCTACGCCCTGCTCTCCGGCACGGTGAAGATCGGCTCGGCCGCAGCGGTCGGCATCACCTTCCCGGTGCTGGCCATGCTGGGCTTCGACGCGCACGCCAAGAGCGGGACCAGCGGTCTGGCGGGTCTGCAGGCCATGTTCACCTTCGTCCCCGCAGGCCTGGCCCTGGCGGCCAGCGCCATCATCTACGGCTATAAGCTCACCGCCCATCGCCACTCGGAAATCCGCACCGCGCTCGACGCCCACGACCTGGCCGAGGCCGCCCCGGAAATGGCCTCCGACCCGAAGTTCGTGGAGGAGATCCACCCCGTGACCCGCCCGGCGGAGTAGGCATGACGGTCACGGAACGCCCGATCGACCGGTTGCTGGCCATCATGGCGCGGCTGCGCGATCCGCAAGGGGGCTGCCCCTGGGATCTGGAGCAGAGCTTCGCGACCATCGCTCCCTATACGGTCGAGGAAGCCTATGAGGTCGCCGACGCCATCGAGCGCCAGAACCTGGGCGACCTGCGCGAGGAGCTGGGCGACCTGCTGTTCCAGGTCGTGTTCCACGCCAGGATGGCCGAGGAACAGCAGGCCTTCGCCTTCGACGATGTGGTCGAGGCGATCTGCGCCAAGATGATCCGCCGCCATCCCCATGTGTTCGGCGAGGCCCTAGCCCGCACCAGCGACGAACAGACCGCCGCCTGGGAAGTGATCAAGGCCCAGGAGCGCGCGACCAAGGGCAAGGCCGACAGCCTGCTGGACGACGTCCCCACCGGCCTGCCGGCCCTGACCCGGGCCGTGAAGCTGTCAAAGCGCGCCGCCAGCGTCGGCTTCGTCTGGCCGACCATCGCCGAGGTGATGGACAAGCTGCACGAGGAGGTGGCCGAGCTCGAGGTCGAGATCGCCGCCGACGATCGCGAGAAGGCCCGCGCCGAACTGGGCGACGTGCTGTTCGTAGCGGCCAATATCGCCCGCACCCTGGACATCGATCCGGAGGACGCGCTGCGCGCCACCAACGCCAAGTTCAACCGACGCTTCCGCTTCATCGAGGCGGCTCTGCGGGACCGGGGCAAGACCCCCGATCAGTCGGACCTGGCCGAGATGGACGCCCTGTGGAACGCCGCCAAGGCGGCCGAATAGCCGTTAGGCCAGGCGGGCGGCGATGATCAGCAGCGGCCAGATATAGGGCGACCACAGCAGCGGCCAGATCAGGTCGTCAGCCCGCCGACGGAAGGCGAACCAGGCGAAGATCGGCCCGAAGATCAGCGCCACGGGAAAGGCCAGGGCGGCGGCCAGGGCGATCACCGCCCGGTGGTCGTCGGCCACCTGGGCCTGGGCCATGGCCTGCAGGGCCACATAGACGGCGGGAACCAGGGCGGCGACCTCCAGCAAGGTCATGACCACCAGATGCAACGGCGGGCGTCGTCGCTCCGGGCCGATGGCCACATAATCCATGCCCATGGCTCAGCCCGTCAGGCCGGCGTGCGGGAACAGCTGCTCGAACTGTCCCAGGGCCTGGGGGCTCAGGCGGACGGCCAGATGGACGCCGCCCTTGTCGTCATCCTCGCGCTGCATGACCCGCCCATGGCGATAGAGCCAGGCGATCGCCGCGCCCTCGCCGGCCGGCGCATGCACCGAAACCGGCGGCGCCTCGTCGACCAGGCCGGAAATGGCGGTGAGCAGATCGGCGATTCCCTCCCCGGTCACGGCCGACACCGGAAGCGCCGGCACGCCGCCGCGCCGGGCGTCGCCCAGCACCACCTCCTTGGTGTCGGCGTCGAGCAGGTCGATCTTGTTCCAGACCTCGATCATCCGGCGCTCGTCGATCTCGACCTCCAGGCGCGACAGCACCTCGCGGACATCGGCCGCCTGGGCGTCGCTGTCAGGGTTGGAGAGGTCGCGGACGTGCAGGATCACATCGGCCTCGCGCACCTCCTCCAGGGTGGCGCGGAAGGCCTCGACCAGTTCGTGCGGCAGGTCGGAGATGAAGCCCACGGTGTCCGACAGGATGCAGGGGCGTCCATCCGGCAGGTTCAGGGTCCGCAGGGTCGGGTCGAGGGTGGCGAACAGCATGTCCTGGGCCACGACCGCCGATTGGGTCAGGCGGTTGAACAGGGTCGACTTGCCGGCATTGGTGTAGCCGACCAGGGCCACGGACGGCACGGGCGCCCGCTGGCGCGCGGCGCGCTGCAGATTGCGGGTGCGGCGGACCTCGAGGAGATCGCGCTTCAGCTTGGCGATCTTCTCGGCGATCAGCCGGCGGTCGGTCTCGATCTGGGTTTCGCCAGGGCCGCCCATGACCCCGAAGCCGCCGCGCTGGCGTTCCAGGTGGGTCCAGGTGCGGACCAGCCGCGACCGCTCATAGGAGAGCCGGGCCAGTTCGACCTGCAGCCGACCTTCCCGCGTGCGGGCGCGGCGGGCGAAGATCTCCAGGATCATGCCCGTGCGGTCCATGACCTTGACCTGCCAGGCCTTCTCCAGATTGCGCTGCTGCACGGGCGAGAGCGCATCGTCGACCACGGCGACGGCCGCGTCATGGGCCTCGCAGAGTTCGCCGATCTCCTCGACCTTGCCCTTGCCGAACAGGGTGGCGGGCATGAGCTTGCGCAGCGGCGCGATGATCGCGTCGCGCACCTCGAGATCCAGCGCCAGGGCCAGGCCCACGGCTTCTTCCAGGCGCGCCTCAGCGCTCCGGCCGGAGCCGCGGTCCCCGCGTTCAGGATGGATGACGACGACGCCCTGGACGGGCGTCGCGCGGTCTATGGGTTTTGAGCTCAATCCGTCTCGTCTTCCGCCGGCTCATACAGCTGCACAGGCTGGGCCGGCATGATGGTGGAGATCGCGTGCTTATAGACCAGTTGCGACTGGCCATCGCGACGCAGCAGGACGCAGAAGTTATCGAACCAGCTCACAACACCCTGAAGCTTAACGCCATTCACCAGGAAGATGGTCAGCGGCGTCTTCGACTTGCGCACGCTGTTCAGGAACGTGTCCTGGAGGTTTTGTTTCTTTTCGTTCGACATGGCTTGTCGCCCTTTGTTCTGGTTCGGGGGCGAAATCACCCCCACACACGCAAGGTCACGCTAGCGCGCCGGCTGTGACCGGCGCAATCGCGCAATAGAGTCTAGATGGCGGTCTCCCGCGCCCGCTCGATATAGAGGCGACGGAGCCGGGTTGCTACCGGTCCCACCACGCCTTTTCCAACCGGGGCGCCATCCACGGCGATGACCGGCAGGACCAGGGCCCCGGCGCCGGTGATGAAGGCCTCGGTCGCGGCCTTGGCTTCGGCGGGGGTGAAGGGGCGCTCGTCCACCTTCATGCCGGTTTCCCGAATGAGGTCCAGCAAGGTGTAGCGGGTGACGCCGCGCAGGATGTTGGCGTTGGTGTCGCGGGTCCGGAGCGTGCCGTCGGCGTCGACGATCCAGGCGTTGGACGAGGCGCCCTCGGTGACAAAGCCGAGCTCGTCCACGAACCAGGCCTCCGCCGCGCCGCGCTCCTTGGCCGCCTGCTTGGCGAGCGCATTGGGCAGCAGGCCGACGGTCTTTATGTCGCAGCGGCCCCAGCGGTTCTCCGGCGTGGTGATCACCGAGACGCCCTTGGCCGCCTTGGCCTCGGCGGCGGCGCGATCGATCGCCTTGACGGTGATGATCATGGCCGGGCTGACCGGATCGGTCGGGAAGGCATGGTCGCGCGGGGCGACGCCGCGGCTGACCTGCAGATAGACCAGCCCGTCCTTGACCCGGTTCTGGCGCACCGTCTCGCGCAGGACGACGGTCAGGGCCCGGCGGCTCATCGGCATGGGAATCTTCAGCTCGGACAGGCTGCGCTCCAGCCGGGCGAAATGGCCCTCCGGATCGGCCAGCCGTCCGTCGAACAGGGCCCACACCTCGTAGACCGCGTCGGCCAGCTGATAGCCACGATCCTCGATATGAACGGCGGCCTCGCCGTGCCGTTCGAAGGCTCCGTTCACATAGGCGATGCGGCCCATCAGGCGTCCTCTTCTTCCATGGGGCGGGCCCCGGACAGGCCCAGCGACTTCAGTTTGCGGTGCAGGGCCGAGCGCTCCATGCCGATGAAGGCGGCGGTGCGCGAGATGTTGCCGGAGAAGCGCAGCATCTGGGCGTTCAGATATTCCCGCTCGAACACCTCGCGGGCCTCGCGCAGCGGCAGGGAGATGATCCGCTCGGCGCCCATGGAGGAATTGCTGTCGGACGGGGCGGCGTCGCCGGGCAGCATGTCGGCGGTGATCGGCTCGGCCGGATCACCGGAGGCCAGGATCAACATCCGCTCGATATTGTTGCGCAGCTGGCTGAGATTGCCCGGCCAGGCCCGGACCTGGAGGGTGGCCAGAGCGTCATCGGCCAGCCTGCGGCGCGCCATGCCGGTCGCCTCGCAGATCCGCTGGATGAAATAGTCGACCAGCTCGGGAATGTCCTCGCGGCGCTCCGACAGCCCCGGCACCGCCACGGGCACCACGTTCAGGCGGTGGAACAGGTCCTCGCGGAACCGGCCCACCGCGATCTCCTCGCGCAGGTCGCGACAGGTGGAGGAGACCACCCGCACATCCACCTGGACATCGGAGCCGCCGCCGACCCTTCGGAAGCGTTGCTCGACCAGAACCCGCAGGATGCGGCTCTGGGTCTCGCGCGGCATGTCGGCCACCTCGTCGAGATAGAGGGTGCCGCCATGGGCGCGTTCGAACACCCCGATCTTGGCCGGACGCCCGCTCTCCGCCTCCTCGCCGAACAGCTCCACATCGACGCGCTCCGGCGTCATGCCGGCGGCGCTGATCACCACGAACTCGTTCTTGGCCCGGGGGCTGGCGGCGTGGATCATCCGCGCCACGGTCTCCTTGCCGGCCCCAGGCGGGCCGGCGATCAGCACGCGGCTGTTGGCGCTGGCCAGCTTGCCGATCAGGCCGCGCAGTTGCTGGGTCGCGACCGAGCGGCCGATCAGACCGTCTGGCGCGATAGTCTGCACCCGCAGGCGACGGTTCTCGCGCTTGAGGTTGGTGGTTTCCAGGGCGCGCTCGACCACCAGCAGCAGCCGGTCGGACTTGAACGGCTTCTCCAGGAACTCATAGGCCCCGCGCTTGATGGCGCTGACGGCGGTCTCGATATTGCCGTGGCCGGAGATCATGATCACCGGCAGGTCGGCGTCCAGCGCCTTGACCAGGTCGAGCAGCTCCAGCCCGTCCATGCCGCCGCCCTGCATCCAGATGTCGAGCACCAGCAGGGCGGGTTTGCGCGCCTTGATGGCGGCGAGCGCCGACTCCGAATCGTTGGCGGTGCGGACCGCATAGCCCTCGTCGGAGAGGATGCCGGCCACGAGTTCGCGGATATCGGCCTCGTCGTCGACCACCAGAACATCAGCCGCCATCAGCTCACCTCCACATTCGTCTCGACCGTCAGCGGCCCCGATCCCTTTCGGATCAAGGCCAGGGTCGGAAGTTTCAGGATCGCCCGGGCGCCACGGCCGCGCCGGGCGTCGGTCAGAATCAGTTCGCCGCCATGGTCCTCAAGGATGCGCTTGACGATGGCGAGACCGAGGCCCGTGCCCTTTTCGCGGGTCGTGACATAGGGCTCGGTCAGGCGATCGCGGTCCTTGGCGGGCAGGCCCAGGCCATTGTCCTCGACGGTCACCGTCACCCCCTCGGCGTCGACCACCAGCTCGGTGGTGATCCGCCCCTTGGGCTTCGGGGTCTGGGCGACCCGCGCGGCGACCGCCTCGGAGGCGTTCTTCAGCACATTGGTCAGGGCCTGGGCGAGCATCCGCCCATCGGCCAGCAGGGAGATCTCCGGGATCGGCTCGACCAGCTCGACGAGGATGTCGGGCGTGGCCACCCGCTGGGCGAAGACCCCGGCGCGCAGCAGCTCGGCGGCGTCCTGCTCGGCGAACTTCGGCGCCGGCATGCGGGCGAAGGAGGAGAACTCGTCCACCATCCGGCCGATGTCGCCCACCTGGCGCACGATGGTGTCGGTGCAGCGGTCGAAGATTTCCAGGTCTTCCTTCGGCACGTCCTTGCGGAACTTGCGTTGCAGCCGCTCCGCCGACAGCTGGATCGGGGTCAGCGGGTTCTTGATCTCGTGGGCGATGCGCCGGGCCACGTCGCGCCAGGCGGCGTTGCGCTGGGCCGAGACCAGGCGGGTGATGTCGTCGAAAGTCAGCACCAGGCCGTCCGACGTGCGGCTGGCGCGGACCCGCAGGCGACGCGTGTCGCGCGACCGGGCCACGTCGACCTCCTCCTCGGCCTGGCCGGCGAGGCGGGCATTGTCGGCGATCAGGGCGAACTCCGGCGCCACCTGGTCCAGGGCCCGGCCATGACCCCGGTCGCCGGGCAGGTCCAGCAGGGCCACGGCCTGGCGATTGGCGGCCGAGATCAGGCCCTCGCTGTCGGTGGCGATGACGCCGGCCGACACCTCGGCCAGCACGGTCTCGATGAACTGGCTGCGTTCCTTGGCCTCGTCGCCCGCGAATTTCAGGGCCGCCTGCTGACGCTGAAGATCGCTCGTCATGTGATTGAAGGCGCGCGACAAAACTGCAATCTCTTCAGGATCGTTGTCGGCGTCGACGCGGGCCGTCAGGTCGCCCCCGGCGACGCGGCCCGCCGCCTGCACCAGCCGCGCCACCGGTCCGGAAATGCCATTGGCCGCCGCCATGCCCAGCCACACGGCGCCGACCAGCACCAGCAAGGCTGTCTCGCCATAGGACAGGGCGAACACCGTCTGGATCCGCACGCGGCTCTGGGCGGCCTCGCGGTAGGACACCACCGAGGTCTCTGCGTCGCGCAGCTGGCTGATCATGCCCTTGGCCAGCGGCCGCATCACATAGAGATAGGCGTCCGGAAAGGCCCGCAGCCGATAGACCGCGCGGACCATGTCATTGGGATCGAAGGAGGCCGAAATGGTGTCGCCCTCGTCCGCCGCCTTGAAGCGGGTCGGGGCCGGGGTGACAAAGGCCGGGGCGTCATCGGCCTCGGCGCGGGCCAGGATGCGGCCATCCCGGTCCACGACATAGGCGGCCTGGAAGGCGTGATAAGAGGCCTGCTGCGCCAGGAAGTGGCTGAAGGTCACCGGACTGGCCTCCAGCCCCGGCGCGGCGCGGTTCAGGTCGGCCGACATCAGGGCGACGTGGTCGCTGATATAGCGCTGCTGATCCTCCAGGTAGGAGCGCGAGATGGTGGCGGAGTTCTCCACCACGGTCTGGACGCGACTGGAGAACCAGTTGTCGACGCCGCGATTGACCAGCACGCCATAGAACAGGGCCACGACCACGGCCGGGGCCACGGCGGCGAGCGCGAACAGGGTCACAAACCTCAGATGCAGGCGGGCGCCCGCGTCGCTGGACTGGGCGTCGAGCAGGGCCAGCAGCCTCAAGCCCACCATGCCGGCCAGGGCCAGGATCAG
>NZ_CANCLE010000060.1 GCF_947378715.1 Phenylobacterium aquaticum
CGGCTGGGCGACTTCCTGCAGGCCCGGCATTTCTACGAGCCCTTCCACCAGCGGCTGTTCCAGGCCATCGAGACCCATGTCCGCAAGGGCCAGCTGGCTGAGCCGATCCTGCTGGCTGACCAGTTCAGCCGCGACCCGGCCTTCGAGGACCTGGGCGGCGTGCGCTATCTGGCCGACCTGGTTGATCGCGCCCCGCCGGCCTCCAACGCCGCAGACTATTCGCGCGTCATCTATGACCTGGCGCTGAAGCGCGACCTGATCCGCATTGGCGGCGATATCGCGTCGACCGCACAGGCGCCCGACGAAGAGCGCTCGGCCCGCGATCAGATCGAGGCGGCGGAACAGCAGCTCTATACGCTTGCCGAGACCGGCGGGACCTCCCAGGGCTTCGTGACCTTCGCCGAGGCCCTGCACGGGGCCGTGACCATGGCGGCCGAGGCTCACAGCCGCGAGGGCGGCCTGGCCGGCATATCCACCGGCCTGATCGACCTCGACCAGAAGATCGGCGGATTGCACAAGTCCGACCTCTTGATCCTGGCCGCCCGTCCGTCGATGGGGAAGACCTCGCTGGCCTGCAACATCGCCTTCGACATCGCCCGCCACTATGCCTGGGAGCCGCAGCCGGACGGCACCAAGAAGACGGTCTCAGGCGGGGTGGTCGCCTTCTTCTCGCTGGAAATGTCGGCCGAGCAGCTGGCCATGCGCCTGTTGGCCGAAGTGTCCGGCGTGTCCGGCGACCGGTTGCGCAAGGGCGAGATCGACGCCGTGGAGTTCGGCCGGCTGCGCGACGCGGCCCTCGAGATCCAGGAAGCACCGATCTATATCGACGCCACCGGCGGCATCACCCTGGCCAAGCTCACCGCCCGGGCCCGCCGGTTGAAGCGCCTCCATGGCCTGGACGCGATCTTCGTGGACTATCTGCAGCTGGTCACGGGCGGCGACGGCAAGAGCGACAATCGGGTTCAGGAAGTCAGCATGATCACCCAAGGTCTCAAGGCCTTGGCCAAGGAACTTTCAGTGCCTGTGATCGCCTTGTCCCAGCTCTCCCGCCAGGTCGAGAACCGCGAGGACAAGCGACCGCAGCTGTCCGACCTGCGGGAATCCGGCTCGATCGAGCAGGACGCCGACATGGTCATGTTCATCTACCGCGAGGAATACTACCTCTCCCGCGCCGAGCCCCGCGAAGGCACGGCCGAGCACCTGACCTGGCAGGAGCAGATGGACCAGGTGGCGGGCCTGGCCGACGTGATCATCGGCAAGCAGCGTCACGGTCCGATCGGCACTGTGCGGTTGGCCTTCAACTCCGACCTGACCAAGTTCGGCAATGTCGCGCGCGATGGCCGCTACGAACAGCGGTAGCGGGCTTACGCCCCCGCTTCGGACGCGCTAACAGAACGGGCGATGGCCCTTCCCTCTTCCGCGCGTCTGACGATCGACCTGAACGCGCTCGCCCACAATTACGCCGTGCTGCGCGCCGAGGCCGATGGGGCGGAAGCCGCGCCGGTGCTGAAGGGCGACGGCTATGGCCTGGGCGCGGCCGAGGTCGGCCGCCGGCTATGGGCGGAGGGGGCGCGGCGCTTCTTCGTGGCCCGGCTGAGCGAGGGCGAGGCCCTGCGCGCGGCCCTGGGCCCAGGCCGGCCAGCAACCATCCATGTGCTGGACGGCATGCCGGCTGGGACCGGCGCGCGGATGGCGGCGTCCGGCCTCACCGCCGTCCTGACCACACTGCCCCAGGTCGAGGTCGCCGCGTCCTTCGCCGCCCAATCGGGCCAGGACCTCACGGTCGGGATCCATGTCGACACGGGGATGAACCGCCAGGGGCTGACCGCCGCCGACGCCCAGGCGCTGGCTCAATCGCCCGACCGACTGCGCGGCCTGGAGGTCGAGCTGGTGATGAGCCATCTGGGTTCGGCGACCGAGCCGGGCGCGGCGCGGAACCTCGCCCAGCTGGAGGCCTTCCGCCCCCTGCGGGCGCTGTTCCCTCAGGCCAAGGCCAGCCTGGCCGCCTCGGCCGGCGTCTTCCTCGGTCCAGACTATCGCTTCGACATCGTGCGGCCGGGGGTCAGCCTCTATGGCGGCGGGCCGTTCGAGCGGCCGCACCCAGACCTCAAGCCGGTGGCGATCTTCGAGGCGCCGATCCTGGACATCCGCACCATCGCGCCGGGCGAGACCGTCGGCTATGGCGGCGGCCTCGTGATGCAGCGCCCGACCCGGGTGGCCATGGTGGCGGCGGGCTATGCTGACGGCCTGATCCGGGCCGGCAAGTCCGGCGGCGCCGGATGGTTCGCCGGCGCCCTGCGCCGCTTCCTGATCATCAATATGGACCTGATCGCGATGGAGATCGGCGACGCGCCCGCCGCGCCAGGCCAGATGGTGGAGCTGATGGGTCCCAACGCCCTGATCGACGATCTGGCGGAGGCCTCCGGCACTGTGGCCCACGAATGCCTGGTGCGGCTGAGCGAGCGGGCGGAGCGGGTCTATCTCGGCGGCGTCTAAGGTCTATCGGGCCGCCGCCTGAAGCTTGGCGAAGCCCACCGCGATCGCCGCGTTGCGCAGGGTCGCCAGATCGACGTCCTGGCCCTCCACATGGATCATGAACCGGTCCGCGACGAGCACCGAGTACTCGCCCTTGCGGGATGCGGGGTCCCAGGTCTCGGCGGTCATGCGACCATCGACCTTGCCGACCTTCTCGATGCGGCCATCGGTCTGGCGGGTGCTCTCGACATTGAAGGCCCCGGCCAGGGCGGCAAGTGCGCCGGCGGCGCCGAGGTCGGACACCGACAGATCCAGGCTGGCGCCCTTGCCGGCATAATGTCCGCGAACGGTAGGACCGGAGAGATCGTTCTCCTCCGCCGCCTCCACCGAGACCTTGCGCCGGGTCAGGCCGTCGACAGCGCCGGGCAGATAGGCCTGCAACGCCTCGGCCGAGAGGGTCTTCACGGCGCCCCGCCTGGTCTTCATCGCCTTGGCTGCAGCGTCGAGGCTGGCGGTCGCTGCCTGCAGTTTTTCGATATCGACGGACTGGCCACCCCGTAGACGCGGCCCCGACACCTCGGTCGGCGCTGCGGCATGACGCCCCGCCAGAACCGCCACGCCCAGGGCGCCCAGCACCGCGACGGCGCCGCCGATCGCCCAGGCCAGACGGGGTCCAGAGAGCCCCAAGACCCCGCGCCCCGTCGTCGCCCTCGGATCGTACTGGCTCATGGTGTCCCCTGCTGAAGCCGGCCGCGGCTTGAATGGAGCGGGCGCCGCCCCCACTTGGCCGAACCTAAACAAACGCGCGGAGTCGGGAAACCGCCGCGCAATAGAGGGTAAGCTCGGACCTCGTCCGAATCAGGAGATTCCATGGCCCGCGACGGCGCTGCCTATGTCTGCCAGTCCTGCGGGGCCACCCAGTCGAAGTGGGCGGGCCAATGCCCGGCCTGCAACGGCTGGAACAGCCTTGTCGAGGAGGTGCAGAGCCGGCCGCCGGGGGCGCTCGCCCCCAGCAAGAGCGCGCGCGGCCGGGGTTTGGACTTCCGGGGCCTGGAGGAAACCACCCTCGCCCCGCCCCGGATCATCACCGGCGTCGATGAGTTCGACCGGGTCTGCGGCGGCGGCGTGGTGCCGGGCTCCGCCATACTGCTGGGCGGCGATCCAGGGGTTGGAAAGTCGACATTGCTGTTGCAGGTGACCGCCTTCGCCGCCCGCCGGGGCGCTCGCTGCGCCTATATTTCGGGCGAGGAAGCTGTCGATCAGGTGCGCAGCCGCGCCCAGCGCATGGGCCTGGCCGACGCGCCGGTGAAGCTGGCGGCGGAAACCTCGCTGCGCGAGATCCTCGACGGGCTCAAGCGCGACAAGTTCGACCTGGTGGTCATCGACTCCATCCAGACCATGTGGAGCGACGCCCATGAAGCAGGCCCCGGCTCGGTCACCCAGGTGCGGGCCGCCGCCACCGAACTGACCCGGCTCGCCAAGAAGCAGGGCGTGGCGGTGATCCTGGTGGGCCACGTGACCAAGGAGGGCACGATCGCCGGACCCCGGGTCATCGAGCATATCGTCGACGCCGTCCTGGCCTTCGAGGGCGAGCGCGGCTACCCGTTCCGCATTCTGCGCGGCGCCAAGAACCGGTTCGGCGCCACGGACGAGATCGGGGTGTTCGAGATGGGCGACGCAGGGCTGGCCGAGGTGAAGAACCCCTCGGCCCTGTTCCTCGACACCTCGGGCGAGCGCGCGGCCGGCGCCGCTGTGTTCGCCGGCATCGAGGGTTCCCGCCCCGTGCTGGTCGAGTTCCAGGCCCTGGTGGCGCCTTCGGCCTATGGCACGCCGCGCCGGGCCGTGGTGGGTTGGGACTCCGGTCGCCTGGCCATGGTGCTGGCCGTTCTGGAATCGCGCTGCGGGCTCGGGCTCGGCAATCGCGACGTCTATCTGAACGTGGCCGGCGGCCTGCGGGTCACGGAGCCGGCGGCCGACCTGGCGGCGGCGGCGGCGCTGGCCTCTTCCGCCCTGGACGTCGCCCTGCCGCAGGATTGCGTGGTGTTCGGCGAACTCAGCCTGTCGGGCGACATCCGCCCGGTCAGCCGCATGGAGTCTCGCCTCAAGGAAGCCGCGAAGCTGGGGTTCAATCGCGCCATCGCGCCCGCCGCCCTGGACGGCGCCCCGCTGAAGATCACGCCGGTCGCGCGCCTGGCCGACGCCGTCCGACGGATCGGCGAAAGCGACTGGAACTAGCACCGGTGCCCTATTTCGACATCATCGTGCTCTCGATCCTGCTGGCCTCGGCCGGGATCGGCTTCTACCAGGGCGCCGCCCACGAGATGGTGGCGGTCGTCTCCTTCCTGGTCGCCGCCATCGTCGCGGTCTATGGCCTGCGCTTTACCGGTCCGATCGCGCGCAACCTGATCGATCCGGACTGGGCCGGCACGGTGACCGGCATGGTGGTGACCTTCGCCCTGGTCTATGGCGGCCTGCGGATCGTCGGCGGCGGTCTGGCCCGCAAGATCCAGGAGGCCCAGATTCTTGGGCTGATGGACCGCACCATCGGCCTGGGCTTCGGCCTAGTCCGCGCCTTTGTCCTGCTCGGCGCCTTCAACCTGGCCTTCACCGCCGCGACGCCGGCGGCCCTGATGCCCAAGTGGCTGACCGATGCGACCTTTTACCCCATGACCACGGTCGCTGCGGCGGCGCTGAGGGCCTTCGCGCCCAAGGGTTGGGACATGGCCGACAAGCTGAAACCCGTCCTGACCGAGGCGGTTCATGAAGGTTCCAAGAACAGCCCGCGTGACTCCAGTGACGGCGGGGGCTATGACGCCCGCGACCGCGGTGGAATCGACGATCTGGTGGAGAAATCCCGATGAAATCCGTCCAGGATCGATGGCCGCAGCGTGATCCTCTTGATGACACGCCGCGTCTGGAATGCGGGGTCTTCGGCGTCTTCGACATCGAAGCGGCCTCGCCCATCACGGCGCTGGGCCTGCATGCCCTGCAGCACCGAGGCCAGGAGGCGTGCGGCATCGCCACCTTTGACGGCCAGGGTTTCCATACCGAACGACACATGGGCTATGTCGGCGACGCCTTCGCCGGCCCCGACCTCATGGAGCGCCTGCCCGGCTACGCCGCCATCGGCCACACCCGCTATTCCACAGCGGGCGGCAGCTTCATCCGCAACGTCCAGCCGATGTTCGCCGATCTCGACTCCGGCGGCGTCGCTATCGCCCACAACGGCAACCTGACCAACTTCCTGACTCTGCGCCAGCAGCTGGTGGCGGAGGGCGCGATCTTCCAGTCGACCTCGGACTCCGAGGTGATCCTGCACCTCATCGCCCGCTCGCGCCGGGCGCGGATGGTCGAGAAGTTCATCGACGCCCTGTCGCGGATCGAGGGTGGCTACGCCCTGGTGGCGCTTTCCAACAAGAAGCTGATCGGGGTGCGCGACCCCCTGGGCATCCGCCCGCTGGTGCTGGGCGACCTGGACGGCAAGTACGTGCTGGCGTCCGAGACCTGCGCGCTCGACATGATCGGCGCGAAGTTCGTCCGCGACATCGAACACGGCGAGATGGTGGTCATCGACCATGACGGAATCGAGAGCCTGCGGCCGTTCCCCGCCGCCCGGGCTCGGCCCTGCATCTTCGAATATGTCTATTTCGCCCGTCCCGACTCCGTCGTGAACGGCCGCTCCGTCTATGAGGTGCGCAAGCGCATGGGCCGTCGGCTGGCCCAGGAAAGCCATGTGGACGTCGACGTGATCGTGCCGGTGCCCGATTCCGGCGTACCGGCGGCGCTCGGCTACGCCCAGGAGACCGGGGTGCCCTTCGAGATGGGCATCATCCGCAATCACTATGTGGGTCGGACCTTTATCCAGCCGACCCAGGGCGCCCGTGAGCTCGGCGTGCGCATGAAGCTGTCGCCCAACCATTCGGTGCTGGCCGGCAAGCGGGTGATGCTGATCGACGATTCCATCGTGCGCGGCACCAATTCTGTCCGCGTGGTGCGCATGGTCCGCGAGGCCGGCGCCGCCGAGGTGCATCTGAGATCCGCCTCGCCGCCGATCAAGTGGCCGGACTTCTACGGCATCGACATGCCCGACCGCGACAAGCTTCTGGCCGCCAACCACTCGGTCGAGGAGATCGCCAAGATCCTGGAGGTCGACTCCATGGGTTATCTGTCGGTCGACGGCCTCTATGCCGCGATGAATTCCGAACCGCGTGACCCGAAGAACCCCCAGTTCACCGATCACTATTTCACCGGCGACTATCCGACCCGTCTGCTCGATCGCGAGATCGCCGAGGGTCGCAACGATACTGCGGACCGCCAGCTCTCGTTCCTGGTCGACGCGTGAGTTCAGCGCGTCCCGGGCTGTTGGCCCGTCTCAAGCCCGACTGGTACATCATACTGATCGTCAGCATGGTCTTGCTGGCCACCGTCCTGCCGGCTCACGGGGCGGCGACGCCGGTGTTCGGCCTGGCGACGAAGATCGCCATCGGCCTGGTGTTCTTCCTGCACGGCGCGAAGCTGTCGCGCGAGGCGGTGATCCGCGGGATCACCCATTGGCGGCTGCACCTGCTGGTGCTGGCCGCGACCTTCATCCTGTTCCCGATCCTGACGCTGGGCATGGCCGCCCTGCCCGCCTGGCTGACCCCGGCGGCCCTGGCGCCCGGCATCGTGTTCCTGGGGTGCCTGCCCTCGACCATCCAGTCCTCGATCGGCTTTACGGCCATAGCGCGGGGCAATGTCGCGGCGACAGTGGCCTCGGCCACGGCGTCCAACCTGCTGGGCATCGCCATCACCCCGCTCCTCGGCGCGCTGCTGATGCACGCCCAGGGCAATGGGCTGTCGTTCCATTCGGTGCAGTCGATCGTCGTCCAGCTGCTGGTTCCGTTCGTGGCGGGCCAGCTGCTCCGCCCGGTGATCGGGCCGTGGATCTCGGCGCGGGCCAAGCTGCTCTCCTATGTCGATCGCGGCTCGATCCTGCTGGTGGTCTATTCGGCCTTCTCCGAGGCGGTCACCGGCGGCATCTGGCGCCAGGTCAGCGCACTGGACCTGGTTCGGCTGGCGGTGATCTGCGCCGTGCTGCTGGCCCTGGTGCTGCTGGTCACCGTGGCGGCGGCGCGGGCCTTCGGCTTCGCCACCGAGGACGAGATCACCATCGTGTTCTGCGGCTCCAAGAAGAGCCTGGCCAGCGGCGTGCCCATGGCCGGCGTCCTGTTTCCCGGCGCGGGCCTGGGGCTGATGCTGCTGCCGATCATGATCTTCCACCAGCTGCAGCTGATGGCCTGCGCGGTCATCGCCCAGAGATACGCAAAGCGGGCGGACAGCTCGCCGGAGACGGTTTAGACACCCCGCCATGACCGATAAGACGCTTCCCCTCGACGGCCAGATCGCCCTGGTCACCGGCGCCACGCGCGGCATCGGCCGCGCCAGCGCCCTCGCCCTGGCCGCCGCGGGCGCCCAGATCATCGCCACCGCCCGCACCCAGGGCGCGCTGGAAGCCCTCGACGACGAGATCAAGGCCCTGACCGGTCGTTCGGCGACCCTGGTCCCTCTCGACCTGACCCATGGGTCCGGCATCGACCAACTGGGCTACGCCATCCACCAGCGACACGGCCATCTGGACCTGCTGGTCCATGCCGGGGCCATCCTGGGCGGCCTGACCCCCATCGCCCATATCGACACCGGCGTATGGGACAAGATCGTCGCCACCAACCTGACCTCGGTCTATCGGCTGATCCGCTCCACCGAGCCGCTGCTGAAGGCCGCGCCCAAGGGCCGGGCCCTGTTCCTGACCACGGGCCGGGTGGAGCGCCCCAAGGCCTTCTGGGGCGCCTACGGCGCCACCAAGGCGGCCATGGAGCACCTGGTGCGCACCTGGGCCGACGAGATCGAGAATACGCCTGTGCGGGCCGCCCTGATCGATCCCGGCGCCATGCGCACCGGCATGCGCGCCGAGGCGATGCCGGGCGAGGACCCACTGACCCTGCCCGAGCCGTCGGAAATCGGGCCGCTGATCGTCGAACTGGCCCAGGCGGAGCTGGGCGCGCCGACCTCTAGCGTCTCGTTCCCCGCGTGGAAGCAATCGCACGGCTAGCGTTCTTCGGCTTCACGCCGGGGCGGGCCACCTTGGCGGCGCGGCCCCTGGGCGCGGCGCCCTGCCCCTTCAGCTTGCCGGTCGGCTTCGGCGCCTTGGAGACATAGGCTTTCTTGGGCTTGGCCTTGGCGCCCGCCTTGGCCTTGGCCGAGGCCTCGCTGAGCGTCTTGGCGGCCAGACCGGTCTTGGCCTTGGTGCGGGTCTTCTTCACCAGGGTCTGGGCCACGTGGCTCTTGGCCTCGCCCTCGGCGAAGGGGTTCTTGTTCGACTTGACGGTCAGCCGCATGGGCACGCCCGGCAGGTCGAAGCTCTCGCGCAGCGAGTTGATCAGATAGCGGCGATACTGGTCCGGCAGCTGGTTGGCCCGGCTGGCGAACAGCACGAAGGTAGGTGGCCGGGCCTTGGTCTGGGCCATGTATTTCGGCTTCACCCGGTGACCGCTGACGGCCGGCGGCGGGTGGCGCTGGATGGCCTGGGCCAGCCAGTCATTGAGGTCGCGGGTCTTGACCTTGGTCGACCAGTCTTTGTGCACCTTGAAGACGGCCGGCATCAGCTTGTCGAGGTTGCGCCCGGTCTCGGCCGACAAGGCAATGACCGGCGAACCCTTGAGCTGCGGCAGGAGGCGGGCGGCCTCCTCGACGATCTCGCTCATCTTGGTCTGCTGGTCGTCCACCAGGTCCCACTTGGCCAGGCAGAACACCAGGGCCCGGCCCTCGCGCTCGACGAGGTCGGCGATCTGCAGGTCCTGGACCTCGAAGGGGTGGGTGGCGTCCATCACCAGGATCACCACTTCGGCGAAGGTGATGGCGCGGATGGAATCGGCCGTCGACAGCTTCTCAAGCTTCTCCTGCACCCGGGCCTTGCGGCGCAGGCCGGCGGTGTCGACCAGCCGGACCTGGCGATCTTCCCAGGTCCAGTCGACCGGGATGGCGTCGCGGGTGATGCCGGCCTCCGGACCGGTCAGCATGCGGTCTTCGCCGATCAGCTTGTTGACCAGGGTCGACTTGCCGGCGTTGGGGCGTCCGACGATGGCGATCTTGACCGCCTTGTCGCCGTCGTCGTCCTCACCGAGATCGGCCTCGTCATTGATCGCCGAGATCGCGGCGTAGAGATCGGCCATGCCCTCGCCGTGCTCGGCGGAGACCGGAATCGGCTCGCCCAGGCCCAGGCTGTAGGACTCGTTGATCCCCATGTCGCCCTGGCGGCCCTCGGCCTTGTTGGCCAGCAGGATCACCGGCTTGTCCCGCTTGCGCAGGATTTCGGCGAAGACGCGGTCCATGGGCGTCACGCCGTCGCGGGAATCCACCACGAAGACGGCGACGTCGCATTCGTCGATGGCGAGTTCGGTCTGGGCGCGCATCCGCGCCTCGAGGCTGTCATCGGTGACATCCTCGAAGCCGGCGGTGTCGATCAGTTCAAGGTCGATGTCGCCGATGCGGCCGGTGCCGAAGCGCCGGTCTCGGGTCACGCCGGGACGGTCGTCCACGATGGCGAGCTTCTTGCCCGCCAGTCGGTTGAACAGGGTCGACTTTCCGACGTTAGGACGCCCGACAATGGCGAGTCTGAGCGGCATGTGGTCTCGAAGTTAGCGCAGCGCGATGAGTTGAGCCCCATCCGTCGCGAAGTACAGGGCGCCATTTAGCGCAATCGGGCCAATCAGCAACGGTGAACCGAGCTGAACCGACTTCTCGACCACCCCGGTCTTGGCGTTGACGGCCACGACTTCGCCCGTGTCGGCGCCCAGCACCAGCCGGCCATTGGCCAGGATCGGGCTGGTCCACAGCGGCCGCACCACGTTCTTCTTGGCGTCGGCCTTGCTCTTGCCCAGGCCGTTGTACCAGGCGGCCTTCTTCTTCACGCGGTCCACGTTCAGGTCGCGGATCCAGTAGACCTGGCCCGACTCGCGGGCGACGCAATAGATCTTGCCGGCCTTGTCGACCACATAGACCACGTCTCCGGCGGCCCAGGGGGTGGTGATGCCGGTGATCGGCAGGGTCCAGCGCGGCTGGCCGGTGCGCAGGTCGGTGGCGGCGAACACGCCCGAATGGCTGACCGCAAAGACGTCGCCCTGATAGACGACCGGACGTCCGGGAATGTCGCGGATTTCCGAGAGCGCGTTGGTGCGGCTGGCCCGCGACAGGGCCTCGTTCCACAGGTCATTGCCGTTGGCGGCGCGCAGGGCGACCAGTTCGCCGGAGCCGAAGGAGGCGACGACAGTGTCGCCGGACACGGCCGGGCTGGAGGCGCCCAGGATGCGGGCCGATTCGGCCAGGGCCTGATAGGTCCAGCCCTCGGCGCCCGTGGCGGCGTCAAAGGTCAGCAGGGTGTTGTCGATGGCGACCACGAACATCCGGCCGCCGACCACAGTCGGGGCGGCATGGATCGGTTCCTCGGTCATCTTGCGCCACAGCACCGCGCCGGTGTCGGCGTTCAGCTGGGCGACGAAACGATAGCCGGAGGCCACATAGAGCTTGCCGTCGGCGATGGCGAGACCGCCGCCAAAGGCCTCGGCGTCGCGCTTGTTCTTGGGACGCAGGTCGGCCTTCCACACCTCGGCGCCGGTCTGGGCGTCGTGGGCGGAGACCGTGGCCTCGCCGTCCATCACATAGATCTTGCCGTTGACGGCCACCGGCGGGGCGGTGACGTGGGCGCCGCGGCTGGACTTCTGGCCGAAGCTCTTCTTCCAGGCGACCGAGAGCCCGCCGCCGGCGGCGACGTGTTCGACCGACTGTTCCGGCGTGCCGCCAGGCAGGGCCCATTGGGTCACGGGCTGGGGTTCCGGCAGGAAGAAGTCGGCGCCCTTGAGGCCTTCGGCGACTTCGATCTTGTCGTCAAAAGCCTGGACCGCCACCCGTTGGCCGACGGAGGCGACCTCCTTCGGGCCCGTGTCCTTCTTGTGGAACGGATTGATCTTGCCGACCGTGGAGCAGCCGGAAGCCGCCACCGCGACCGTCAGCATGAGAGCGAGGAGGCCGTTACGGCGCAGAGTCATCATTGGGCGGGCTGAGCTTGCTGTTGCGGCGCGGAAGGGGTGAGACCGGGAATAGCGGCCCCCGGGGGAAGTTGGACAGGCGCAGGCAGCGCCATGGCGGCCTTAACCGCGCCGGCGACGGCCTTGGCTGAGCCCGATTCGATCAGTTGCTTGGCGGCCTGGGCGCGGGCGCGGGCGCCGTCCTGGGCGTCCGGCATCAGCGAGATGACCACGAAGTCATCCTTGGCGCCGCTATAGTCGCCGGCCAGGATGCGGGCGAAGGCGCGGGCCTCGCGGGCCTGGGCCTTATAGGGTCGGCCGTCCTTCATCAGTGGCTCCAGCCGCGCCTGCATATCCTTATAGGGGGCGGTGTCCAGCAGGGCGAAGGCGGATTTGAGGCGGGCGGCGTCGCCGATCACATAGTCGGGGGCCGCAGCGGCCGATGCGTCAAACAGCTTCACCGCATCAGGGATCTTGCCGGCGGCCAGCTTGATCCCGCCCTGCTGCTGCAGGGCCAGGGCCTTGTAGGCCTTGGAGGAGGACGTCGCGACCTCGCCAAACAGGCGGTCGGCCTCGTCGACCCGGCCCGCCTGGAAGGCGTCCAGCGCCTGGGCGTATTCTTCCGAAGCCTTGCTCACGGCCTTGGTCGTGTAGGTCTCATAGCCCCAGATCGCCAAGGCGGCGATCAGGGCCGCGCCCAGGCCGGCGGCGACCCATGGCAGGGCCTTGAGCGCCATCTGCCGGTATCGGTCGGCGCGGAGCTGTTCCTCCACCTCGTCAAAGACATCGACCACTTAGAAAAACTCCGCACGAACCGGCGTCAGGGAATAGAGCGGCGGAACCTATAGCGGCGGACGGCCCGCCGCAACGGTGGGGGTTCCTTCCGCGCGCACGGACTTTCGGCTGGCGGCCCCCGACCCCAGGGGTTAGCCATCAAGAATGGCGGAAGAGCGGCGCTTCGACGTCGCCTGTCACAGGGGGAAATAGCCACATGACCCAGCCCAAGGACGCGACGGGCGCAACGCGCACGGCCCAGGCCGCATTGGCCGCCGCCCTGCCCCCGGAGGATGGCGCGGACATGGCCCGGGCCCGCCGGGGCTTCATCGACACTGCGCCCAACGCCCGTGTGGAGACCGCCCGGGGCGGCGTGGCCTGGGACCTCGCGACCTTCGCCTTTCAGGCAGACGACGAGGTCTGTCCCGACACGGTCAATCCCAGCCTGTGGCGGCAGGCCCAGCTGAACCTGAACCACGGCCTGTTCCAGGTGACGGAGGGCATCTACCAGGTCCGGGGCTTCGACCTGTCGAACATCACCTTCGTGGAGGGCGACGAGGGCTTCATCGTCATCGACCCGCTCACCTCCTCGGAGCCTGCGGCGGCGGCCCTGGCCCTGATGCGCAAGCACCGGGGCGACAAGCCGGTTAGCGCGGTGATCTACACCCACAGCCATGTCGACCACTATGGCGGGATCAAGGGGGTGCTGTCGGACGCCGACATCGCCGCCGGCGCGCGGATCGTGGCGCCGGAGGGGTTCCTGGCCGAGGCGGTCAGCGAGAACGTCCTGGCCGGCAACGCGATGAGCCGGCGCGCGACCTATATGTACGGCGCCCTGCTGCCCCGGGGTCCGCGCGGCCACGTCGATTCAGGCCTGGGCAAGGCGGTGTCCAGCGGCCAGGTCAGCCTGATCGCGCCCACCGAAAGCATCTCCAAGACCGGAACGCGGCTCACCCTGGACGGCGTGGAGATCGTGTTCCAGGTGACCCCGGGCACCGAGGCGCCGGCCGAAATGAACTTCTTCTTCCCCAGGCATCGGGCCCTGTGCATGGCGGAGAACTGCACCTGCCAACTGCACAACCTCTATACGCCGAGGGGCGCCCAGGTCCGCGACGCCAAGGCCTGGAGTTTCTATATCGACGAGGCGATCGACCTGTTCGCCAAGGACAGCGACGTCTTGTTCGCCAGTCACCATTGGCCGCGCTGGGGCCAGGCGGACCAGGTCGCGTTTCTGGAAACCCAGAGCGACCTCTATAAGTTCATCCACGACCAGACCCTGCGGATGGCCAATCACGGCCTGACCCCGCTGGAGATCGCCGAGCGCATGGCCTTGCCGCCCAGCCTGGCGGCCGAATGGCACACCCGGGGCTATTACGGAACGCTCAGCCATAACACCAAGGCGGTCTATCAGCGCTATCTGGGCTGGTTCGACGGCAACCCCGCCAATCTGCACAAACACCCGCCAGTCGAGGCTGGACAGCGCTATGTCGACCTGGCGGGCGGCGGCGAGGCTTTGCTCGCCAAGGCGCGGGCGGCGTTCGAGGCCGGCGACTATCGCTGGGTCGCTGAGCTGGCGAACCACCTGGTCTTCGCCGAGCCCGACAACATGGAGGCCCGCGACCTCCAGGCCGACGCCCTGGAGCAGATGGGCTATCAGGCCGAGTCGGCGCCCTGGCGGGACTTCTACCTGACCGGGGCCCAGGAGCTGCGCCATGTGCGACCAGCCCCGACCGCCCCCCGCCAGGGAGCGGCAGGCCAGTTGCGCACCCTGCCCGCCGACCAGCTGCTGGATTCGTTGAGCGTGCGGCTGAACGGCGAGACCATTGGCCGGGCCGAGCCGGCCATGACGCTGACCTTCACCGATGTCGCGGAGAGCTTCAGGCTCAAGGTCCGAAACGGCGTCCTGCACCATCGGGCGGTGCGGTCCACAGCCGACGCCATCCCCCTGACACGGGGAACCCTGGTCGATCTGGTCACCGGCGAGCGGACGTTGGAGGCCGCGCGCGCCGATGGCTTGGTCAGCGGCGACACGGCAGCCCTCGAAACCCTGCTGGGCGTCCTGGACCGCTTCGATTTCTGGTTCGAGATCGTGCTGCCTTAAGACTCACCAGCCATGAAACGGGCGAAGGCGGCCTCATGATCGGGATGCCAGCGCGACAGGGCCGGTCGATTCTCGATCAGGTCGCCCATGGCCCAGGCCATGCGCTTCTCGTCCATGGCCCTGGGAACGTCGTTGTCAGGGCAGAGGATGTAGAACTCGCCGCGCGCCATGGCCGCCTCCATGAACGCCACCACCTGCTCCGGCGGCCAGGCGCCAGGCGGCTTCTCGGTGCGCGCGCCTCGGGTCATGCCGGTGAAGGTGAATCCGGGGACCAGCAGGTGGGCGCTGACCTGGCAACCAGGAACATTGCGCAGCTGATGCGCCAGGCCTTCGGTCAGGGTCTTCACCCCGGCCTTGGTGACATTGTAGGCGACATCACCGGGCGGATTGGTGATGCCCTGTTTCGAGCCGGTGTTGATGATGGCGCAGGGGGTTCCCTGGGCGACCATGCCCTGGGTGAAGGTCTGGACGGCGTTGATCACGCCCCACAGATTGATCGACAGCAGTTTGCGCCAGCGATCGATATCCTGATAGGCGCCCGCGCCGCCGCCGACACCGGCGTTGTTCATCAGGACCGCGACTTCGCCGAACCGGCCGTAGACGGCGTCGCGCAGGTGTTCGACCGCATCGAGGTCGGCGACATCGGTCGCGACGCCGAAGACATGGTCACGGGCGGCGGCGTGCTCGGCCACCGCCTTGATCGCGCTTTCCAGGGGTTCGCCCGCGAGGTCGGCCAGGCAGACATTCATGCCCAGCGCCGCGAAGCGGAGGGCGGCGGCCCGGCCTATGCCGCTGGCGGCGCCCATGACGACGGCGGTGCGTCCGGCGACCAGGGCGGGATGGCTCATGTATTGGCGGCCTTGGCGAAATAGATCTCGGCCGGTCCGGGGAACCGCCGGGCCCGGACATCGGCGGCATAGGCGGCGACCGCCTGGGCGATCTCGCCGCGCAGGTCGCCATAGCGGCGCACGAACTTGGGCGTCCAGTCGAACAGGCCCAGCATGTCGTCGGTGACCAGGATCTGGCCGTCGCAGCCGGCGGAGGCGCCGATGCCGATGGTGGGAACGCTCACCGCCTGGGTGATCTCCCGGGCCAGGCCCTCGGCCACCCCTTCGATGACCAGGGCGAAGACGCCGGCTTCGGCGGTGGCCTTGGCCTCGGCCAGGATGCGGGCGCGCTCGTCGGCGCCCTTGCCCTTGGCTTTAAAAGCGCCGTCCGTCAGCACGGCCTGCGGACGCAGACCGACGTGGCCCATGACCGGGATGCCGCGCTTGACCATGTAGGCGATGGTGTCGACCACGGTCTCGCCGCTCTCGACCTTCACGGCCTGGGCCCCGGTCTCCTTCATGATCCGCACGGCGTTGTCATAGGCCGTCTCCGGCGCCCCCTCATAGGAGCCGAACGGCATGTCGACCACGACCATGGCCTGCTTGGAGGTGCGCATGACCGCCTGGCCATGCAAGATCATCATCTCCATGGTCACGCCGACCGTATTGGGCAGGCCGTGGACCACCATGCCCAGGCTGTCGCCGACCAGCAGCAGGTCGCAATGGGCGTCGAGCAACTCGGCCATCGGGGCGGTGTAGGCCGTCAGGCAGACGATCGGCTCTCCGCCCTTGCGCGCAGCGATATCCGGCGCGGCGAGCCGCCGCACCGTGTCTTGGCGTTGAGCGGACATGAACTCAGATCTCCTCGATCACCCGCGTAAGCACGAAGCCCATGGCGACGACAGCCAGGGCGGAGGCGACCCAAACCACAGCCCAGTCGGACTGCACAAGCGACAACAGGTCGATGCTCGGCTTCACCTGGGCGATTCCGGCCTGGATCACGCGGCTGGATCCGGCCGAAACCGTCTCCACCCGATGAACCACATTGGACATCACCAACTGGCTAACCCCGACCACGCCGCCGACCACGCCGGCGGAGCCGATCAGCCAGCCGCGCATGGCCCAGCCCCGATCCAGCCGGTTCTCCACCCGCTGCGCGAAGGCCTCGCCGTCGGGGAAATAGGGAGCATCGGCGAACAGCCGCTCCAGACTTCGTTCGAAATCGAGTTCAGCCATTGCCCTGCCTCCCCTCGAGAGCGCCGTCAGGCGGCGCCAGTCGCGCTCTGAGCTTCTCCAGACCACGTTTGACATGGGATTTTACCGTTCCAAGCGGCAGATTTAAGGCCTCTGCGGCCTCGGCGTGGGACAGGCCCGCGCCGTAGCACATGGTGACGCACAGCCGCTCCGAAGCGGTGAGCGTCTTCAGCGCCTCGTCCAGATCGATGCGGCCCGCAGCGTCAGGATGGGACGCCACCGGCTCCCCCTCCTCCGCAGCTATGGCGAGATCGGCCAGCCGCCGCTCCCGCTGCAGCCGGCGCAGATACTGGCGCGCGGCGATCCGTTTGACCCAGCCGGCGAAGGCGCCTTCGCCGCGATATTCCGCTATGCCTTCGAAGGCGGCCAGGAACGCATCCTGGGCCGTATCGTCGGCCTCGGCCGGGGCCGCGCCCATCCGGCGCAGCAGTCCGCGCACCGCCGATCCGTGTCGGCGGACCAGCTCACCGAAGGCGCGACGTTCCCCCGTCGCGGCCAAGGTGGCCAGCTCCACGTCGTGGAGGCTCGCGAACCTGTGTTGAGAGCCCGTCATTGGGCCTGCTCCCCCTAGAGCGACTTAAGACTTCTGGCCGCGGCCGGAGAATGAGATCAGGACGAAGGCCAGACCGATGAAGCCTGGGAAGGCCGCGAAGCCCAGCATGGGATAGAGGGCGTCGGCGTCCTCGAAGCTGATCGCGAAGCCCATGGCCGCCAGCCCGACCGCCACGCCCATCCAGATGATGCCGACCCGCAGGTCGCGTTGCGGCGAAGGCTTGGGCCGGACCTTCACGTCGGAGGTCAAGGCCTCGATCACTTCGGTGGGAAGCGGTTGGCCCTTCTCGATGGCGGCGCGCAGGGTGTCCTGCAGCTTTTGACGCTCCTGGCTCTTCAGCCAGGCCGGAACCAGGAACAGGGATGCGATCGATCCGAAGATGATCAGGATGATAAAGACTGCGTGCAAGGGGGTCTCCTTCTCTCCGTGAGCGGGCTCATCGGCCCGTCTATGCAAGGAAAGAGGCGCGCCGCATCCCCTATGGATGCAGACTGAGCCGTGAATTCTTCGTCATGTTCCAGCTTCGAGGATACGGCCGCCGCCCAGCGTCAACAGAACCGCCACCACGCCCAGCCCCAGGGCCGCCGGCGCCAGCCCCTGCCCCACCGCCATCAGGGCCGGTGAGATGGCGGGCCAGAGCAACCACAGCAGGCCCGCGCCCGCCAGGCTGATCGCCGAAAGCGCGGCGAGATCCAGCAGGAAGGCGCGCCGGGCCAGCCGCTCGAACACCGCGGCCTCGAAGGCGTGATCCCGGGTCGGCGGCGCATCGGCCGCGAACAAGGCCCTCAGGCGATCGTCAGGATGAGGCATTGGCGGGCTCCTCGTCTTCGATATTCAAGGCCGCCAGCAGCCGGGCTCGACCGCGGGCGACATGAGACTTCACCGTGCCCAACGGCAATTCCAGGGCGACAGCGGCTTCGGCGTGGCTGAAATCCGCCGCCAGGCACAGGGCGACACAGGCCCTCTGTTCCAGCGGCAGGTCAGCCATGGCCCGCTCCAGGGCCATGCGATCCTCCGGGACCGGCGAGACAGAGATAGAGACGGCCTTGTGATAGTCGTCGTCGCGGCGCCGGGCCCGCCGATCGGCGCGGAACGCCGTCAGCGCCTTGTTGTAGCCGATCCCGCACAGCCAGGCCCGGACATTCGCCCCCGGCTGCAGCCGCCCGATGCGGGACCAGGCGGTGATGAAGGTCTCCTGGGCCAGATCATCGGCGAGCGCCCAGTCGCGGCAGGCGCGGCGCAGGAAGGCCCGCAGCGCCTGCTGATGGCGCGCCACCAGGCTGGAGAAGGCCTCCGCAGACCCTCCGCGCGCGGCCTCGACCAGATTTTCGTCGAGGACCGCCATATCCATCAGTCGCGATCCGGACGCGGGATCACCAGGCCCAGGATCGCAAAGGCCAGGTTGCCGACGGCGATGCATCCCAGGATGATCGCGACGAACCGGAACGGTCCATCAGCGCCGGGGATATAGCTCATCTGGGCCGAGAACCAGAAGGCGGCGGCCACGGCGCCGGTGATCACCGCCGACCGCATGGCGCCGTAGGGGCCCCAGCGGTAGGCCCGGCGATAGGCCCGGCGGACACGACGATTGTAGAAGCGGACGTCCACGCCCGGCGGCAGGTCGTCGTCGATGTCGTCATGCACCCGGCGCACCAGTTCCGGCGGAACTTCTTTGCCCTGGGCGGTGTAGGTCTTGATGAGGTCAAGCGCGTCACGGCTGCGCTGATAGGTCAGCCAGCGGTCAAAGGCGCCGAAGACGAACCAACCGAGCGGAAAGACCAGCCACCAATAGCTGAACCAGACGTGTTCCATGTGAGGGCTCCAAGGCAGATGCGGGGCGGATGATCCGCCGCTTTCATCCCCTAGTCGCCACCGACTGTTGGATTGGATGCAGCCGATGCGCTTAACCGTCGAAAAATGTCCGGGGCCGCCGCGATCAATGCGGAATAGTGGGACCGGCCGGGGAGAAAACTCACCGGCTCAGCGGCGACGAGCCGTTCCGCCAGGGTCTTGGCCATCCTGGGCGGCGCCCAGTTGTCCAACGCCCCCTGCCAGATCCGCACGGGCGCGCGCACTTCGTCCAGGGCTTCCGCCCAGGGCCGGACATAGGCTTCGACATCACGGACATAGCCGGCGAGGCCATGCCCCAAGGCGTCTCTCAGGACTGACCCCAATAGGGTCTTGAATGTCCGGTCCTTGGCCAGGTCGCGGTCGTCGCCCGCCGCCTTGGCGAACAGCATGGACATCAGCAGGTCCGGACGGACGACCGCCAACAGGCCCTGAAGCCGAGACGCCGTCCGAAACAGCCACGGCGCGCGCCGGGCCAGGCCAAACACCGCCGCCCCCGCCACGTCATCGAGAGTCTCCATCAATTCAAGCGGACCGGCCGGGGCGATCAGATCGACCCCCCGCACCTGATCGCCCAGACGGCGACAGACTTCGAGGGCCACGAAGGCGCCGATCGAGAAGCCGATGACGTCCACCTGTCGCCCGGCGGCGCGCGTGCGCAGCTCCATGGCGAGGAGGTCGAAATAGGCCGCTCCCGTGAGGCCCGGCGCGATCCTGGCCCGATGAAGGCTGATCGGCGAGATCCCGCACTGCCGCGCGGCGCCAACAATCAGGCCGATCTCACGCGGCGATCCCGGCGCGCCGTGAAAATAGACCACCAGCGGCGGCTCGCCCGACCGGTCGCCGGGTGTGGCGGTGGGATCAGCCAAAGACGGCCGCATAGGTCTCGGGCTTGAAGCCGACCAGCAACCGGTCCCCGAGGTCCACGACCGGGCGCTTGATCATCGAGGGCTGGGCCAGCATCAGGCCAATGGCCTTGGCCTGGTCGAGATCGCCCTTGTCCGCGTCCGGCAGCTTGCGGAACGTCGTGCCCGCCGTATTGAGCAGCAGCTTCCAGTCGACCCGGCCCGCCCAGCCCTCGAGGGTGGCGCGATCCACACCCACGGCCTTGTAGTCATGGAACCGATAGTCGACGCCGTGCGCCTCCAGCCAGGTCCGGGCCTTCTTCATCGTGTCGCAGGCCTTGATCCCATAGACCGTCACGCCGTCACTCATCCGTCGTTCTCCGCGATTCAAGCCGCCCACGGGTAGGTATGCGTGACCTCGCCCGAAGGGAAGCGAAGGCTGTCAGGGACCCCGGTCGAAGCGTGGGCGGAATGGCCAGCTGGCCAGCCGGGCGTGGTGGCCAAGGCCCCGGTCGCTGCGCACCAGCACCAGCTCCCGCGCCGGCCAGCGGATGGGGTCGCCAAGGACGGTGTCCGGAATGGCGCCGAAGTCATGTCCCAGGGTCAGATGTGGGGTGAAAGGCCGCCTCCAGGTGACGGCCTGGCCCAGGTCATCGGAGGCCAGTCCGAGCGCGTCGCGCAGGCCGGTCAGGGCCGCAGCCGCGCCGTCGCTGCAGCAGAGCACCAGGGGGCGGGTCTGGCCGCCCCGGAAACTCACCGCCCGAGTGAGCACCATCTCGAAAGCCCGGGCGGTCACCGCCGCGCCCATCCGGCGGGCGAGCGCGATCCCCGCCTCCGTCTCGCCTCCGACCCCAAACACCGAGACATGCAATCGCGCAGCGGCGGCGGCCGGGCCCGTCAGGTCGTAGCGACGTCGCAACATCCGGCCCAGCTCCGCCATCCGGGCGGCCGCGGCCGGATCAGGCAGGATCGCGAAGAACAGCACCGGACGCACGGCCCGCGCGGAGGGCGTTTCGAGCCTCGGCTCGGGTCCGAACTCCAAGCTGAGCTGCTCAGCCCTGCTGGGGATCTTCCGTTCCAGGTCCATGGATTTGCCCTCTGAGATTGAGAACAAACATGGAACAAACCCCCTGTCCAGACCAAAGGCCGTCGAGGGGCCTGGTGGCGCCCCCTACTCCCACTCGATGGTCCCAGGCGGCTTGGACGTGACGTCATAGACCACGCGGTTGACGCCCCGGACCTCGTTGATGATCCGGGTGGCGCAGCGGCCGAGGACCTCCCAGGGGAACTCGAAGAAGTCGGCGGTCATGCCGTCGGTGGAG